>JBCFBD010000018.1:7156-46812 GCA_038562455.1 Anaerolineaceae bacterium | reverse complement strand
GTAAATATTGAGTGGGGAATCCTCTCTATTGCCCATAATATAGCAAAACTGGCGGCTGCATAACCCGCCAGTTTCTTTTTTTATTGTTTCCTGTGTTCTTGCCTACTTTTTAGGCAGCCCCATCTTCAAAATTCAGCAATTCCCCGCCTTCAGAATAAGCACGTACACGGAAATAATACAAGCCGTCCTCAACAATATCGCGAAAATCTTTAACATTGATTTTCTTGGAATTAGAACTGGCTGGAATATTCTTACTTTCCCATGCTACAAGGTCGCCATCTGTCCCAATTATTTCTATTCGTAAATATTTTACGTCAGGGACAAGATTAGGTTTTGGATCAGTAGACCAGCTCACTTTGATGGATGGCGCTTTGTTTACGTCTAAGTAAGGGGGATTATTCGGACCAACGGGTTGGTCTTCATCGTGAGCTTTCAACCCCAATTCTTCAACAAAAATCAAGATTTTTGTATTACCTTGGCCACCTTCAAATGGCCATTGATCGAAACATAAACGATGTAATGCAGGATCATTGGCAAGTTCATTTCCCCAACCACGAATATCTTGGACGCGTTTGGAATTTAAATATTTATACAAATCGGATTGCAGACTGTTTGGCATTAAACGCAAATTGTGAATTCTGGAGAGCAATGAGATATCGCTATCTTGCAAAATATGCCAAGAATCAAGGTTACGAGCCAATCTAACTTCGATTAATGCTGGATTTTGATAGAGTAAGAAATCAGGGATAAGGCTCAATTGGTAGAGAGCCCCTCCAGCACTTTCAGGTTGAGCATTGTTCTTTAGAACGGTTAGGTAATAACGGATTAGATCATCTACCTCGATATTTGATTCTCTTCCTAAGTAACTGATTACCCGATCAATCATTGCGGCAAGCTCACTTGGAAGCTGTTGCCTTTGATTTTGAAGTATCTTTTCGGGTATTGAACCTAATTCGATCTCTTTAAAAGTACTTACATCGAACGAATCTTCCGCAGCAGCTTTCAAGCCTGGTGGAATAAATGCTAACAATGCTCTCTTTTCCTCATTACGTAACTCAATAAGGCGAGTTGAGGTGATCTGCCATGAATATTCAGCTTTCTGGCGGGGATTGAGGATATAGACAATATCTGCATTCAAACCAATTTCATTTATTTCATCACATACTTGCCGCATCACCGGTTCAGAGAGCGAACTAATTCGCAAACAATGGCCAGGACGACTTGATTTTAAAACTGGTGTTATTAATTCCTTAACCGCACCAGCTAATACTTCGTTTTGTTCCTTTTGTGTGATTTCTAAAACTGACTGCATAAAATTACTCCAGACCGTCAATTGGATAACGAGGTCGAATCGTTTGGGTGTTATAAGCATCACTCAAATCAGTGTAGAATCCAATTTCTCGTAAGCGACGTTTGAGATTGTTCAAGTTTTGATTAAATGATTTGTTATCTTCAATAGAAGCATCAAGCTTATTTGGCAGGATAACCAGACCGTAACGTTCTCGCAACCAAATTGTGAAATCATCAATCAAAATTGAGCGGGATGTAAAATGGACACCTGCTCCAGTTCCTTCAGGTTGTAGAACAGCGATCTGGACTAGAAATTCCAATAAACGACTACCCAAATACCAACGTCTACGATTACTTTTGCCTTTACCCTGGCGTAGCAAACAAGTATCTTGGTTTTTCATAAAGACTGAATCCAATTGTCGAGTTAGCTCGCGTCGGTAATTTATAGTTCGTTCCAACGATATCAATTCAACAAAAGTCTCCCAGAGTGGCAAATCTTTCATTTCGTGTATAGATCGTACTTCAGGACGCTCTTCATCTGCACCGGTAGGCAAGATTGAATCGATTCTTTGACCAAAATACTCAGACATGCCATCCACAGGAGAGTTTAACAAGCGAAGAACTTCAGCCACTGTTTGAGGTTGTGCATTTGAATATTTTTTTTGGTAAACACTACTTTTTGTATACTGAAGTAATTGATTTACTAAAAATACCGAGTGAATATAATCGTTCATCGAGTCATAAGCTGTTGCACAATTATCCATCGCAATTTGGGCCATGTGGCTAGTATGATCATCGCCCATATCCACGATGATTTCAGGAACCGAGGAGCGATCCCCAGCATCCGGATTCTGGAATGCATACGGGCAAGCTAAAAAAGGCTTGGGCTGGCTTGGTATCACTGGACAATTAAGGCAATCTGGATGAGCATTTTTATCTTGAACCCATCCATTAAGTTGATGAAACAAACGCAATAGGTACAAACCAAGATGAAAACCAATGGCAGTTCGCAGATAACCAATCATCACTGATCTAGGTACATATTTCTCATACACTAATAGGCGACGGAGATCGTCACATAATAAACGCGCTTGACCTAAACATAGTGGAGATTCAAGATTGTCGTGAACACTGCTTGGGTTCTCTCTAAAAACCGGGTTATCTACCATATGGACAATCATCAGGGTATCTAAGTCAAGGTGGGTTTCACCATCATATTTATCATACCCACCTGTGGGATCCATTCCTTGCCCCAAAAAGTCTTTTAATCGGCTGATTAAACCTGGGTCGGCAGCTTGCATCATGCTAAATAAATGTTCAGCCCCTTGATAGTCTCTGGCTTGAGCAGGATTACGTAATTTATAGGCGTTCAAATGTAAAGGAAGAGGCGCGGCAACTTTCTCTTTATCTGAATTACCTCGAAAAACCAAATCAAGTAAATCGCTATGTATCCAATCTTGAACAATATCGGGATATTCAGCAAAACCTTGCAACTTATCTGGATGCTGGCTGAGAAGCTGTTCCATGATGAATTTCAGGTCTACATCTCGCCGTCCAGCTCTTGAAACGGGACGCTGACCATTATATTTTAGAAGCATATATAAATTAATTAACACACGGTCTAACTCAATCTGTTTGGGTTGTAAGTGGCAGATTCGGGGGTTGTTAAATTCGTAATCGCGGCGTTCAATTTTCATTAGAAACCTGACCTTCTGGTTGCCAGACCTGCAAACGCAATTTGGCTTGATCCCCTTGGGTCAATTCATAGTAGCGTTTGTCGTCGCGGGTTAGCAAAACACGGTTATATGGCAAGTGCGCCAGTGCATTTTTAAATGTAAGTAGGTTTATGAATATTCCGCTGATGTCATCTGGGGATGGAATATACCCACCGTTGATTTCTTCCAATAATTCTAATAAATCTAAGGAAACGGTAAGATCCGCTTTACGTGAATTCGAGATCTTCTTTTTGGAATCGTTTGGATCATGAACAAATGTAAAATGTTGATTGGTGTACTCTAGATAATGATCACCTTGAAAAGGAGGTATTTGAATTTCAAAATCAGCTAAAGGGAAGAGGCGGAAAGAACGTACACGCGCTTTGACATTTTGACCTGCACGGATACAGACAAAACCCTCTGTCAATCCTTGGCTACGTGCTCCTTCAACAAATGAAAAACCACGAGCCACTTTGCGCTTCAAATCCTTAGGTTTTTGATTCTGTGCAGCTTGCTTAAAATCGTCCAAGTGACGATAAGGCAACATTTCCAACCAACCTTGATCGCGGCGTTCAAAAAATGCTACCTGGCGGAGAAGCTCATTCCGTTGTAGATGTTCCGCAGTTAACTCTGGTTGCTGCGCAGATTGCCATGTAGACGGCAGTATCCAAGAGGTTATTTCATTTTCTACAATGCTGCTTCGATTTTCAAAGGATAGTGAGGGTAGACCTTTTAGCCCTTTAAAGTACAGTATTCGATCTAGTTCAGGATTGGAAACTCTAGCGGGGTTGATTTGTCGCAGGAGGCGAACAAGGCGGTCTGCGCTCGGGTAATTGACTGCATCCTCCTTCATATTGCCAAAGGCGGTATAGTAAAACCAATTCAACCGTTCCTTCGGTGAATAATTATTACTAGTTTTTTCTTCAATGTCTAAGCAACTCTGATCGCGAAAGAGCATCCAGGATAATGCTGATCGAAGATCACGCATGGTGATATGCAACTGCCGGCGTAAATGGATAATCTCGAAAAGGGTTCGAACACGTGCACGCACAGCCGGTCCAGAAACAGAATCAGAAAAAGTATCAACGTTATACTTGATAAAGCATCTCGTTTGAAACGCGCAATCCTGGCAAGGGTTCCAAAATTCAGGTTTGAGGAATGCTTGAAGTTGGCGGTCAAATATGGAGGCACCGTCTTGATCTGAGTCAGGAGCAACAACCGAGCGTTGATTTAGATCAACGATCAACATCCATTGAGGTAGTTCGGGGTCTTCACCGCCTTTTTCAAAGAATCTCTGAATACAAGCGCCGAGTTGATGGAAATGGCTAGTGGTAGTCATTTCTCCACTATTTGTAGACCAGAGATCGCTAAAGAAGTCTACCAATCGGCCTTCGTTAATTGCGATCAGGTGAACCGGCGTTGCAGAACTGATACTTGAAAAACCAATATCCCCAAAGACAGTAAAAAATTCATTTAGAACCTGATCGTTTGCACGTTCAGCACCTTCATCTTGTGAACCATCGTAATTTGCAATAAATTGCATTCCACGGTGATTGAAACGACTTGAATTCGAAGTAGGATGCTCAATACTTCCTCCCAACCCTTCGACTGCTTTTTCCAAACTCTGAATAAATGCTGTTTTACCATCACCCGCATTACCAGTGATTATCACTAATCGATACTGTCCATCCAAAATAGCGGGTTGTAAGGCTTGATCCAAACGGGTTTGAACATAAGTCATCCGAGCAATATCATCCAAACCACGTGTACCACTATTATCCAAACGGGCTTGAGAATATAACTTGAGCAAACGGGTGACATAAGGATTGTAGTTAATTCTACCGATTTCATCGGGTTCAAGCTGAATATCCGAGGGACTAACTGTTACAGGAATGGCTTGTAGATAATCACTTCCTAGATCGAATAAATCGGAGCGGAAACGTCGGGCGCTGTGATAATGAACCGTATCGTTACAAGAGACCGCTCGTTTCAACAACTCTGCAAACTTGGGGTTGAGTTCCGGAACATATACGCGTGGATCTGTCGCTTCTTCGCTACCCGGATTACTATCTGGATAAGGGTGATGCCCGGTAATTAATTCATAAAGGACAACCGCTGTGGCAAATAAATCACCCTCTGTGGTCCAGCGAATCATGCCAACCGAGGGTAGCATATAGCCAGGTGTACCAATGACTGTGTTTCCTGCCTGACTGGCTCGGGCAGCAATATTGAAATCTATCAATTTAATGCCTGTCGGCGAAAGCATCAGATTATTCGGTTTAATATCTCGATGCAGCCAACCTTCTTGTTGGAGGCGATTAAATTCCTCATATTCTTCACCGGTGATCTCTCCTTGAGAGGTCTTTTCGCGAAGTTCCTCAATGCGATCCACTTTTGGGTGTAAGTATTCCAACGCACTCAATAAATCAATAATGATCTGGACTGCTTCTCGAGCGGAAAGCCGTTGATCTGGGGTAATGAAATGTGTTAGTTCATCACCCTCAACAAATTCGCTGACCATATAAAACCGGCCACTTTGTGGAAGACGACCCCAGTTTAATACTTTGACAATATTTGGATGATCTAATCTTATTAGGGCACTGGCTTCTGCTTGTAAAGACTCTAGGGATAGATTAGGGGTAGTGAATATTTTTAGAGCATAAGTTTTTTCAAAGATACCATCATATACTTTGTAAACTTGACCAAAGCCACCCGCATTTAATACCTTTTGAACCTGATACTTACCATCGATCAGATCACCCACTTTATATACTGCCGGGTCGATCGTCTCATTTACTGGGTTTTCCGGTGCAACAGGTTCTATCGGTTCTGTGGGTTGAGGTGTCCCAGAGGGTTTTTTATTTATTTTTACTAACAGGTCATAGACAGATATTGTTTCTTGTGGTCTTTTTTGAGCATCCACTTGAACAAGCGAACAAACCAATTCGTCTAGATCAAGAGGTATATCATTTACGAAATCTAATAAACGAGTACAGGTTTTTGGAGAAGTCAACGCTTGTTGTGGATTGTTATACAAAACATCTCCAACTAACAACTCGAATAAGATCATCCCCAAGCTGTATAGATCCGAAGATGGGGTTACCACCGGGTTCTGTAAACTCAATTCTGGAGCCATGTACGCCTGGGAAATTCCTGGTTCCGGTTCTTTGAAACCAACGGTTTGTGCACCAGGCGTTTCCAACCGGGCATGCTCAAAGTTCATCAATCGTGGAGCGCCGTCGGACCCAATCAGAATATTCTCTGGCCGCAAATCACGATGGATCACGCCGGCAGCATGGGCTGCCTTCAAACCGGCAGCGATCCCAATCGCCAATTCAAGTTTGCGCTCCAGTGAAAGCGGTGATGTACCGTTCATTAATGTACGCAAGGTGCCGCCTTCTGACCAGTCGGTTACTTCCAAAAACAGGTTAGGATCTTCGGGTGCGGTTTCGAAACTGCGGAGAGCAATCAGGTTGGGATGGTATCCGATTTTCTGCAGAGCTTCAGCTTCACGGCGCAACAGCGCTTTGTGATTTTCCAATTGGTCTGCTGGAAGATAAGGGTTATAGGAGAAAACTCGCAACCTCACCGGTGGACTATCCGGAAGAAGTAAATTGCGCGCTAAGAATTCAGAAACAAGGTCTCGCCGCGATAACGTCTCAAGCACTCTGTAATTGCCATACAGCAAGGGACCTGCTTGTCGTCCACGAGCAGCATGCTGAACGGCAGTTTCCAAATTGCCCCGCAGCGGGCGTAGATCACTAGCTTTTCCTTCCAAAGCTGCCGAATCCATCAGGAAAGCGGGTAGGTCTGTGTATCGAAAGACCCGCTGGCGACAATTTCCGCGTAAATTCAACCCTCCAGCTTCATCTACGATTGCTACTACTGCATCTACCCAAATGCGGCCAACACCAGGCATGCGCTGATCAAGTGTACTTTTCAACACCCGTGCTTTACTATTGGTAGTAATCCAGGGGTTCGGACGGTGGTGCAGCCCTGCAATCACCCAGGTAAAGTCGTCTCCCTGAATGCCGCCCAGCCAACGCTTGATTTCAACCACGAAAACCGCGTGAGGGGCAATGACAATTGCATCGTATTCATAAGGTGGATTGCCAGGTTGAGTGATTTCTGCGTTAGGGATAATGGTGTAAGTATTAGGAAGCTTTTCTACCAGGTAATGGATCACCTGAGCTTCAGAGGGATTGACGGGGCGAGCATTGGAGAGTTGAATAAGTTTAGCCATAATTCTTAATAACCGTACTGAGCTTGTAATTCTGGAGGTACCTGTGGGTTAAGTTGCGAAGCACGCCAGACAGTTAAGAATTGATACGCGATCTTACGAATCACAGGTATTTTTTCAATGAGGTTTTCGACGAAATCAATGGTAATAGGTTGAATACCATGTGCAATGTCTTTGCGTGTTTCATAACTTTGATCAATCCATTTAGTTTGACCTGCGATGATAGGCCAATTTCCACAATCCCCCCAAACTAATTTAAAACTCTCCCAAATTTGGCTTTTTACCCCCTTTTTTGTATTATCGTTAATTGGATGGTATTTTCCTGCAACAATTTCTATTGCATTCCAATAAGCCAGAAAACTATCCATAATATCTTCCGTATAGAGTCCTTTTCTATACCATCCTAAAGCACGTAGAAATGTAGGTTCTGATAAAGATAACAATCTTGCTTCTTGAAAAGCATTATGCCATTCTAGCTCAGTAACAATTCGCCTTTCATTAAAATTCTCACCCCGATTGATTTGGGATTGGGTATAACTGAGAAACAAGGGAAGGTCAACGTTAAGTGTTAATGTATCTAGCATGTATCCAACAAAAACCTGAGTTACTTTACGCGCATTTTGAATATTAGATGCATACGCAGTGGCAGTAACTTGTACACCTGAACTTACTGTATTAATCCTCACGTCACTTTGAAAGGGATTGGGTAAGCTGAACCCTTTGGGCTCTCGCAGATGAACAGACCCATTTACAGTAATTGGAGCATATACGATAAGACCCACTTCCCAATTTGGTAAAGCCATTTCATTCCTCCAATTCAAGGCCGCTTGCCAAAATACTTTGCGCCTGATCCTCCAATTCATTAGCATGATCTCGCATTTGAACTATTGTTTCTAAGTCTTTCTCAAAAGAATGACGTAGATCATTTGAACAATCAGGACAAAACATTTCGGTAAATGAACGTTCAAATAGTACTCCCATCGAAGTCCCGAATGAATTCTTCAATAATAATCTTCGGCCTATTTCAGTTGACAACCAAATGAATACAAATCCACGATTAAGAGCATCTTTTGGATAAACACGCATAAGATGTTGGGTTATAGCGCATTTACTAAGGTGCTTTGGCATTATGGTCGGACGACCAAAGAGACCATAACGTTGTCCAACATTCTGAACGAGAATCGTTCCGGATTCCACGATATAAGATTCTAATCGTTCCATTTTTCGAGAAATAAACATGTGCGGTTTAGGGTAGTAATTGTAAAGATCGATGCCGCTTAAAAATGGAATGCCATTTTCGTCGGTATATGGGCGTTTAAACATTGGTGGTTGAAATGCTTCAATCAATTCGCCCAAAGGAATCTTTTTAATTAAATATTGTTCCGCTTCACCTACATATCCGACGTGATGGAATGCATCTAAACGATGGAACTGATTATTAAAATGGGTTGTTCCAATTGCAAATGCATGTTCGTTTCGATAATTCCAAGATATATCCCTTGAATTAATACCCAAAACTTGTTGATAAAAGCGATCTTGAGTTCGGCGTAGATGTAGATCAGCCTCAACCCGTAATTTCGCTGCTTGTTCGGTTAATTGGTCGATTTGTTCTTCCATATTTGAGTCAATGCGTGGAATTGGAAGAGAATTTAAGTACGGGATTTCTATATGTTGAATAACTCCCCCGTAAATCCCTTGATGAATTAATGCTTTTCCGATAATACTTGAAAGAAATGTGTATAAATAGCCAGGTAATATCTTCCCAGGTTTTACAAGTATCCGGAGCAGGTCTGGAGAACCCACAGAATCTTTCATGATTGAATTTACGTATAAAAGGTTCCCAATTGTTCCTGAACAGGTCATAACAATCATCTGTTCTTTGAGAGCCAATTGTTCAATATAATCACCATGAAGGAATGAAAGAAATTTTCCGCTCTCCAGAGGGTTTTGCCGAAGCATTGTATCTCCGGATAAATAAGAGGCACCATGTTCAGGATCATCTACATAGATCCTTTTTAGCCAATCACCGATAAACATTGTTGAAATATCGCCTAATCTATCCAGTTTCCTTTTTGAATTTGGGAATGTATCACTCAATAACCAATTTTTTAAAATACGATACGCTTTTATTCCTTCGCTTGTATGATAGGCAGCATCCAACCGAAAACCATTTGAAAGGAGATCAGTAGAGGTCGAAATATCAGTTATCATTCTTTATTCTGCCCTGTTTTGAGAAAATTTTTATACGCTTTTCCAATAAGCGGTAGGTTGTCATCAACCCTTTTATCCTGTATCGGGGTATCGATCGTTTTTGGTAATTGACGATTTTTACTTCGGCGTAAGCTAGTTCTAATTCCTTGAAAGATGATTTCTGCTCCATCAGCGTCGCGTTGGTAAAGGGTGACTCCACGCCTATCATGGCCAACTTTTTCGGCAACTGCCATGAAAACAGTGTAATCCGGTCGGGTTCCCATTGCTTCTGCATCCATCTCAGCCTGCGATTTACGCCGCAAGAATAGTAGGCTGGCTTGTACTCCCACTTGTGGTAAAAAGGCTTCAACAGGTAAATCCACACTAGCCAACACCTGGCAATGGGTCAGAATCCAGTAACGGATCGATGCTGCATCTGGGTTGCCCAGAATACCGTCTGGAAGAACAATGGCTACTTTGCCCGTTCCAGGTTTAACCCACTGTACACATCGCTCTACAAAAAGGACTTCTGGGGCGACACGGGCTTGTAATTCGGGTTTCATAACCCAGCGGTCTTCGTCTTTCATCCAGCGGTGACCCAGGTCAAACTGTTTGAGAATGCGAGGATCATCAATCGGGATTTTTGCACCAAATGGCGGATTAGTGAAGACGAAGTCCATCGTGTCCAGGTTGGCATCTAATCTCGCCCGTACGGCGTCGGTAATATCATTACTACCAGTTGAGTCTTTGATTGGATGAGTAGCGTATTGACCGCTCAACTCAGACAGCGTTCTTTCCGCTACCATTAATGGGAATTCCAGCGAGTTAAACGAGAGAATATTACCGTGACCGTCGTTGTTGAGAATCATATTCATTCGAGCGGCGCGCTTCAGATCGGGGTCGAAATCAATGCCAAAAAGGCACTTGGCAGCAAAATCATGTGCCAGGCTGTTATATTTAGGGTCTCGATCCATCCGCAATATCTGCAACATAGGGTGTTCATCCGGAAATAATTGGGCTGCCAGTTTTCGGCGGATGTGATCCAATGCATAGGTGAGGAACCGACCCGAACCGCAGGCTGGATCCAGAATGCGCGGCCAGTTATTTTCGTTTGTTAAATCTGCATCACCACCCGGATCCATCATTTCGATCATTAGTCGAATTACATTCGTCGGAGTAAAAAACTGTCCGCGCTGCGATTTGAGCATCGAAGAGGTAATCTCTTCATAGGCGGCTCCTTTTACATCGACATCCGTTTCAAGTAGGGTGTAACGGCTGAATTCACCTACCGCAAACGCTAAAACACGGTCGTTTAGTTCGATTTGGTCGCGCTCGGTAAAAATGCTGCTGTAATTTGGATCTTGTTTTACTTCTTCAAACAATTCTTTAATGCGTTTTGCAATCGCCGCCTGGCCTTCCGGGTTATTTCGTTCTGTGCCTTTGACCCAAAAACGTCGCTGGCCAGTACTGCGTTCATCATGAATCTTACAAAAAATTAGATTAAGTACTTGCCAGAAAGCCGCGTCTTTTTTTAAGCCTTGATTACCATAGATGTAATCATGCACGCGCGCAAAGGCACGCTGCAAGTTATCACCAGTAGCGATCCGTCCAACCTGGCGATCAGGATTGTCCAGATCATCAGCAGTTTCACCATTACCAGGAAGATCGTAAAGATCGTCATATTCCGGTTCCAATCGTAAGTCGCCGGTAAGTTTTTGTTTGAAAACCAAGTCGGTTCCATTGGTCCATAAACCGTACTCGCAAGTTTTCAGACCCCCAAGAACTTCTTCTAATAAATACACACCTTTACGCGGATCCCCAGCTTTAGTACCAGGTGCTTGGATGATGCAAACGCGTATGATTTTGTCCTGATCTTCCCGATTAGCGCCTTCTGCAAAGACTGCAATATCAATTTTGCGGCGCACCTTGCTGGTTTTCCCGTGCTCGTTAAACACCTCATAAGTCACCGTATGATCCCGCTGGAGTTGGGTGTGGTCAAAATCATATTCATCCACCAGTGAGCGCGCAACTGACTGCAATAATCTTTCAACTGGCGTATCTTTTACAGGTTGGTTGGTAATGTAATCGTAAAGTTGATTTTCTGCCAGCGATTCTGAGGAATCCATCTCATCAGAATTCTCTGGATTCTTTTCGTAGTCAAATGATGGGTTGTTTTTAGGGGTCATGTTCTCTCTTCTCGATAAGCAAATTTATTGAGTATGATGCTTAATAGATTGCGGTAAAGTTATTCCTCATGAGATCGACTTTCATCGATACTGATTTTGTTGCTATAAATAGATAAATTATTACCAGCAATCCACTCCTTTAATGTTGCTTGATCAAATCGCCAATGCCGGCCAACTTTCTGACATGGTACCCTGCCTTCCTGTGCTAATTTGTATAGCGTAGAAAGAGGTATGCGCAGATATCCAGAAGCTTCTTCTATCGTTAGAATTTGGGGCAAATCATTTTTCATTAGACCCCCCTTAATGGGAAAAATGTATATCATAATTATATACTCATTATTGTTAGTTGCTAGCGAAAAACCACTCTTAATTCGTCAAAATAAATCTGATATTCTGAAAGAGAAATCAATACGATATTATATTTGTCCCCCTAGGATAAGCGATATTTAATTTGTACAATGGGTCTATGTGATCGAATAAGAAATAAACCGTCGCTGATATCGTAGGGCATACATCAAATCGTCGGAGCGACCTTGAAATGGGAAATCCATTTCAGGTCGTTTTTAATTCAGCGACTCCAATATACAACAGGAGTCAACTGATGTCAGATCCAACCCCACCAAATAATACGGAAGCAGAACGTGCCTTCCTCGGTTCAGTTCTTCTTGCGCCGGAGATCTTCAATGATTTCTCTTCATACATCAAACCTGAAGATTTCTATCTCCTCCGAAATCGTCATATTTGGGAGGTAATGCGGAATTTGATCGAAGAGGGGATGCATATCGATTACCTTACCTTGATTGATGGATTGAATTCCAAAGGTTGGCTTGAAGAGGTAGGGAAAGACGCCTATCTCATTCAGATGATTCAAGACACACCAACAGCCCTTCACGCTGAGTCGTATGCACGAATTATCAAGGATAAAGCCAATAAAAGGCGGGTTGCAGATCTTTCCATGAAGGTCGTGCAAAATGCATACAGTGAAAAATCCTTTTTGGATCTTCATGAGGATGTGGGGAACCTGGTCACAGCTTATTCTTCTTTACCTGGGAATACGGAACGCCTGGTTTATTCTGCAGAACAACTCTGTTCCTCAGAGGTGGGGGAATTGACCTGGATTCTCAAGGATTGGATCATGGCAGGCGGGATTAATCTGATTGCCGGTATGCCGGCAGCCGGTAAGAGTTTCCTTGCACTGGACCTGGCAATCGGTATCGCCTCAACTGGTTTCGCCTGGAATGATCAACCAGTGCCGCTCGGAAAAGTGACCTATCACTTTCTGGATGGTAGTTTCCGCGGAATGCGATCACGCGTGCTTAAGCTTTGCAATGCGCGTGGGATTCAACCCCCAGCCAACCTGACCTTTGATTTCTCTCCACTCAGTCTGCGAGAACCACATGAGGTCCTGGCGCTCAAACAACGGATTTCAAGCCAGGGAGTGTCTGTGGTCATTTTTGATGTCATGGCGAAATTTGCTCCCGGCGCAGATGAGAATTCAGTCGCTGAGATGTCGCCATTGATGAATTCGATGCGAGAAATCGCCAATCAACTGGGTACAACCTTTATTCTCATTCACCATCTCAACAAGGGAATCAGCAATGATTTTTCATACCGGGTTCGAGGATCCACGGACATCCTTGGTTCTGTGGATACTGCCATTATTGTAAATTACGAAAATTCATCCGCAGCAAACTCCATTCGCGTGATCCAACCCCAGAAAATGCGTGAAGCTGAACCACCCAAGCCCTTGAGGTTTCAACTGGTCTCAGAAGATCAGAAGATTACGCTGAAATTTTCCGACGCCAACAGTATGCAATTTCAAAAGGAGGTCGGTCAGCAGGAACGTATATATCAAGATTTGGTTGATTACCTTCAAGCCAATCCCAATCAGGAATTCATGAAACAAGATCTGATTCAAACCTTAAATCTTCCGCAAGAGGCTAGGACTGTTGGTCGTGCTTTTGCGCAATTGTTGCGCGATCCAAGAATACAGATAGGAAAACAAGGTTCGTTCAAGACTTACATTTGTATTAACGACAGACCAGACCAACCAATCTCTTAAGGGATGGTTTGGCTGGTCTGTGTTTATTTATCCATAAATTATCAAAAGGAGTATTGAAAATGGAAACAGAATCAAAAAACCGTTTGCTTAAAGGGCATGAAGTTGCCCAGGTCCTCAACATCAGCCGGGCACTTGCCTATCGCATGATGCAACGCGGGGATATTAAGGTAGTGAAATTTGGTAAATCCGTCCGCGTTTCAGAGAGAGATTTGCAAGAATTTATCAACAAGCATAAGCCGGCAGACAATTGATCAAATGGAATGTGCCATTCTTCCTCTGCGTCGATTAGTGAACATCAGGATTAACATCATGATCGGATTTCGATATAATGATTATCAATTGCACCATTTGTACCTTAACAACTGGATAGACCAGCCGAAAAAAGAAACAAGGTCGCCTTTTCTTGATTTTGTAAAAAGGAGTCAAGAAAATGGCTAAAAATCACCGAGGAAGAAATGAAGGGTCGATCTTTCAGAGACCCAATAAGAAATGGCGTGCACAGATCTATCATCAAGGACAGCGCATCAGCAAGAACACTGAAACAAAAGCAGAAGCGTTGGAATGGATCAGAACCATGCAATCTGAGCTGGACAAGGGTTATGACTTCAAAGGGAGTACTACCACCTTGAAGGATTATCTCCCTGGCTGGTTGGAAAATCGCCGGCTTTCCTTGAGACCCAAAACTGCACATCAGTATGCTGCCATTATCAATAAGCACATCCTGCCTGAAATGGGAGACAAAAAACTCAAGGATTTACGATTGATCCAGATCGAGCAGTTCTACTCAGGATTGTTGCAGAAAGGTTTGGGTCCAAGGACGATCAAAGTTGTGCATAACATCCTCCACGCCTCGCTGGATAAAGCAGTCCGTTACGGGTTGGTGATCTTCAACCCGACCCATGGTGCCACGTTACCGCGATACTCTCATGATGAAATGACGGTGTTGGATTCATATCAAGTTGGTCAATTTCTCGTCGCCGCCCAGAACAGTCCCCATTATGCTTTCTTTCACCTGGCGATCACCACCGGGATGCGCATGGGTGAACTCTTTGGATTGAAATGGTCGGATATTCAATGGAACGCGGGCGTTCTGCACGTACAACGGCAGAAACAGTATGTCCCCGGGCAAGGATGCAGTTTTACTGAGCCAAAAACCAATGCCGGAAGAAGAACCATCAAATTAGGTGAGGGTTCGCTGGATGTACTGCGTCACCACAAAACTTATCAGGCGATGCAAAGAGAACGGGCAGGGGATCGTTGGCATGATATGGATCTGGTTTTCTCCAGTTCTGTGGGAACACCGGGAGACGCTAGCAACATGCGCATAGATTTCAATCGCATCCTGGAACTGGCCGGTTTACCAAAAATGCGCTTCCACGATTTGAGGCACACTGCAGCGTCACTTCTTTTGAATAATAAGGTTCCAGTTATTGTGGTGTCCAGTATGCTGGGACACTCAAAGCCAAGTGTTACTCTGGATATCTACGCTCATGTGTTCCATGACATGCAGGGGGAGGCCGCAATCGTCATGGATAAACTGGTAACACCGATCCTGGTCGAAATTCCGCGAGTGAAGACAAAAGTCCAAAAGAAGGACTGAAATGAATTGCACCTTAATGCACCTTAAATCAATAACCCGACAAAAGTTCGGGTTTCGATCGGCATATGTGGCGGTGTTGGATTTGTAACCTAGTACATCTGGCGCCCCCGGCGCGGCTCGAACGCGCAACCTACTGATTCGAAGTCAGGCACTCTGTCCAATTGAGCTACGGGGGCTTCGACGTGATTATACCTTATTCGCCAACTCGCTAGCCAGGTTTGTTACAATAAAATTATGCAGAAGATCATCACCTCAGAACGCGTACCGATCAAGCTGTGGCTGGATGAGATCGAGGAGGGGGCGCTCAACCAGGCGCGCAACCTCGCCAACCTGCCATTCGCCTTTAAGTGGGTGGCGGTGATGCCGGATGCGCACGTGGGTTTTGGCATGCCAATTGGCGGGGTGCTGGCGGCGGTCGACACGATCGTGCCAAACGCGGTGGGGGTGGATATCGGGTGCGGCATGCTTGCCGCTCGCACCGACCTTACCTCGATCTCTGAGGAAGCGCTGCTCCAGGTCCTGACGGGCATCCGTCAGGTGGTGCCGATCGGGTTCGAGCATCACAAGGTCGATCAACCTTGGCTGGGTTTCGACCGTGCGCCCGACATTCCCCTCATTCAGCAGGAGTTGTCTTCAGCTCGGCGTCAGCTGGGCACGTTGGGCGGTGGGAATCATTTCATCGAATTCCAGCGGGGTAGCGACGGAAATGTCTGGATCATGATCCACTCTGGCAGCCGCAACTTTGGATTTAAGACAGCGAATATTTATCAAAAGACCGCGCAAACATTATGCAGCCGCAAGGGCTGGGAGCTCCAGGACCGAGACTTAGCGTACCTGCCGTTGGACTCGCGCGAAGGGCAAGAGTACTTCGCGGCGATGAATTATTGTTGTGATTTTGCCAAAGCCAACCGGGAGTTGATGATGGAGCGGGTAGGCGAAGTCGTGGCCCGCATCACCAGAGCAAAAATTCTAGAGACCATCAATATCCATCACAACTACGCGGCGCTTGAAACGCATTACCAAAGCCAAGTCGTGGTTCATCGCAAGGGAGCGACGAAAGCATCGCGGGACACGGTGGGGATCATCCCCGGATCGATGGGCGCGAAAAGCTATATCGTGAATGGTTTGGGCAATCCAGAGAGCTTTGAATCGTGTGCGCATGGCGCGGGACGCAAGATGGGACGCAAGCAGGCCATTCGTTCGCTGGATCTCGAAGCAGAGCAAAAGAAAATGCAAGGCATCCTGCATGGGCTGCGTGCGCGCAGCGCTCTCGATGAAGCCCCCGGGGCTTACAAGGACATCGACGCGGTGATGGCGCTGCAGCGCGACCTGGTGGAGATCATGGTTTCGCTCTCCCCGCTGGCTTCCATTAAAGGTTAAGAATTCACAATCCTATTCTGATCATCTGCCAGCCAGGGCTTTGATGAAACTTACTATGTTTGTCGATTGACCGGCAAGCAAATTTTGTGCTCTAAATAATCTAGAGCTCGCCCGTACCAGCAGCCAGGCGGTACCCGTCAACAACAGGATCGCCAATCCGACCTGCCAGGTGGGCACGCTGGTGGCGGCAATACGCATCATCATGGTAACCGGCGAGGTGAAAGGGAAAAGGCTGAGGAACACCGCTAACGGGCTGTCCGGCGTGTTGAGCAATGTGCTGATGAGGATCAATGGGACGATCATGGGTATGATCACCACGGTGGTCAATTGTGAACCCTCCCGCAGGTTGGGCACCAGCGCGCCGATGCCGGCCATTAGGCTGGCGTAAACTGCGTAGCCAAGCAGAAAGAAGATGATTCCCCACAACAATGTAATTCCCGGTAGTTGTATGGCTGCAGCCAACGGGAACGTATTGCCAGAAATCTTCAGCAGCAGCATACCTGCACCAAGCCATACTACGGTCTGCAGTAACCCCACCAATCCCAGAGCGATAATCTTACCGGTGAGCATTTGCTGCGGTGTGATCGAGGTCAATAGAATTTCGATCACGCGGTTTGTCTTTTCGTTGGTTACGCTGTTGAGCATCAGTGACGACGATGTGAGAATGACGATGTAGAAGAGAAATGTGATGCCGTAAGGCATGAAAAAGGTCAGCCAGTTGCTTTCGTCGCGCTGCGATCCACTGAGGTTGATCTCGGTCACGTTTAACGGATCTTGCAGCCTGTAAGCCAGGTCCAGTCTTTGATCAGCGAGATTGTAGGCCACCATGGCATGAATGGATGAGGACTGATTGGACCCGCCCAGGGGATTGAAGTCGGGGCGCACGTATACCAGCTCGCCCGTAGCGACGTAATCTCGCGGGATCAAGTAATAGGCGGTAATCACGCCCTTTTGAATCGCTTCACTAGCTTCTGATTCAGTTTGGTAAGGCGCAAGCAGGTGTTCATAACCGGGTGGAACCTCCTGCATTAAACCGCTCATATCCACGAAACCCTCGAGAGCCGGTTTTGCCTGCGGATTGAAAATATTTTCCAGCGCTGCACCGGTGTCGACGCCACCTTTCTGCTGCAGACCGGAAATGGCCACCACAATCACAAAACTGGTCAGTGGGATCAGGAAAAGCGTGAGCAGGAAGGATTTTCGCGATACGACGCTGATGAATTCATTCTTTAAGACGAGAAGCATTTTCTTCATATGAGCCTCACTTCTCCCTGACAAATGCTTCTCGTAGACGAACGCGCTTACCGAACCGCAACATACCCAGACGAAAGATCCTGGCGGAGAACCATAATGAAAACACAGCCAGAGCGATCAGCATGGTGATGACCACTATAATCTGCCAGGCGGGCACGCTGGTGAACATAGCGCGCAGGGGCAAGGCGATCGGCGCGGTGAGCGGGAAGAGGCTGAGCCCGACCGAAAGCGGACCATTAGGGTTGAACATGATCGAGGTGATGAACCACAAGGGGATCATGATGGGGATGGTGAACCAGCTGGCAATCTGCTGTGCTTCGCGACTCTCGGTAGCGGTCGCACCAATAGCGCCCATTGCCGCAGAGATCATCACGAAAGCCGGCAGCAGCGTGGCGGCGATCAGCAGCAAGTAAGGCAGCTCGATCTTGGGCGCTTCACCGATGGGTACGATGGCAGGGAGAAACTGCAAAGCCATTACCACGAAGATGATCCAGATAACCAGCTGTGTCAAGCCCACCAGCATGTCGCCGAGTACTTTACCGGTCATCAATTGATCCGGCGATACAGAAGTCACAATGATCTCGATGGTGCGGTTTTCCTTTTCCTCTACCACAGCCTGCAACAGGTAATTGCCGCTGATATTCACCGCGATCATGAACAGCACGCCTGCAAGAACAGGCAGCATGATGCTCAACCAGTTATCCTGCGCCATCTCGCGTTTTCCATCCAGCGACCGGATGACTAGGTTGCTCCCCTCGGTTAGCCTGGTCACAACCTCTGTTGGTTTATCCTGTATCAGGTTGTACACCAGGAATTTACTAAAATCTTCAGTGGCGTTCTGACCAGTTTCGCCGTTCCGCACCATGGTCACCTGACCTGTTGCGAGATAATTTTCCGGAATGATAAAGTATGCCTGTATGACCTGCGCATCCATCGCTGCTCTGGCGTTTTCCTCGGTGTCCATGGCCAGCGCTTCAACGTTAGGGAAGAGCTGCATCTTCGCGGGAGGAACCTGGAAACTGCTTTGGAGGATCTGGTGTGCATCCACATACCCTACAGGAAGTTTGTTGTAGTCCAACCAGGCGGTGAGGATGCCGACAAAGACCATGAAGGCGATGAACAAGGGCATGCTGAGCATTCCGAATACAAAGCTCTTTTTCCTTACGTGCCGTTTATATTCGTGGACGAAGATCAACCACGTTTTACTCATCTCATTCCTTTCCGGCGTTTACCACCTGGATGAAGATCTCATCAAGGGTGGGCATGGCGATTTCGAATTGTTCAAGGGCCACCCCCTTATGCACCAACCCGTTGAGCACGTCTTGCGGGGTCTTACCGGGTTCGCAACGCAGAAGTGTGCTGCTGTTGTGCGGCACGATTTCGCGCACACCCGGCAGATTGGAGGGCAATGCACTTATCGTGCGCACCAGCACGCCGTCTGAAGCGTACTGCCGCCGGATATCGATCAGGTTTCCGTACAGCACCGTTTCACCTTTATTGACCAGCGCGATGCGGTCAGCCAGCTCCTCCACCTGGTGCATCTGGTGAGTGCACATGATAATGGTCTTCCCGGCGTTCCTTTTTTCGCGCAGCAGGTCCTTGACCATCTGGGTATTGACGGGGTCGAGCGCGGCGAAGGGTTCGTCTATGATGATCACCTCAGGGTCATGCACCAGGGTGTTAATCAGCTGCGCCTTCTGTTGCATGCCTTTGCTTAATTCTTTGACCTTTTTTCTACGGGAATCGGCCAGGTCGAATCTTTCGAGGAACTCTCCAATCCGCTGGTGGGCGGTCGATTCCTCCAACCCTTTCAGCGTGGCAAGGTAGACCAGGCAGCGCTCGAGCGAGATTTCCTGGTACAAACCGCGTTCCTCCGGCAGGTACCCTATGCGGTCTTTCTTGCTTTCAGTCATCGCTCCCCCCAGGATACTGACAGAACCAGAATCCGGTTTGAATATGTCCAGTATGATGCGAAGGGAGGTAGTTTTTCCCGCTCCGTTCGGTCCCAGCAGCCCGAAAATTTCACCAGGGTCAACTTCGAACGAAACATCCCGCACGGCTTTCACGGCGCCAAAGGTTTTGGAGATCTTATCTACGATGATCGTTGACATGTGCTTCCTTTCAAAAATAAAACGGCCTCCTAATTATACGCTGGAGGCCGTTGGAAAGTTTCAGAGCGGGATCACTCTTTGGTGTACGGCTTCCCATCTGCAGCAGGCACATGTCCTTTACCTACAAAGCCAGCCAGCACGATCATGGTAATGATATAAGGCGCTGTGGACATCAACGTTGACGGAATCGTACTACCCAGCAAGGATAATTTGGAGCCGATGGAATCCGCGAAACCGAAGAGGATGCCCGCGCCCAGCGCACCGATGGGGGTGTAGTTGCCAAAGATCATAGCTGCCAGACCGATGAATCCTTTGCCGGCGGTCATCCCTTCATCAAAACGTCCTACAGATCCCAGAGTAAAGAATGCGCCGCCCAAGCCTGCCACCAGACCGCCGAGTAATACTGCCATGTAGCGCGTCTTGATGACATTGATGCCGAGGGTATCGGCAGCCTTTGGGTGCTCACCCACACTGCGCACGCGCAACCCCCAGCGGGTGGCGAAAAGCGCCACCTGGATGATGATCAATAGCGCGAACATCAGGTAGACGAAAAAGTTGGTGTTGAAGAAGATTGGACCGAGCAATGGGATTTCAGCCAGTCCGGGGATCTCGATCCTGGTGAACATGGCAGGATTGTTGAGCTCCTGGCGCGTTTGCAGGAATTTTTGCGACAGGAACGCGGTCATACCGGCAGAGAACATGTTGATGACGGTGCCTGAGATGATCTGGTCGATCTTGTATTTGATCGATAGTACAGCGTGCAATGAAGCCAGCAGCATGGAGGAAAGCACACCAAACAGCAATCCCAACCATGCGCTGCCGGTGATGCTGCCCATTAAGGCGCCTACCATGGCTGACATCAACATCATACCTTCAATGGCGATATTCACCACGCCAGCCCGCTCACATAGGATGCCCGAGAAAGCGCCCAGGGTGATGGGCACTGCCAATTGAACAGAACTGGAAAGCATGCCTGCCAGGTTGAGCGATTTCCCTGCAGCTTGCCAGGTGAGAAAGCTGAAGATGAGGAAAAGGAAAACGATCCCGACCATCAGGTTGGTCACCTTGCCAAATCCCCTGAACAATTGGAAGATGCCGATCAACGCGGACAACCCAGCCAACAGGTAGAGGGTGAATTGTGAGCGCACAACCCAGTCTCCCATTGTGCCAACCGTGATACCGCCCGGGGTCATCACAAAGCGGGTCAACATGTCAGGTTGCAGGGTCTTGGCGAAGGTGAAGAATATCAAAACCGCGATAAGAATCTCTACCACACCTGTGGAGATGCGGCGGGTGCTGGAAATATCAGAGATGCGTACGCGTTGAATAGCGGTGGATGTTGCGGATTCGGTGGTCATTATTTACCTCCTCCCCAACCAGATAATGTGAACGTACTCGCAGCCGCCTCTTCCTGCAACGGCTGGCGCATGCGATAAATCGCGCGGATAATGGCCGGCGCAGCAACGAAAATGAGAATCACGGCTTGGAGGATGGTGACGATATCGATCGGGGTTCCTGAAACCACCATCATCTTAGTGGCGCCATTTTTCAGCACGCCAAAGAGCAGGGCGGCGAAGATCACCCCGACCGGGTGGTTGTTTCCCAGCAGCGCCAGCGCGATGCTGTCGAACCCATATCCTGAAGAGAGCCCGATTGCCATACTGCGATTGACAGCGAGGATCTCATTGCCGCCAGCCATACCGGCCAGCGCGCCGGAAAGCGCCATGCCAATGATGGTCACCTGGGTGATGTTCAAACCGGCGTATTTCGCAGCGCGCGGATTGACTCCTACCATGCGTAGGTTTAATCCCCAGGTGGTCTTGAAGAGGATCCACCAGACCAATGCGGCAAATCCCAGTGCGATGAAGAATCCTAAATGGAAACGGATCGGGGTTTTGAAAAATTGCGGGATCCAGGCGGACTTCTCAATGATCGGGCTGAGCGGCATACCGCCGGTACCCGGTCTTGTCATCGGTCCGATGAGCAGCCAGGTGGTGACACGGTAGGCTATGTAATTCATCATGATGCAGTTGATCACCTCATTGCCGCCGGTGGTAGCTTTGAGCAGCCCTGGGATCATCCCCCACAACGCGCCGCCAAGCGCTCCGGCGAGGAAGGCGAGGGGCATGTGGATGATAGCGGGTAGACCGGTGATGGAATAACCGACATAGGTGGCAGCGGCTGCACCCATGAACAACTGACCTTCAACGCCTATGTTGAACAAGCCTGCACGAAACGCGAGCGCGCACGCCAACCCCGCGAAGATGTACGGCGTAGCCTGCACCAGGCTTTCAAGAATCGGATTGAAAGCGTTGCGCACATCCTGGGCATCGCCGTAAATCAAGGCAGAAACCACATCCACGGGGTTGCCCAATGAACCTGTGAACAATCCCATATATGCTTTGCCGATCTCAACAAACGCAGTACCGATACCGTTGAAGAAACCAACCTTGAAGGCATCGTAGACGGTGAAGCTGGTTGCAGCAATGAGCACAGCCCCAATGAGGAGACCAGTGAGGATTGCCAATGCAGGAATCTGGATCACTTTCCAAAAACCGCGCTTCTTATTTGATTTGGCTGGCCCGTCTCCATTGAGCTCTTCAATGACGGTTTTTATTAAATCCTTATTTTCCAGGTTCTTTTTTTTCAAGGGTGCACCTCTTTAGAAAGTGATCTCAACAACTTTTTCACCCTGGTCTTTCTCGATCTTATCAGGGATGATGCCAGCCATCAGTAATCCGAGCGTTTCCTTGGTCACGTTCTCAGCGTCAACTATCGCGATGACCTTACCCCGGAACATCACCGCGATGCGGTCTGAAAGTTCGATCACTTCATCAAGTTCTGGAGAGACCAGCAGCACTGCGCAGCCTTCATCTCTCTTTTGCACAATGCGTTTATGAATATACTCGATCGAGCCGACGTCGAGCCCGCGGGTAGGTTGGGAAGCCACCAGCAGTTCCACCGGGCGCGAAAGCTCGCGAGCAATGATCACTTTTTGCTGATTGCCGCCAGAAAGACTGCCCACGGGGGTCAAAGAACTGGGTGTGCGGATATCAAAATCGGCGACCAGCTTTTCTGAGTTCTCAAGGATCTTGTCGTATTGCAACACAACACCTTTCGCAAAAGGCTCTTTGTAGAAGGTGCACAAGACCAGGTTTTCAGCGACAGGGAAGGGCAGCACAAGCCCATCTGCCTGGCGGTCTTCAGGCACATGCGCTGAGCCCACTTCGGTGACCTTACGGGGCGGCGCGTTAGTGATATCCAGCCCTTTGAACAAAACCTTACCAGACGCTGCTTTATCCAAGCCGGTAATGGCTTCAACCAGCTCCGTTTGACCGTTGCCCTGCACACCTGCGATCCCCAGAATCTGACCGGCGTGCACATCGAAGGACACGTGATCTACAACCACCTGTTTAAACTGGTCGGCAACCACCAGATCCTGGACGGAAAGGATGATCTCACCCGGTTCCTTATATTCTTTCTCCACCACCAGATTCACTTCGCGACCAACCATCATTTCGGCGAGTTTGTTTTTATCCGCCAGCTTTGGGTCAGCTTCGCCGACCACTGCCCCGCGGCGGATGACCATGATGCGGTCCGCCACCTCAAGCACTTCGCGAAGTTTGTGTGTGATAAATATGATCGATTTTCCCTGCTTTACCAGCGAACGCATGATATTGAACAGGTCGTCCGCTTCCTGCGGGGTGAGCACAGCGGTGGGTTCGTCGAAAATCAGGATGTTGGCTTCGCGATATAGCAGTTTGATGATCTCCACGCGTTGCTGCACGCCCACTGGCAGGTCCTTGACGTAATCATCCGGGTTGACCTCGAGCTTGTACTGATGGGAAATCTCGCGGATCCTCGCGGCAGTCTTGGGGCGGTCGAGAAAGTCTCCCGCTTTGACCGGTTCTGAGCCAAGCATCACGTTCTCGGTTACCGTGAACACCGGGATCAGCATGAAGTGTTGATGCACCATGCCGATGCCGGTCTTGATCGCGTCAGTTGGCGAATTGATCGTCACTTTTTGATTATTGACGAGGATTTCGCCCTCATCCGGCTGATAAAGACCATAGAGGATGTTCATCAGTGTGGTCTTACCTGCGCCATTCTCACCAAGCAGCGCGAGGATCTCTCCCTGATTGAGTGTCAGGTCGATATGGTCATTGGCCAGCACGCCGGGGAATTTCTTGGTAATTCCTGAAAGCTGAAGGATCGGAGCCATGATTACTCCAGTGCGTAAAATTTGGAATTTTGAAATATTGTATCATAGGCAGGTAAAAAAGATTAATAAGCGAAGTTTGGAATAAAAAAAGACTGGAGCGCCTGCTCCAGTCTTTTTTTGGTAAATGTCAGTGATTACTGTTTGTAATCCGGGTTCATGGTGATTTTGCCAGAGATGATGTCGGCCTTGAGAGTATCAAGTTCGCCCTTCAACTCAGCTGAAACTACACCATCCAGATCGTGGAACGGAGCCAGCGCAACACCACCATTGGCGAGATTACCCACCACGGAACCACCCACGAAAGTACCTTCCTTGGCAGATTTGATCACTTCAAAGGTGGTCACGTCCATCAATTTCATGATGGAGGTGAGGGTGATGTCAGCGTAATCGGCTGCGGTCAGGTACCAGTCTGAGTCCACGCCGATGATGTAGGCATTTCCGCGTTCCTTAACAGCAGCAGCAGCGCCCAGTCCAACAGGTCCGGCAACTGGGACGATGATGTCAGCGCCCTCATCCATGAGGGTGATGGCCATTTCGCGGCCTTTCTGCTGATCGCTGAAGTCATTGGTGAACAAGCCTTCCTTGGCGTTGACGTCCCAGCCAAGGGTCTCGACAGCGGTGCCGTGAACTTCATTGTAGTAGGCAACGCCGCGGGCATAGCCATCCATGAAGATGGATACGGTCGGGATGTTCATCCCACCGAAGGTGCCGACCTTGCCGGTCTTGGTCACACCAGCGGAGAGGTAGCCCGCCAGGAAGGCGGCTTCGTCGGTCTGGAATGCCTGTCCGACAACATTGGGGATCACAGGATAGTAACCGTAGTCAACGATGGAGAATTTGACTGTAGGATTGGCTTCCGCGGCTGCCTTGGTGGCATCGCCGAGAAGGAAACCAACTGTGATGATGATGTCGCATTTCTCAGCAATGAAGGCGTTGATGTTCTTTTCGAAATCAGCAACTTCTTTTGACTCCAGGTACTTGGCTTCGATATCAAGCTGAGCCTGGGCATCCTGGGCACCCTTCCATGCGGTCGCATTGAAGGATTTGTCATCCACACCACCGGTGTCGGTGACTTCGCAGGCCTTGAATTTCGCTACTTCCGCTGGTTGCGCGCAAGCGCTCAGCAGGAAAACAGCGATCAAGAGTACTGATAGTACAGCAAACAGTTTCTTTGACATTGTTTCTCCTCCTACAGAGATTTTAAATTTTCGGGATTATTCCCGCAATCTATTTTAGTATAACTATATTTCCGAGGTGATGCAAGTATCTTTTGGGTATCTTTTGGGTATCTGTCTTTTGGATATCAGTCCATCAGCACCTCCTATATGCGAAGAAGCTCCTAAATTGTTATGCGGAGGCTTTCATTTCTGCGTCCAGCTTTAATTTTTCCTCATGCGCCCGGTCTCTAACTTTAAGCATGGAGAGGAAGGCCAGGAACATGAATATTGTTCCGAAAATGAAAAGGATCTTGTAGTTATAATTCGCGTTTTCCACCAGCAATCCGCCGAGCGTGGGTCCGAGCACGGCCGCAGTCTGCGAGAAAAAGTAATACAGCCCTGTGTATGCGCCAATGCGTTTTTCATCACCGTGGTCGTACACGAGGGGGAGACTGTTCACGTTCACCCACGCCCAGAAGAATCCAACTAGTACGAGGACGATGATGAAGGAAATCAACCCATTCACCAGGAAGAAACTGGCCAGGAAAATGACGGTCAGTGCGAGAACGCCGTAAATGATAGTTTTACGCCTGCCAAGTTTGCCCGCGAGGATACCTGATGGGATGGCGAAGGCGAGGAAGGAGAGATTCGCGACCGACGCGACGATCGAAGCTGTACCCGGTTTGATGCCCAAGTCGAACACAGCAAAGGAGGACAACCCGGTTTCGATGGCGTTGAAGCCGGTGAACCAGAAGAAGATTGCCAGCAGGATGAAGAGCGCAGACCGATCCTTGTTGGTAAAGACAGTTTTCAGGTTTGGGAGCAAGCCTTTAATACTCTCATCCTTTGATGCCGATGGATCGTTGTGGTTTCCAAGGCGTTCTTTCGGTTCCTTCACCCAGATCAGCACAGCGGCTAAGGCGACGATCATTGCAAAAGCGCCGGCGATAAAAGGACCAGACCTGCCGAAGGCGTTGAAGATCAACCCGCCGAGCACGTAGGATAGCACCCCGGCTGCACCGCCCATAAGATTAATCACACCGTTAGCTTTGCTGCGCTGTTCGGGCAGGAAGAGGTCGCCCAACCAGGAGACCACTGGTGAGCGGAAGAGTGCCATCCCCATGTTAGTTATGAGAATGAAGACCGCCACTGCCAAGACGGATTGCGCCAGGGGGATGGAAATGAAGCCGACCAGTGCGATGGGCAGACCCAAAAGGATCCAGGGTTTTCGACGACCAAACCGGTTCCAGGTATGGTCGCTGCGATTGCCTACCCATGGCTGGATAAAGATGTTGATGATATTGTCCCAGGTCATGATGAACATTGCGAGCGCCGGACCCAACCCGAAACCCACGAAATTGGTGATTGATGTGGTGAATTCTGGGTTGCCCGCCTGCAGGATCAGCGGCACCCATTGATTGAAGATCGGCCATAGGATGCTGATGCCAAAGAAACCAAATCCAACCAAAAAGGTGCGACCCCACGGAAACTTAGGTTTATCCATCTTCCACTCCTTAATGCAGAAATGATTTTGGTATTATGATTTGCCGTCCAAAAGATCTGGACGTTGTTTCCGGGTTCTGATGATAGATTGTTCTTTGCGCCAATTTGCAATCTGTGCATGATTGCCGGAAAGGAGCACATCCGGTACGCGCCAGCCGCGGAATTCCTCCGGCCGAGTGTAGTGCGGGTACTCGAGCAGCCCATCTCCAAAGCTGTCATCGAATGCACCGTCGGGATCGCCGAGCACACCAGGGATGAAGCGCGATACTGCGTCGATGAGCACCATGGCAGGCAGTTCACCGCCGGTGAGCACGTAATCTCCGATGGAGATCTGGTCAGTAACCAGGTGCTCGATTACACGTTCGTCAATGCCCTCATACCGACCGCACAATAAGCCCAGGCGCGGATGCGTGGCGAGTTCCTGCGCGACCGCGGTGGTGAATTGCCTGCCCTGGGGAGAGAGGTAGATGAGCGGGCAGGCTGGCGGTGCGCCTAAAACCGATTCAACTGAGGCGAAAATCGGCTCTACCTTCATCACCATCCCGCCGCCTCCGCCGTAAGGCGCATCATCCGTCACATGGTGGCGGTCATGGGTCCAATCCCGTATATTATGCAGCACCACGCTGATAAGACCTTTTTCTTGCGCGCGCTGTAGAATACTCGATTCGAGATAAGGTTGGAAGACTCCGGGAAAGAGGGTGAAAACATCGAATTGCATGAGAACATTCTAGCAAAAAAGCATCATAAGGCAAGCCTGAGATACTCGCCTGTTTTCCGGGTTCGTGATCAAGCGCTATTGGGCAAGGGCTCGCCCTTTTTTACCCTGGATAGGAAGAACAACGAAATGAAAAGCGCGATTGGACCGATGATCATAATCATGTTGTAGTTGTGCCCTGCCAGCAGGATAATCCAACCGTTCAGGATGGGACCGACGACCGAAGAAAGAGTATACGCCAGGAAGTAAAAACCGGTATATGTACCGATGCGATCAGCGCTCGTGAGATCCACTACCATAGGCAGCGCATTAATGTTGATGAATGCCCAGGAAATTCCACTTGCCATAAGGAAGAGATTTGCCGCGCGGATTCTGCCCAGGATCGGTATGTGGGTGATAAAGATGGTGAGGAAATCCTTTGAAAGCACGGCAATCAAAAAGATGAACAATGCCATTGAAAGGATGCCGATAGTGATGGTTTTGCGCCTGCCAATCCTGCCCCCCAGTACACCTGCCGGAATGGCGAAGAGTAGGAAGAGAATACCCAAATGTCCTGCCAGCCTGCCGGCATCTCCCTCGCTGATGCCCAGGTGGCGTGTGGCGTAAAGTGTTAAAAACGTATCTGCCTGTTGGGTGGTGAGCACCCAGAAGAAGATTGCCGCCAATAAAAATACTGCGCTTTTATCCTCATCCTTGATCAACTCCCGCAAGCTTGAAATCAGTCCGGGAGGTTTTTCAGCATCCGTATAGATCTTGGGTTCTTTTATGAACAATAACACAAGTGCGGCGGCGATGATTACTAGCACGGACCCGAACCAGAATGGATAATTGTCATTAACCTCGTATAGAGCGCTCCCGCCGATCGAAGCGACAACCGCGCCCAACCCGCCCATTAAATTGATGATGCCGTTGGCTTGAGAACGGTAGCGCGAAGGGGTGATGTCAGGCATCAAAGCCATCACTGGTGTGCGCCAAAACGCCATGCTGATCACCAACATGCAGGCGCAGGCGAAGAAGACCGGCAGTGCGTTAACCATTGGGAGCACGCCGAAAGCGAGCGCGGCGATCGGTGCGCCGATCAATACGAAGGGCACGCGCCTACCAATTGGTGTGCGCAGTCGGTCGGACCACACCCCAACGGATGGTTGGATCAGGAACGCAGCAATGTTGTCGAGGGTTAGAAAGAACCCAATCAGCGCGGGGGAGAGATGGTAACGGTTCGCCAGGAAAAGTGGGACGAAAATGTTATACGTTGTCCAGATGACACTGACACCGAAAAAGCCGAATCCGAGGAGAAATAATCTTGCGTATAGTTTTTTCATCCGGAATCTAATTTGGCGCGCTCAATCTTGAATGGGATTCTTAATGAGTGTTTCAGATGCAAGTATTCGAGGCGCGCGGCAGAAATGTTGAAACGTAATAAATAATTTGTTGATTTTATTAACACCATGATACGTGATTTGTTGTGCTAAACCTTCCATTAAAATTAGGAGGCTTTCATATCACACAGCTGATTTTCCTCAATCTTGACGCTGTACACTTCACTTGGTAATATGGATTCCATGTATATAAGAAGCAGCAAGTTCAACATGCGAAAAAAGAGCAGGCGGTCAAATCCTTTTAAGGTGATTCTGCTTCTGGTCATTATCGCTGTGGTGGTCTACTTTGATCGCATGATAGTACCCACAATTCCACAATTCTTCCAGCCCACCCCCACACCTACGCGAGCACCTGAATCAATCCTGACCGATGCTCGCGGACTGGAAGAGGAGGGAAAGTACGCGTTGGCAATCACCGCCTACCAGGATGCCGTGATCTCTGATCCGCGCAATCCTGAGAACTTCATGGCATTAGCGCGCTTGAATATTTATACCGGTAATTATGAAGAAGCGGTCATCCAGGCAGAGAATGCGCTCTTGTTGAATCCGAACAATGACCAGGCAATGGCATTGCGCGGTTGGGCGCTTGGTTTAAGCGGAGACTACGTGCGGGCGGAAGGTGCGCTGAATGACGCCATTAACATCAATGTTAATAACGCTGCAGCGCATGCTTACCTGGCAGAAATCTATATTTACATGGTCGCCGCTGACCAGGGTGACCTGACCACCATGGATAACGCTATCAGCCAATCACGCATCGCTGAATCCCTTGCGCCTGGGTCGTTGGAAACCCATCGCGCGAGGGGTTTGGTGTTGGAGTATACGTCGAATTTTAGCGAAGCCGTGGCGGAATTTTCCGCGGCGATCGCGCTCAACCCCAACCTGGCTGACCTGCATTTGGGATTGGGCCGCAATTACTATTACTTGCAGGAATACAACGACGCCATCACGGAGTTCAGCCGGGCGAACGCCTTGAACCCCAAGGACCCGACCCCTGAAACGCTTATCTCGCGGGCATACGCCATCAATGGGGATTACCAGAAGGCGATCCAATACGCTGAGGCGGCTATCGTTGACGACCCGCTCGACCCCTACCTGTATGGGAACCTTGGTTTGATCTATAGCAGCACCACGCAATATCTCGACGCAATCGATATGTTGCGTATCGCGATACGGGGGGGAACCTCCTCAGATGGCGCACCAGTTGTGGGTCTACCGATGGATTACGGACGAATCGCCCAGTATTACTACACATACGGCTTGGCGCTTGCCCGACAGGGGCAGTGCAACGAGGCCCTGCAAGTCTCGCAAGCGATCATCACCGGTCTGCGTAATGATGATATCGCAGTCTACAACGCCGAGGAAATGGTCACCATTTGTGAGCGCCTGGTGAGGGAGGGCAGCGCTGATATCACGCCCACCTCCTCAAACCACACCGCCACCCCGGGGGCGACCCCGTAAGGCTCAAGATTGTTACGATGATCGATTACAACGGAAAACGCAATATTTTCAGTCGTCCCAAAAAGACCTCCAAACCGGCTCTTATCTTTTTGCTGCTGGTATTGATCATGGCAGGTTTGTTTGTTGTGAGGGGATTCAGTTCCGGGCAGATCCAACCTATTTTACAGGTCACGCTTACTCCCACACGTACTTTCAACTCTTTCGCCAACGAGGGGCAGGTGCATTTCCTGGCTGGCAACCTCGAAAAAGCGATTGAAGCTTACATGAAAGCCATCGAGATCAACCCGGAGGATACCAACCTGCGGGCTGAACTGGCGCGCATCCAGGTGTATTCCACTTCACAGATTACCGTGGATGCGGAAAAAAGGGCGAGGTTGGATGAAGCCATTGCCAATATCGATGAGGGACTGGTAATCAACCCGCTGAGCAGCAACCTGCATGCGGTCAAGGCGTTCGCCTATGACTGGTATGGTTCTTCCGGTGTGGCAGGCGAGTCTTCACAAGAATACCTGATCAAGGGTGAACAGTCGGCCGTCGAAGCGTTGCAATACGACAATACCAACGCGCTTGCGCTGGCTTATTACGCAGAACTGCTCATCGACCAACAGAAGTGGCCGCAGGCACAGCAGTATATCGCCCAAGCCCTCGAGCGTGATTCATCTCTCATGGATGTGCACCGCGTGAACGGCAACATCCAAGAGGCAATCGCTAATTACACCCAGGCGATCGAAGAGTATCAGGAAGCCATTGAAATCACTCCCAATCTCAATTTTCTCTATATGTCGCTGGGTGCAAACTACCGTAAGTTGGCGAATATGGCGGTTACAACCCCTGAGCAAAATTATTATTATGAACTCGCGCTGGAGGCTTTCGCCAAGGCAGCCACCATAAACGAACAACTGGGTGTCAGTGATCCGATCCCGCTCATCTCCATCGGTAACACCTACGTGCAAATGGGCGAATTCTTCGCCGCTGCACGCAACGTGCTCAAAGCGCTGGAGTTTTCTCCTGACGACCCCACTGTATATGGTCAGCTGGGTGTGGTGTACTACAAGGCGCGAAATTATGAGGGCTCAATCCTCCCGCTGCGTTGTTCAGTGTATGGGTGTACTGCAACGGAGTCATGTGTGGTGCGTAATGGCGGCGCAGAGTGCGACCCTGAAGAGGTGACGGATTACCCCATCAACGGGTTGGAGTTGACCAACAACACAGCCATTTATTACTACATTTATGGCTCGGTGCTGGCAGGACTGCACCAACCCAATAACGGTTATTGCGAGGAGGCGATGGTGGTATTCGATGAGCTCACCGACGTATTCGCTGCCGACGAGACAATCATGGGCATTGTCAACGAAGGCGTTGCCATCTGCAATTACTATGGCTACCGCTAAGAAATATCAGAATTTTATTAAAGATAATATCAATCTCTTGACTTGAAAATCAAAGGAGGTTATTATTTGCTCGCAATTAGCACTCATATACTGCGAGTGCTAAAATTTCGATAAACCAATCCTAAACAGGAGGCAAGCATGTCACTAGATTTGAAACCCTTGGGAAGCCGTGTTCTTGTTGAGCCCGTGGAAGAAAATGAAGTCACCGCGGGTGGAATTGTTTTACCCGATACCGCCAAAGAAAAACCGCAGAAAGGTCTTGTTCTCTCCATCGGTCCTGGCGACCGCGATGAAGATGGCAAGCACATCCCGATGGATGTGAAAGTTGGCGATACTGTCCTGTTCCAGAAGTACGGGGGCACAGAGATCAAGGTTGAGGGCAAGAAGCTTTTGATCCTGCGCGAGAGCGATCTGCTCGCCATCGTTGGCAGCAAGTAAGTCATTATTTAAAAGGAGAAATTCATATGGCAGCAAAACAACTTGTCTTTTCTGAAGAAGCGCGCCGCAGCCTAAAAAATGGCATTGATATAGTGGCGACCGCTGTGGTCACTACCCTCGGCCCCAAAGGCCGCAATGTGGCGATCGACCGCAAATTCGGCGCCCCCACCATCACTCACGATGGCGTGACGGTGGCAAAAGAGATCGAACTGGAGAACCCCTTCGAGAATATGGGTGCTCAGCTGATCAAAGAAGCCGCGACCAAGACCAATGATATTGCCGGTGACGGCACCACCACCTCCACCCTACTCGCTCACACGATCGTTAACGAAGGTCTAAAGACCCTCGCAGCTGGTGGAAATCCCATGCTGCTCAAGCGTGGTATCGAAGTCGCCGCCAAGAAGGTTTCCGAAGAGATCAAAAAGAACGCTATTTCCATCTCAACCCGTGAAGATATCGCGGCTGTTGCCACCACCTCTGCCCAGGATGCCTCCATCGGTGAACTGATCGCTGACGTGATGGACAAAGTGGGCAAGGATGGCGTCATCACCGTTGAAGAATCCAAAGGTCTCGAATTCGAACAGGAATACGTTGAGGGTATGCAGTTCGACCGTGGTTACATTTCGCCCTACTTCGTCACCGATACCGAACACATGGAATCGGTCATTCCTGAACCTTACATCCTGATCTATGATAAGAAGATCTCTGCCGCCCAGGATATGGTCCCCATCCTCGAAAAACTCGTGCAGACCGGCAAACGTGACCTGGTCATCATCGCAGAAGACATTGACAGTGAAGCCCTGGCAACCCTCGTAGTGAACAAACTGCGCGGAATGCTGAACGTCCTGGCTGTCAAAGCTCCTGGTTTCGGTGACCGCCGCAAGGCTATGCTGCAGGACATCGCTTTCTTGACCGGCGCCACCGTGATCTCTGAAGAGACCGGCCGTAAGCTCGAAACCGTTGTGCTGCCCGATCTGGGTCGCGCTGAGAAGGTTGTTTCCGATAAGGACAACACCACCATCATCGGCGGAAAAGGTGATGAGGCTGCGATCAAAGGCCGCATCGAACAGATCCGCGTTGAGATTGACAAGACCACCAGCGATTACGATCGCGAAAAACTCCAGGAACGCCTGGCGAAGCTTTCAGGCGGCGTTGCCATCATCCGTGTTGGCGCTGCCACTGAGACTGAGCTGAAGGAAAAGAAGCACCGCGTGGAAGACGCACTTTCAGCCACCCGCGCTGCAGTTGAAGAAGGTATCGTCCCTGGTGGCGGTGTTGCACTCATCAATGCCATGGTCGTACTCGATGATCTCAAACTCGCGAGCGAGGATGAGCAGATCGGTGTAAAGATCGTGCGCAAAGCCCTCGAGATGCCCATGAAGAAGATCGTTGAGAACGCTGGGCTCGATGGCGCGGTAATTCTTGAGAAGGTCCGCGAAGAGCAGAAAACCAAAAAGAATGGCAATGTCGGTTACGATATCATCCGCGAAGATTATATTGACATGATCAAGGGTGGTCTCGGAGACCCTGCCAAGGTTACCCGCGGTGCACTTGAAAATGCCGCCTCCATCGCTGCGATGATCCTCACTACCGAGGCTCTGATCACTGACATCCCCGAAAAGAATCCGCCCGCTCCCGCCGGCCCCCCCATGGATTACTAGTCCATACTAAGACAAAATACTGGCAGATCAACTGGTCTGCCAGTTTTATATCATCGACTATGGGTTATAATCTACCCGATGAAAAATCACGCTCTCATTCCCACATCATTGCTGATCCTCTTCATCCTCGTGGGTTGTACAAGGAATGGGCAGTTAACCCCAACCGTTGATCAAACACCCTTCGAACTGCAGACGCCGGTGGAGACTGAATCGCCAACAGCGACCACGCTACCGTCGGCGTTGCTGGTGAATGGCGAGGGCATCCTGGTGTCTGAGTATGAAGCTGAATTGCTGCGCTTGCAGGATGCGCTGACCGAGTTGGAAATGGAAATGACCCCCGAGGATCAGAAATCGAGAGTCCTCGAAAGCTTCATCGATGAATTGCTGCTCGCCCAGGCTGCGGCGGCTGCCGGGCATACCGTGGGCGATGCGGAATTGCAGGCGCGCATCGATCAATTGTTGACCGATATGGGCGGGGCTGAAAAACTGGCAGAATGGCAAGACATCAATCACTATACTGATGAGATGTTTCGCACCGCATTGAAGCGTCAAATGGCTGCCGCGTTGCAGCGGGATAACATCGCCAACGCGGTGCCTGAAACTGCCGAGCAAATTCACGCACGCCAATTGTTCTACAAGAACGAAGCCAACGCGGTGATCGCCTTGAAGCAGTTGACGGATGGTGTGGAATTTGACACGCTTGCCTACCAGCAGGACCCAACACTGGGCGGAGACCTGGGCTGGTTCCCGCGCGGTATGCTGACCCAACCGGAAGTGGAGGATGTGGTGTTTACACTCCAACCGGGTGAGACAAGCGGCATCATTGCCAGTGGGCTGGGTTACCACATTGTCCATGTCATCGAACGGGAACCTGATCACCTGCTCTCCACCGAAGCCAGATTGATGCTACAAAAAGCTGCGTTGGCGGATTGGCTGTCATCAGCCAGGGCGGGCAGTACCATCGAAATCCTGGTCCCATAAGCTTTATCATCGGGGAGATACATGCGATTTATCGATGAGAGTGAACTGCAAAGAAGAGCTATGCGCCGGGCACGACAACGCAGGCTTGACACTTTGTGGAATGTGTTGACTTCTCTGGTGGTGCTGTCAACACTGGGTCTCATTGGCTACTTTTTGCTGCTATTTGCTGATCCGCAGGGAGCGCTGAATCCTTTCCCGCCGCCTACTATGCCGGTTCTGGCGGTACTGCCAGATGGAACCTCTGCGGCTCCCCTTTTAACTCCCACCTGGAAGTCAACCGTATTACCAACGAAAACCCCACTTCCCACTGCAACTTCAAAACCCACTGTAAAGGCTGGCAGTCCAACTGCCACCTTTGCCCAGGCTCCCACTTTCGCGCTCAGTGACGGTGGGGACTTTCCTTATGCCATTCAGGGCGAACCCGCGGCAATGGCAAATACGGTTTTTCATGCAGGAGACACGTGCGATTGGCAGGGTGTGGCGGGCACGGTGGTTGACCTGCAGGGCAAACCTGTTGTAGGAGTGCTGGTTAGGTTGCTGGGGTATTACAATGGTCGCGCGGTGGACATGACTACGCTCACCGGCGGCGCTTCAGCCTGGTATGGTGAGTCGGGCTATGAGTTCGTATTGGGGGATAAACCACTCGATACGAATAACACATTGGCATTGCAACTGGTCGACCAGGCAATGATGCCCATCTCAAACCGCGTGATCCTGGATACCTTCGCTGATTGCGCCAGAAACCTGGTGCTGGTCAACTTCAAGCAGGCGCGTTAGTTTTTTTACAATCCCCCGTTTCACAATCAAATAAACATTGATAACTGTGTGGTCTCTTCCAGGCTCAGTGGGTCTGAATCGATCAGCACCTTCCAGATTTCGAGTGTGAGATCCGACCGCGCTGCGATTCCGCGCAGTGTGCGGAATTTAAGGAAATGAATGTTCCTGCTGAACAACTCCCGCAGATAGGGGTCGCGTTCCAGTTTCAATTTCAGCAGACCGGCCCGGCTGCCGGGGATGAGCACTACCGTTTCGCAGGTTTCCGCTGCAGACAAAATGGCTTTTCTATCGAGGATGGCATCTACTGAGATGAACAAGTTGTAGATTGGTTCCTGGCGCGAGGTCCCCAGATGCCAGGCTGCCGGGTGGTCTCCTTCCTGGCGAACGTGCAAACGGGTGCTAATTTCACTGACAAGCCCTCTCACTTTTTGTACATCGCGTTCGCGCGCCTCGAAAATCTCATTCTCCTTAAGCTGCCATGCGCCTGTTTTATCGTTCCAGGTACTGTATGATTCCAGGCAGGTGCGGACCAAGTTTTCAGGCGGGGTGAGGTAGCCTGAAAATCGTTGAAAGACTCGTTCGTTGAGCACATTCTGGGGGAGCGTTTTTTCTTCGCGCAGCCAGTTTAACAATTCTTTTTCCAGCTGGTCTGCCAGTGAGGTGCGGGTGGGGTCTGGTTGGACAAGCCACCACAAACCGCTCTCGGGATCCTGGGCAGTGGCTTCTAAGCGCCGCAGAAAAGCGGTATCAGTGAGCAGGTTGTTGAGAGTTGCCTGGAACTCTGAGGTTTTTTCAAGGGTTAATTGCTGGATCGAGGGTGGGAAGGCGTTTGCATCCGCCAGGGCGCACATAGCTGCGGTATGAAGCTCGATGTACTCCGTGGGTTCCGCAATCTCGTTGAGCAGTTCGCGGATTGCCTCACGGGCAATCTTTTGCATATTGATAGGTTTATATTCCTGGTTGCGTTTACCGCTCCGCCACGCCAGCTGCACCGGTTCGGTGTCATTCATCACCGCACTGCCTGTGATTTCCATTCCGCTGATCGCCGCACTTTGGATCACTGCGTTGACCAGTCCGGCAGCCGGTTCAGGCAGAATGCCGTTGACCGGGGTATGATCACCTGACAGAGCGACGGCAGGCAAGAGTGCGGCGTGCAGGGCTGTGGTGTGCCAGTACCAATCAAATCGCTTTCGCTCGATCACCGGGCTGAAGCGGCCGGCTTTCTCCTGCCCCCACAACCACGAAGCCCATAAGCTGCATAAGGTCCAGAAAGCCTGGTTAGGACGGGGAAACACGCAGAGAAGATGGTCAATTTTGATATTTTCAGCAGCCTGCGCCAGGTCACGCATCCTGCCTGGATAAATACATACCCCGCCTACTTCCGGTCCTTCAGGCCACACCGAAAATTCGACTGCGGACAGCTCGGGCGTCCAGGTATCTACAGCGTGATCCATCTCGAGCCACAGGTTTTTTTCGATGAACTGCGGGGGAATGCTCAATTGCCGCGGGCGGGCGCGTTCTTCAGGCCAAGACCAGATGGCGCAGCCTTTGTACATCAGTGATAGTAGGATGGCATCTAACAGGTCTCGGCGTTGAGGAGTCAGGCGCATCCCTTCGATGCGGTTGAGCAGCGTGAAGAGTACGTAAAGCGCGCGCACTGGGTAAATGCTGATGGCAGACTGTACGCTTTCGCGGTCATCCACGTTGCCGCCTAGCACACGGGACAAGGCGCGCGAACGGTGCATCGGCTCGCTGCGCTGGATCAATTGTAAGCGTTGCGTGTCTTCGTCAGTGATGGGATGTTCCCCGCTGTCCATACAGTGCTGGCAGGTGTAAAGCCGTGTGTGCGGAACTGATTCTCCACGATTCCAAATGTAAGCGCTGGCCTGGATCTCTGCGCCGCAGCTCGCGCAGCGCGTGAGGTAAAGGCTGCGGATGGAACTCTCGAGCCGTTCCTCGCCTTTACGCAGGTCGCTTAGCTCACGCAACACGGAAAGGAATTCCGACCTCTGCGGACTGCGTGCCAGAAGGCGAGTTTCAAACGCCAGCACCGGGTTGTTGCAGGCAGCCAGTACGCGGTAGCCGGCTCTGGCGGCTTCCAATAATGCTTGAGGAGAAGCGCCCAGCGGCTCCAGCACTGTGCTGCCTGGAGGGGCATCACGCGTGAGCCAGCGGGCGACCATCCCAGGCGGTTCGGTCGGCAAGAAGCGCTCGAATGGGATTTCGCGCTGCATACCAGAAGCCGGACTGTAGACAAGAGGTTTAATCATCGGCAGACTCATCATTATGATAGCCGAAAATGCCTGATTTTCAACCAAAATGAAAACACATGGAACAACCATTAACCATCATTCCATGTGTTTTATAGTTAGGTTCATTTTAATGCAATAGATCGTTTTCCTTGACTGCGGGAATGTGGTCCCGGATGGCGCGAACTGCTTCTTCCGGGTAATCGTAATCTTCAAGATCTCCCGCCATGTAGCGGTTGTAAGCGACGAGGTCAAAGCTGCCATTACCGCTCATGTTAAAAAGAATTACCTTTTTCTCCCCAGTAGATTTGGCTTCGAGCGCGAGGTCGGCAGCTGCCCGCAGTGCGTGGGCGGATTCCGGAGCTGGTAGAATGCCTTCGGTGCGCGTGAAGAGTAAAGCAGATTCGAAAACTGCTTTCTGGTGCACCGTTACTGCTTCGACCAGCCCCGCGTTGTACAAACCGGATAAGGTTGGTGACATGCCGTGGTAGCGCAGTCCGCCGGCGTGGATGGCTGCCGGGATGAACTCATGCCCAAGAGTGTGCATTTTCACCACCGGCGCCATGCGGGCGGTGTCGCCGTAATCAAAGGCGTAGAGTCCCTTGGTGAGTGATGGGGTGGCGGCAGGCTCAACTGCCAGCAGACGAGTGTGCTGTCCGTTGCGCAGATTCTCGCGTAGGAATGGCATGGCGATACCGGAGAAGTTGGAACCACCGCCCACGCAGCCGATGACTACATCCGGGTATTCCCCCGCCATATCCATCTGCTTGAGCGCTTCCTCGCCGATCACGGATTGATGCAGCAGCACATGGTGCAACACAGATCCCAGCCCATATTTCTTCGCGCCATTAGAGGTTGCTGCCGCTTCAACAGCCTCGGATATGGCGATGCCCAGAGAACCGGAAGTATCAGGTGTTTCTGCCAGAACGGCACGCCCGAATGCCGTGTGCTCGCTGGGGCTGGAATATACTTGCGCACCGTAGGTTTCCATCAGGTAACGCCGGTAGGGTTTCTGATCGTGCGAAACTTTCACCATGTAAACTTCGAGCGCGAGGCCAAAGAAAGTGCAAGCCATTGCCAGCGCTGAGCCCCACTGCCCAGCGCCAGTCTCGGTAGTCATCGCCGTAGTGCCTGCAATCTTGTTGTAGAAAGCCTGGGGAATGGCGCTGTTAGATTTGTGGCTGCCGGAAGGGGAGACACCCTCATACTTGAAATAGATATGTGCAGGGGTGCCGAGCGCTTTTTCGAAGCGACGGGCGCGGATGAGGGGTGTAGGGCGCCATAACTTGTACGCCTCATGCACCTCTTCTGGAATTTCGATGTAGCGCTCGGTCGAGATCTCCTGTTCAATCAGCCCCATTGGAAAGAGTACCCTCAGGAAATCCGGTGTGACCGGCTCAAAGGTCACCGGGTTGAGCATTGGCTCTGGTTTCACCGGAGAGTCCGCGTTTATGTTGTACCAGAAGCGCGGTAAGTCAGTTTCGTTCAGCAGGTATTTTGTCGTCTTTTCCATTTCCGATCTCCTTTATTTTGATGAATTTGATCTTTAGGGACGGACTGGAAATAATAAAAGCCCGTCCCTGCTGGGGACGAGCCTGCTGCCCGCGGTGCCACCCCGGTTAAGCGGCTGTTCCGATAAACAAAAAAACCTCCGGAGGTTGCGACCGGAGATCGGGTTTGCCAGCTTCACTCGT
>JBCFBD010000018.1:0-7146 GCA_038562455.1 Anaerolineaceae bacterium | reverse complement strand
CGTTGCCAGGTACGGCATGGGATGCTCATGCTTATACCTGTTGCCTGATAACGGCGGCATCCCGGCGGCGGTTAATAGCTTGCGCGTTCACCTCACGGCTCGGAGGTCCATTCGGGGTCATTGCGCGCGCGAGATTTCACCTTTTCCCGCTCTCTGAAGCGCCGTCATGACGCGTACTCGTCCTCGTCACAGCCTTTATTTTTTAGTTTCAAGCTATTATAAGCGCAGCAACAAATCTGTCAAGCGCTTGGAGGTTTAATGTTGGAGGTTTAAAACTGGTGGTTAAAATACTGTGGTTTAAAAACGCCTTATTTTGAGAGATAAGGGTAGGCGATCATAAATAGGATCGTGGTCACTGCACAGGTTGCCAGCATCACCGGAAGGCCGCGCTTGTTCCACAACTTCACCGTGATCGGATTACGCGTACGTTCAGACAACGAAGCGACAACGATGTTGGCGGTTGACCCGATGATCGTGCCGTTGCCGCCTAATCCAGCACCGAATGCCAGCGCCCACCATAACGCATTCACATTCACTCCTGAGGCTGCCAGGCTCTGAATGACTGGAATGAGCGCAATTGTGACCGGGATGTTATCCAGGAAGGCAGAAAGAATTGCCACCATCCATAACAGCAGGATGCTGAATAACATCGGATTTTGGGTGGAAAGTCCAAGCACACTGTGCGCCAGTTCCTGCAAAATTCCGGTTGATTCAAGACCTCCGATCATCACAAAAAGGGCGGCAAAAAATAACAGCACGCTCCATTCAATGTGTGCGAGTACTTCGTTGATGGTCGGACGAATCCATATCAGCGAAAGGGTAGCAGCTGAAAGGGCGATGAAAGCAGGAGTGATATTCAGAAGTTCTTCGAAGAAGAACAACACGATCGCAGCGCCCAGGATAATCAGCACTCTTTTGGCATGGGCGGGATTCTTTAGCGCTTCTTTAGGTTCAAGTTCCTCCAGCACCTCAATTTTCGCAGGTTTTTTGCTTAATTCACCCCTGAAGAGATAGACCAACAGTAACAGCGCGCTGAGCCAAGCGAACAACACGATCGGCAGGGAATGAGTGAGAAAATCATTGAAAGTAAACCCGGACGCTGCAGCGATCAATACATTAGGGGGGTCGCCGATCAGTGTGGCAATCCCGCCAGTGTTGGAAAGCAACGCTTCGGCGATCAGAAAAGGCGATGGATTAAGCCCGAGGATTTCGCAGATGAGGATAGTTACCGGGGCGATCAGGATCACGGTGGTGACATTGTCCAGGAACATGGAAAGCACTGTGGTGATCGTACCCAGCAGGACAAGTAAGCGAACCGTTTTGCCTTTTGAGAGGCGCGCGGCAAAAATGGCGATATATTCAAATATCCCGGTTGGTTCAAGTAAAGCGACCATCACCATCATGCCTAAAAGCAGGCCAATGGTGGAAAGATCGATCGCTTGAATGGCATCGGCTTCCTCGTAGAAACCGAAAATTTTTCCGGCGATCACCATTGCCGTAGCGCCTAAAAGCCCAGCGATTGTCCTATGCAGTTTTTCAGAGAAGATCAGAAAGAGTGTGATACCAAAAATAATTAACGCGATGATGCCATCCGCCATCGATGTCTCCAGGGGTAATTTACGATCGGTTCCAGCTTTGCAGGAACCTGGTGCCGATATCAACCAGCGAGGCGATACCAATGAGTCGGTCCTGGTCATCAACGACTGGAAGATCGAGCAGGTTATGTTTCTTGATCAATGCTGCCGCCCTGAGCAGGCTGGAATTACCCTTACCAGAAACGGGGGGTTGCATGATTGTGCTGACTGGTTCCTTTAACAGGGTCTCATCCGGCTGTCTGGTTTCGGCTGCGCCGAAATCAAGCACAAAGTCGATATCCTGGATGATATTCACAAAGTCAGGCAACGCCTGGGAGATGAGATCCTTGATTAACAAGATACCGACCAGTTTTCCTTCACCATCGACCACCGGCAGAGTACCAATATGATGAAGGGTGAACTTTTCCGCAGCTTCTTTCACCGTAGTTTCAGGTGATATAAAAATGACTTTCTTTTTCATGCTGGATAATAAGTTCATATCTGCACTTTCTCGCGGCATGTGAGCCGCGAATCCGCAGGAGGAAATTTACCAGATATTAGTATACACCTAACCAAAATTTGTTTTTTACGCTCAGTTATTGCGCTCAATTAAGTTTGTAATGAATAAGGCCGGGTATCCCGTCAATGGCGCGGCGGATATCGGTCAATGGATCGTTTTCACGTGTCTTCACCACCATGGTGACAGTCAGTTTCCCCTTTACTGGGTCACCTTCAACGCCGACCGAAAGGATCTTTTTCTTCAATTGGTCGAATATGGCGGTTAATTGTTCCACCAAGTCCTGGTTTTCCTGCGTGGTGACAACCACATTGATGGTTTGATAAGCCTGTATTGCGCGCTTTTCCAGGATGTTTAGCAGAACCAGGACGATCAGCAGGGCGACAGTGGTGCCTATGGCCGAAAAGTAGTGCCCTGCGCCGACCGCCAATCCGACGATGGCGATCGTCCATAATGAGGTGGCAGTGGTCAGCCCTTTGACGTTCGTGCCATAGCGCAGTATGGCTCCGGCACCCAGGAAGCCGATACCGGAAACTACCTGGGCTGCCAGACGCGCTGGATCACCATTGGGTACGTCGGGGACAAACTGGATGGCGAGGTTGATCGAGATCGTCATCGCCAGGCAGGAACCGATTGCCAGAATGGCGTGTGTGCGTAAACCGGCGGGCTGGTTTTGGCGTTCGCGTTCATAACCCACGATCATACCCAGCAGCGAAGCAAGCCCGAGCCTTAAGAGGACCTCACCTTCTGTGATCAACATTTCGACCTTCCTTTCATGTAATTATCGCTGGCAGGTTGAATGGAAATATGTCTCTTCGATCAGCCCTGCCGATTCTAAGGAGTTTTTGCCGGGGAACGTGCCAAGTTCAGGCACCCGGGCACAGACTTCCTCTGCCATGCGCTGGGCTGCCCGGCGCACCGAGAAATGCGCGTTAGGCGCACTGCGTAGGCGGATGAAATGCATTAGACTGCGCAGGTTGACGTTCAACAATACCCTGCGGTTGTAACCGTTGGGGACGATGTAGGATGCCACGGCAGGGTTAAACTCGGCGATTTTCGTGTATGTCTGCCGAGCTTGTTCCATGGCTGCCTGGTATGGCTCAAGCAGACCGGCATCCACCATGGCGCGAGGAACAGCGTAACCCAAGTCGGCGGTGAGGTGCTGTGGTGTCTGGGTCATCATGCGGTGGCGCTTGATCTCAAAGTAGGCACCCTGGTCGATCAGCAGATCAAAGGTGAAGCCGATACTTTCCAGCTCACGCGAGGGTATGGTGTGCGGGTCAGGGGTTTCGAGCAAGTAATTCAGTAATACCTTTTTTTGCTCGGTGGATGCCTTTTCGACCCACTCTAGTGCTTGCGCGTAGGTAATGTGTTTTTCGCGATAGAGCGCTGCCGCAAGCACGCGCGCCATCGGTTGAGGGTCTACATGCGCCAGTCGGCACCATTCACTATCATTCTCCAGTCCTGGTACATGCACCTGCGAAAATTTGAAGCAGACAGTCTGTAAGTAGGGAATCTCATGCGCGTATTTCAAAAGGGTGGGAACCGATTGACCAGCCGCCCGCTTAACCTCAGCGCCGATTTGCTGTGTTTCTTCCAAAGACTGGCTGAGCAGTTTGCCGATGGCGTGCTCCAGCGCGCGCGCATTGATGGTCATGCCGACATTTGCTAAAGAGGAAGCTGGGAGTAAAAAGCGGCACACATCGATCGCCATCGTGCGCACACGGCGGTCAAATTGCGCTTGGGTTTCACCCTGCTCGGGTTGCATCGAGCGAACCAGGTATGGTGTGAGTTCTTGCAGGCATTGCCGGTATGTGGAAAACAACAGTTGGCAGCATTTCGTATACGGGTCAAGCAGCACGTGTCCCTGCAATTCTTGCGGAGTATAGAAGGCGTCGTCGCTCCAGGTTTGGTAACGGGTGGATTTCTCGGTGTAAGACGCCAGCCGGTTGGATTCCAATGTCTCGACAGCCAGGCGAGAGATGTTCTCCAGCGCGATGTGCAACACTGCGTGCTCAGCCACCGAAGAATGACCGTATCCGACAACCCATTTTTCATTGAACTCGGCACTGCTGGTGTCAGTTAGTTCGGCGGCGATCTCTCGAAATGACTCAGGAGAACGGGAGGTCTTGGCAAAAGTGACCGCGATCGTTTCGGGCGGCAGTTTTTGTGGATCGAGCAGATAGACCTGCCTTTTATTTGACATCGGCGAGAATTTTCCTGGTTTTCTGAATATCCTGTTGAATCTGTGCGATCAGCGCACGGGAATCCGGGAACCTGACCTCAGGGCGTAGGAATTCCATGAACTCCAATTTCAAAGTCTTGTCGTAAAAGGTCTGATCCGTGTCGAGCAGATGCGGTTCGACACGCGGGAAGGTCAGTGGGTTATCAAAAGTGGGGCGTACACCCACATTGGTCACCGAGAGGTAGGTATTATTGTCCACATGCGCGAGCGTGGCGTAAACACCGATGGCGGGAAGCAGGCGTTCATTGGGGATGTACAGATTGGCGGTCGGGATACCAAGTTTGCCGCCGCGATGCTCGCCGTGCACCACCATACCCTCCAGGTGATAGGGTCGTCCCAAGAATTTGGCTGCTTTGGCTACCTCGCCATTCTTGAGCAATTTGCGAATGTTGCTGGAGGATACGATATCCTGCCCATACCGGATGGGTGGGATGACTTCTACATTAAATTTTAGTTCGTTGCCAATTCTCTTTAGAGCGGCAACTGTGCCGGCGTGATCTTTCCCCAGCGTGAAATTAAAACCAGCCAGCATCTTTTCCAGACCCAGGGATCGTTTTACTTCGGCCATAAAGGTGTCAGCATCCACGTTCGCCAGCTCCTGGGTGAAATCGAGCACGAGCACCTGGTCGACACCCATCGACGTGATCGTGGCCACGCGTTCGTTGATCGTGGAAAGCATGTGGTCGGTTTTAATACGGCGGAAAAACAATGCCGGTAGAGGATCAAAGGTAATGGCAATGGACGGGCATCCAGCTTGCCTGGCACCTTCCACCAGCTTGTTGAAAAGCGTTTGGTGCCCCGTATGTACGCCGTCAAAAGCTCCGATGGTTACCCATGAACGCTGTATCGGTTTCGTATTGAGAATATCGATGTAATTCATGTTCTAATTATATGGGTAAGCCTTTCCATTTCAAGATGAGAAAACCCCCTCGTGAGAGGGGGAGGGGCTTACGAGAAGAAAACTTTACGCGGCTGCCATTCCATGGTCTCTTCGTCCAATTCCATCAGCGCCACAAGTTCACCTTGCTCACTGACACCGCAGGCTTTTTGCTGTTCATTTGTTTTAGCCGAGATGCGGTGGCCATGACGGATGGCTTCGACTTGTTCGTGGTTCAATTCGATGGTCGGCCAGTCGGAGAGCGCTTCGGCAGCCGGGATAAGATACTGGTACCATGTACCTTCGCTGAAGGCTTCATTCAGCTTTCTCAAAGGTACGGCGTCGCGCAGAGTGAAGCGGCCGCTTTTGGTGCGGCGAAGACCAGTGAGGGTCGCTCCGCAGCCCAAGCGCGCGCCGAGGTCGTGTACCAGCGAGCGCACGTAGGTGCCGGAGGAGCAATTCACGTCTATCACGACTTCGGGCGGCGCCCATTCCAGCAGCTCGAGGCTGTACACGTTGATCAGCCGCGGTTCGAGCTCCACTTCTTCTCCCTTACGTGCCATTTCATAGGCTTTGCGGCCCTGCACTTTCACCGCAGAGTAAGGCGGTGGAACCTGTTCGATCTGCCCGACAAATTTTTGTAGTTCCGTTTCAAACTGCTCTTCGGTTACTTCAACCGGTGAGGAGGATGTAGTTTTACCATCTGCGTCGTACGTATCGGTGGTAGTGCCCAACAAGATGACCGCCTGGTAGCGTTTGTCGGACGCTGAAACATATTCGCTTAACCTGACGGCCGGACCGATCAATACCACCAGTACGCCTGAGGCGCGCGGATCAAGAGTTCCGGTGTGCCCGGCACGCCTGATCTTCGATCCTTTGCGGATCACCTGCACGACATCGTGCGAGGTCATTCCGGTCGGTTTGTCAACGACGAGCACCCCAGAGATTGCGTTCTTCACATCATAACCAGCATCTTGTTCCATGTTCACTCCGTTTCCCTGCTGTTATTGGAGTTATTTACTTGATTTTTCATTGTATCAAGATATTCTTTCGTAATTGTTAATACATTTTCCTGTACTTCAGCCAGGCTGCCTTCCAAATCTGCACCGGCAGCAGGTGGATGACCGCCTCCGCCGAGCGAGACGGCAATACTTGCAACGTCCACCCCGGGTCGTGCCCGCCAGCTAACCTTAACACGATTTCCTTTTTGTTCAATGAAAAGGACGGCAATATCAATATCTTCGATGCTCGAAAGGATATTGGTCAGGTCGGCGTCATCTTCACCGTGGTAGTCAGCGTTTTTGCGGTCTTCCAACGATAGACTCGTCCAGACTAATCTGTCCTCTCTTTGTAGTTTAGCTAGACCGTAACCCCAATAATTGACACTTTCAAACGGTTTGCTGATCAGCGCTTTGTTATACAGCCGGGTGATGTCTGCGTCCTTGTCCATCAGGTCGGCGGCAATTCTCAGAGACTTGGCAGTGGTATTGGATGTACGAAAGCCAATGGAATCGCTGATTATTCCTGAAAGCAAAGCCGAAGCCACTGGCTCATCAATGGTCAGTCCCCACAGCGGCATATGCTCGGCCAGGATGGCGCAGGTGGCAACTGCCAGGGGATCGATCAGGTTGATGCGGCCGAAACCATTGTTGGTGATGTGGTGATCGATGACAATATCCGCTTGGTGTTCTTTCAGCACTCCGCCAGACCTGGCTTCGTCGGAACTATCAACCACAATATACAGGTCGCAATCGGTGCTGAAAACGCGTTTGATCAAATCGTGGCCTGCCAGATGGCGAAAGGTTTGCGACATACCGTTGTGCAGCACCATCTCCACATTTTTCCCCGCACTTTCAAGCGCGAGGCCGAGCCCGAGTACTGAGCCGACCGCGTCGCCGTCTGGGCGGATGTGGGAGGTGATCCCGATCAGATT
>JBCFBD010000017.1:12936-49165 GCA_038562455.1 Anaerolineaceae bacterium | reverse complement strand
GCGCTACCTGCCGGTGCCGCGCGATCTGCGCCTGACGGGCATGAATTTGCTCTACCCCTCGTTCGCGCATGAGAGCAACATCTTCTCAGAGAACATGCAGCGCGGACAGATGGGCGATGTGATCACCTGCCCTGAGTTCACTGACGCGAACGATTGGGCGGCGCTCGCCGATCCGCGCCTGGCGCCAGGCATCATCCTGGGCGAGCGCTTCGGCGTGCTGCCCGAGATCGTCATCGCGGATGGCGAGACCAACGGCGCGCTGTTCACCAACGACGAGATCCGCATGAAAGTGCGCCACTGGGTGTCGGTCTTTGTGGCGGATTACCGCCCGCTGTACAAGGCGAACGTGGCGTAGAGCCCTAATTGTTGTTGCGAGACCTGGATGTTTTCCAGGTCGAAGCAATCTCCCACAAATTAATAGGGGATTGCTTCGTCGGAAGACCACCTCCTCGCAATGACAGTATAGAAAGTGAGATTGCTTCGGGCTGCGCCCGCGCAATGACAAATACAAACTAACGGAGAAACCATGACCTTTAATGAACAGATCAATCGTATTTTGCGCTCACGAAAGTTCTGGGTGCTGGTCACCGCCCTGCTCACCACGCTGGCAGCCTACCTCACCAGCCAAATCAGCGTCTGGCAGGCGCTGCAGGCAGTGGTAGCCGCGCTGGCGGTGTACTCTACCGGCGTCGCCATCGAGGACAGCGGCAATGCCAGCCCCCAGCCCTGAGCTCAAACTGGCAGAACGCCTGGCTGCGCCGTTCGCCCGCGCGGGGGAACCCGGCAAGCCGCTTTCGTACCGCTTGCTGCCGGAAGGCGGCATGGTGGTCATCAGCGCGGACGGGCGTAAGCTGTGGTTCACGCTGGAGGAGGTCAACCAGGCGCGCGCGGAATTGGGCATGCAACCAGTCGCCGCGAAAGAGCGCTCGCAGCCCCCACCGGATGAACCGCGCAACCCAAACATCACCTCCCGCCCGCCGGCTGGCACCCGCGACGGCAAGTCGGAGATGATCGTGCTGCCGCCGGACCTCAAACACATCGAGAAGATGATCCATGACCAAACTCGACGACATTAACACCCAGATCCGCGTGCTGTTGGATGACAGCGCTGCGGTGCGCTTCAGCGACAATCTGCTCATGCAGGCGCTCAGCCAGTCGCTCGAAGAGATCCACCAACGTGTGCCGCGCGTGCTCAACGCGCAGCATACGGTTACGCTTGCCGGGAGGGATCAACCCCTCCCGGCGCTGACCGGCTGCCGTTATCTCATCAGCGTCACGCTAAATTTGACAGATGGCAGCAGCCGCGCGGTGGAACCCGAAACCGGTTTCACTTACACACTGGATGATGGAACGCCCACGCTGCACTTCCTGGGCAGTTCCATCCCGGAGGTGGGCAAGCAGCTCAATGTGGAGTATTGCGCCGCGTACACCATTGAAGGTTACGCTGGCGCTGTTGCCACCACGCTGCCCGCCGCGCTGGAAAGCGCGCTGATCGAGGGCAGCGCCGCCCGCGCCTGCATTTTGCGTGCCGGCAGCCTGGCGGAGGGGTACGGACGCCGCGGTGATGAATCCGCGCGACTGATGGAGATCGGCAAGCGCTGGGAGCAGAGCTTTGCACGCGCGCTCAACGGGCTCAAGACGCTGCAGGAGTTCGGCTTCCCACCCGGCTTTCCGCTCGACCACTGGGACGGGGTGCGCCAATGAGCGGCTATGTACTGGGTGAGAATTGCCATGTAATCCTCAGTCACGCCAGCGTGGATGCCGGCGCTGAGTACGGCTTTCTATCTCCCCAGGACAATACCGTGAAAGATGAGGGCGTGCAGATCACCCGCCGCGTCCAATCTGAGGACACCACTTATGCGGACATTCACGCCGGTACAATGCTCTGGATCGCCTTTGATGTCCTCTGCGCCGACAATCAGCGCGACCCCAATGGCGCAAAACACACCAAAACCCGCCAGCAGGATTACGATAAACTAGCTCAATTCCTGCTCCAATCATCCGGGCTCACCCTCATAACTCCAATTGGTGCGTTCGTAAACTTAGGTGCTCTTGGCTACTCAGCAGACGAGCGCCATCTACCGCACCACTCAATCATCCGTTGTGAGCTCAACAATGTCGGTTTCTACTTCCCACCAGTTGACCCATCCCTCTTGGCGCTTTCGCTCTGGGATGGCACTTTAACCTGGGGTACTTCTTATTGGCGTTGAATTTTCCAATGGAGTAATCTATGGCATACCCTGAAAGTTCGGACGTTTCCGCTGGTCAGCCTACAGCTTCTGCGCACTACAACAACTTGAGAAAAGACGCCGTTTACTTAGGCAAAACTGCTGCACAAGCGGCAGACCTCGCTACCATGCTCTCTAATTATGTACAAAATATCAGGTTGGAATACCTGGCTACCAATCGCATCCGTTGCCCTTATGATGTCTTCAACCCTGCGCGGATCGTGATCAATGGCTACATGCTTTACCAGACCGCTAATATCGATTTAGCACTCAGTCAGTTTTCTGGTGCTGCATCTACCTGGTATATCTTCGCTAATCAATTGACCGGCTCTACAGCGTTCGCGTTGACGGTTAGTACCTCTTCCTCGCCGCTTGCAAATCAACGCCTGATCGGTGAATGCTATTGGGATGGTTCTAACGTTGATCCAACTTCTGTTAGATCGTACATCCCAGGCTTTCCTGTCGCTGATTATGACAGCGGATGGTTTGCTGTGACAATTGCTACAGTTTATACAAAAGCGCATAACTTCGGGTCTTATCCCCGCAATTGGAAGTTACTCTGGAGCTCCACCTCTGATGGCTTAGGTAATAATTATGATGTCCTGGTGGTCATTGATGGCAATATTGCTAAATCACCAATCCGTATGACCACTTCCATTTTCACAATCAAAACCGGGGATAGCGCTACATCCGGCACGCTTTGTGCCACTAATGCTCTCTCAGCAACCGGTTATTATCGCATTCTGGCGTGGAAGTGATGTCAGGTAGGTGACAGTGAGGTGGGTGACAGGGAGGTGCCTGGCAATGCGCATGAATCGATTACAATAGGGTCATGAAATTCACCCCCTCCCTCGGAATTCGCCTGCATGGCACTTAGGTTTGACATCCCCCTGGCGGATATCCCGCAAACGCCGGACGCATCGCTCGTGCTCGACCACCCCGCGCGCTGCTCACGCTGCGGTGTACAGCCCGCAGATCATTATGAGACGCACAAGCTCAGGCTGCGCATCAGCCCGCAAAAAAGGAACCTGTATGGTCAGCGCTTTAAGATCAACCGAAAGTACTACCTGCGCCTGAGAGTGTGCGAAAACTGCTACCAGGCTGATTTCGCGGTCGTCCCTGAGGAGTTCGAAAAGGATGATACCGCACTGGGCAGGCTGGCACGGCTGCATTCGCGTGTGTACACAGTTGGAGCGCTGATTGCCTGCGCCGGGCTGCTGCTGATGACCGACCTGGTTTCCGCCACCTCGGTACCAGGCAATATAAAACTTTACTGGCCTTACATCACAGGTGCGGGAGGCGTGCTGATCCTCGGCACCTGGCTGCACCAACGCACGCGCCAACGACGCATCCTCGAGGTGTTGGAAGAGAGAGGCATCAATCCAGCGCAGCACCCGCGCACCGAGGTACGCACACCTGTACTGGAGGACGAGAATGATCCCAACGCCATCCCACTACAGATCAGGCTGACCGACGAAACCTGGGCAGCGGAGTGCGCGGCGCGTTATAATTGGACTATATATGATGAAGGAGAGAAAGCATGAGAGCCAGTTTAGGTGATGAGAGCGCGCGAGTTAAGCAGGAACCTTCTGCTGAAGCCATTTCCATTACATCCGTCAGCAAGGGTGATGAGTTTGAGATCGGCAAGGTCATCCGCAAGAAGAAGGAGACCTGGGTCACCATCACGCTTGACAACGGGGTGACCGGTTACATCCCCGGGGATACCCACATCTTCACCATCCAGACGGTGGAGGCGATCGGCAACGACATCGAGGTGCACGAATCCGCCGAGGACGAATCGCCGGTTCTCACCGAGATCCCCAAGAGGACCGCGTTCATCGTGCGCGGCGCGGAGAAAGTGGAAGACGACACCTGGTACCGCGTGGAAGACAGCGAAGGCGTAATTGGCTATATGAAAGCCGGTCCCAGGCTGCGCGTGCGTCCGCAAGTTACGCGTGAAAGCGCGCGCAAGATGATGATCACCGGCGGCATTTTCACCGCGGCGGGTGTGCTGTTGTACTTCCTCTTCCCGGCGCCGGTTGACACCCCAGACACGGGCGTGAACTTTATCACTCTGGCGGTTATCCTGCTGGGTCTCTTCCAGGTGTTCCAGGGGTTCATGCAATGGCGCCAGGTGAACAAAAATGATTAACTTATTGAAATATCTACCGGCCTCGGGTGAGGCCGGTTTTTTTTAGGGTGTCTGAAAGGGTATTACGCGGAGACGAAAAAACTCCTATACTCAAAAAAAAAGAGTTTACATAGAAAAGTGAGCGCGGAGCCATTAAAGGTGCTGCGCAACGGCTCGAATATCACTTGCGCTCAACCAACGAGGGATTAATACAAAAAGTGAGCGCGGAGAGGCTCGAACTCTCAACCAATGGCTTAAAAGGCCACTGCTCTGCCATTGAGCTACGCGCCCGCTTATGGACGGTCAGATTTTATCACGCCCTCATACCCCCGTCAATAAACAAACCGGACCACCTGAACGGTCCGGTTCACGGGCATAAGGCGAAACAATCGAACGCTTAGCGCAGGAAGAAGGACAGCACCACGAGCACAACAAAGAATGAACCCGCCAGGACGCCAATACGCTTGAGGTCTTTCTTGACGTAGGTGTAATCCGGGTTGAACTCTGAAGCGCGGGTAAAAGCAGCCTTCGGTGTCGAAACCGCTCCAGAAGCGGCTGATGTCTTCGGGGTCCCGACGGTTGGATTCACTGCGCGTTTTTTGGTTTTCTTTGCCATACCACTCTCCTGATAAACCTTACAGAATATTCCCTATTGTAATACACCTTGCACAACAATGCGCAGATTATCCACCCTGTAGGGGTAACAAGAAATCAATGTGATCGTGCTGTTGCTGGTGGGCGCTAGCAGATCCACGCGGTCCGGTTCGACGATCAGCGTACCGGTGACCACGTATGTGAATGAACGGTCCTGGGTGATGATGATGATCTCGTCGCCCTCTTTGAGCTGGTCAAGGTCGCGGAAAATCTCGCTGAAGATGTCGTTATGCGCCGAGAGCACGAGGTTTCCCGCGTCGCCGGGGTTGGCGCTGCCGAGATGCTGCCCCACACCTTTCTTCAACTGCTCCCAGCCGTCACCCATGACGATGGGGGCATTGACCCCAATGGCTGCGATCTGCACCTGGCGCGCCTGCTGCGGGCTCTGCGTGGGGATCGGCAGGCTGGCGTAACTCTGCATCAGCGGGCGCAGATGCTCAGGGATCTCCTCTTCGTTGAAGCGGTTCTCCTGACCGGCAGCCGGTGCTACGTGCCCGCTGGGCAGCACCACCGCGCTGATCAGCGGCGTGGGAGTGATGGTGGGTTGCTGTAAAGCGAGTGCGGATTCTTCATTTAAATTTCTTAACAGGTTCGCCCCGTTGACGAATAAAGCCACCAGACCCAGCATGGCGATAATTTCCACCGCGAGCAAAAAAGTATCCAATCCTTTACGCCGGCGCGTGGTCACCCGCTCGCGCAGCGAACTGACCTCACTGCTGCCGTCGTCATCCGCTTCGTGTCTACGCGGTGCCGGTTTCACGATATTCAATATTCTGCCGGACTTCCGATATGCCTCGAGGCGCGCTTCGCGATCAGCCAGCCGCTTTTGCTGTAAAAGCTGCTGCAATTCAAACGCAGAGTATTCCTCGATAGGCTTACGGCGTGGCATGGAATTCGCTCGGCATATTGGAGTCTCTGTGGCTGATTATAACCGATTTGATTTTTGCCCTGCCGCGGTGCGATTCTATCCGGAGCATCCATGTTAGAATTACTTTGATTTGGAGGCGCTGCATGGCAAAAAAGAAGAATTACCTGATCGACATGGATGGTGTGCTGGTAAAAGGGAGAACCCCGCTCCCCGGCGCTTCTGAATTTATCAGCCGTTTGCTGGAGTGCCGCGTAAAGTTCCTGATCCTCACCAACAATCCCCTTTACACACAGCGCGATCTGGAGCACCGGCTGAACAGCATGGGATTGAACGTACCAGCCGACCACATTTTTACCTCTGCCATTGCCACCGCGCGATTCTTGCAAAGCCAGTGCCCCAACGGCAAAGCCTTCGTCATCGGCGAGAGCGGGTTGACACAGGCGCTGCACGAGGTGGGTTACGTGCAAACCGATATCAATCCTGATTACGTGGTCCTCGGCGAGGTTAATAATTACAACTTCGAGTTGATCACCAAAGGCGTGCGCCTGATCAAGGACGGCGCGATGTTCATCGCCACCAACCCCGATTCGACTGGCCCTCTGGAAGCCGGCATCGTTCCGGCGACAGGCGCGCTCGCTGCGTTGATCCAAAAAGCCACCGGTAAAGAGCCGTTTTTCGTCGGCAAACCCAATCCGCTGATGATGCGCAGCGCCTTGCGCTACCTGGGCGTGCATTCAGAAGACACGATCATGGTCGGTGACCGCATGGATACGGACATCGTGGCGGGGGTGATGAGCGGGCTGGATACGATCCTTGTGCTCAGCGGCGTGTCGACCCGTGCGGACGTCGAAAAGTTCCCCTACCGGCCGACGCTTATCCTCGACTCGGTGGCGGATATTGAGATCGACTGTCAAACCTCGTGACCGGGAGTAAATTTTGCTGGCACGTGACACGCAAAAAATCCAAAAAAGGTTCATCCTCGCCATATCCCTCACCGCGCTCATCCTGGCGGCGGAGATCATTGGCGGAATCTGGTCTGGTTCGTTGGCGCTGCTTTCTGATGCGGCGCACGTATTTTCCGATATCCTTGCGCTGGGTTTGAGCTTCTTTGCCATTCGGCTGGGTCAGCGTCCACCCGATGACCGCCACAGCTATGGCTGGCACCGCGCCGAGGTCATCGCCGCGTTAGTCAACGGTACTTCGCTGGTGGTCATCGCCATCGGCATCTGGGTCGAGGCAGTACGCCGCTGGCAGTCGCCGATCGAGATCAAGAGCCTCGAAATGATGGTGATCGCCATTATCGGTCTGGCTGTGAACGCGGTAGTCGCTTATATTCTCGGCAGGCATGACCACACAGTGACGGATTCTGTCGAAAGCGGCAAAAAAATGACGCGCAATCTAAACGTGCAAAGCGCTTTCTTGCATGTGCTGGGCGATCTAATCTCATCCATCGGTGTGATCATCGCTGCGCTGCTCATTTACTTCACCGGAGCCCAGTGGATCGACCCGTTCATCTCGATCATCATCGGCGGCATCATCCTGCTCAGCGCGTACCGTGTGCTACGCAGATCACTGCATATTCTCACCGAGGGTGTGCCTGAAGGTTTATCGATCCACGCGATCAATCGTGCAATCACTGCGCTTGAAGGCGTTGAGGCGGTGCATGACCTGCACGTGTGGAGCCTGGGCTCGGAGGAGGTCTCGCTCAGCGCGCACATCGTGCTCTCAAACGGGCGCTTTGGACACCAGAACCAGGTCATGAACGACGTCAAGCAATTACTCGAAGCTCAGTACAGCATTACCCACATCACGTTGCAGTTTGAAGAAAGCCACTGCGGGGATGGGTACGGCGGCTGCAATTGAAACGCTCCATCGCAAGCCGCGACTAATGATATAATCTTCCTGTTGGACAGGTTCACCAGTCCGCCAGGGTGCAAGCGAAGCCTCAAAGGTGTTCTTCCTTCATAATGGAAGGCGATACCTGGAGGTTTTTTAATACATGGACGCAGGAAACAGCTCATGCAGTGGGTAAGAAACCATCAACGCGACCCAGAACAGCAACGCTTGTACCGGGTGGCAATCTTCATCACGTTCGGCGGCAACCTGCTGCTGGCGGTCGGCAAGGGCATCGTGGCTTACGTCTCGGGTTCAGCCGCCGTCTACGCCGACGCCGCTAACTCAGTCTCCGACGTGGTTTACTCAGTATTGATGGTTCTGGGGTTGTCGTTGGCTTTGCGCCCACCAGATCTTTCTCACCCGCAGGGTCATTCGCGCTACGAACCACTGGTCGGTCTGGTCGTGACCGCCTCAATGGCATTTGCTGGTTTTGAAGCCGCGCGCAACGCCATCAGCCGATACATGCAGAATGCACTTGAGCCCATCACGCTTGATCTACCGGTCATCATCCTTTTAGCAAGCGCATTAATCAAGGTTTTTATGTACCTTGCGATCAGGCGCATCAGCAAGCGCATCCTCAGCCCCACACTCGCCACCACCGCCCGCGACAACCTAAGCGATGTGCTTTCATCGCTGGCGGCGTTTCTCGGCGTGCTGGGGTCCAACCTCATCCACCCGCTAGCAGACCCGATTGCCGGGTTGGTGGTCGCCGCCTGGATCTTCCGCAACGCCTTCCTCGCCGGTCGAGAAAACTTGGGCTTTCTTACCGGCCGGGGTGCGACCCGCGAAGAAGTAGAGGCTTTCATCAGCGTGGCAGAGAGTGTACCGGGGGTGTTGAAGGTGCATCACATCATGACCGATTACGTGGGACCGCGCCTGATGGTCGACTTGCACATCAACGTGGATGGGCAAACCTCACTGCGCAACTCGCACGAAATCTCCGATGAAGTGATCCGCCGGTTGGAAGCCTTCGCCAATGTCGACCGTGCGTATGTGCATATCGAGCCAGATGACTGGAAGGATTGAGCGCAACTCGCGCCTTTACTGAGTCGAGATGAAAACACGGCCATTTAGATTTATCGACGAACCCATCGAGGTGGAATACGATAGCGCGCCAGTGCGCGAGAAATCGCCCAGTTGTCCACAGCGCTTTACCTGGCGAGGTACAAGCTATATGATCAAAGCCGTGCATGAAGAGTGGGTGGATTTCGCCCGCCGCGGTCGCATGTCTGCCAACATGGCACCGGCGCATCTCGCCAGCGCAGCGCGCACCGGCTCATGGGGGGTCGGGCGTTTTTACTTCAGGGTGGTGGTTGAAAGTGGGCAGATCTTTGAGATCTACTACGACCGCGCTCCTAAAGACGTGGACAACCGTAAGGGCGGGTGGTTCCTCAAAGGTGAGCGCCACATCAACCACGACGAAGAATATTAGCGCCAAACATTTAATAAGTTTAATAAACATATTAATATTATTGATTATAGTGTTGACATTGTTCAATATTATGATATGATATTAGAAGTTATTCAAAGTTATTATAGATTTTTACTGGCGCAGGAAATTTTCCAGCCGCAAAGGTGGCGAATGATGATTAAAAATACCCTTAGCAAATGCCCGGTGTGTGATTCCGATCTGGTGGTGACGCGCCTGTATTGTGTGAATTGCGACACGACCATCGAGGGGCACTTCACGGCTGAACACACCCCGTTTGGTCACCTCACCCCTGAACAGATGCAATTTTTATTGACCTTCGTAAAATGCGAAGGGCGCTTGAACCGCATGGAGGATGAGATGAACCTCTCATACCCCACCCTGCGCAGCCGGCTCACCGAGATCGTGCGCGCGCTGGGTTATGAGCCCGGCAAAGACGAGGTGCCGCTCACACTCAGTGCTGATGACCGGCGAGAAATCCTGGACAGCCTCGACCGCGGAGAGATCTTGTGGGAGGAAGCCCAGGCCAGACTGCGCGGTGAAAAATACGCCGATCCAGCATCCGGTTCCGGCAAGGAGGCGAAGTGATGGCCACCAGTGAAGAACGATTAAAAGTACTCAAGATGGTACAGGACGGCAAGATCACTGCCGAGGTGGCGACTGAACTACTTAAAGCACTCGACAGCACTTCGCGCAAGGCTGAAGCGGACGATCGCATGACTGGTGGATTTGCCGGCAGTAAAAGCGGCGGGCGATTCTTCCGCGTACGGGTCACCGATACGGATACCGGCCGCACCCGGGTTAATATCCGCCTGCCGATTGGCATGGTCAATGCAGGTATCCGCATGGGCATGCGCTTCTCACCTGAGGTGGAAGGTCTCGACCCCGCGCGCATGGCGGAAGCGCTGGCTTCCGGTGAGACTGGGCAAATTATGGACGTGTACGACGACGAAGACGGCGAGCACGTGGAAGTTTTCATCGAATAACGAAACGATTAAACCTGGTCATGTTTTAGCCGGTGCGTGAAACGCACCGGACCAGTTCAATGTTGCCGGATGGAAAAAATGCAATCTCAAGCCTACGTTGTTGAAGCAAATTGGAAACGCAAATTCCTGCCCATCTGGGGCGCACAGCTCTTTTCGCTGCTCGGCAGCGGCCTGGTACAGTTCGCGCTGGTCTGGTACATCACCCAGGAGACCGGCTCCGCCGCCATCCTGGCCACCGCCACGCTGATCGCGCTGCTGCCAGACGTGCTGCTGGCGCCTTTCGCCGGCGCGTACGTCGACCGCCTGAACCGCCGCGTGGTGATGATCCTCGCGGACAGCTTCATCGCGCTCTCCACGCTGGGGCTGGTGCTGCTCTTCGCGTTCGACCAGATCCAGATCTGGCATATCTTCGTGGTCATGTTCCTGCGTTCGGTCGGGGGTGTCTTCCACTGGCCGGCGATGCAGGCTTCGACCTCGCTGATGGTGCCCGATAAACACCTTGCGCGGTTTGCCGGTCTCAACCAGGCAGTGCGCGGCGGGTTGAACATCGTGGCGCCCCCGCTGGGCGCGTTGCTGATGACCGTGCTGCAGTTCTACCAGGTGGTGGCGGTGGATGTGATCACCGCGCTGATCGCCATCACGCCGCTATTCTTCATCACCATCCCCCAGCCCGCACGCAAGGATGCCGCCGAAATGATCACCCCGCGCATCCTCCTGCGCGACGTTAGCGAGGGCTTCACGTACCTTAAAAAGTGGAAGGGCATGCTCTACCTGGCGCTGATCGCGGCTTTCCTCAACTTCCTACTCACCCCCAGTGGTACGCTCATGCCGTTGATGGTCACTGAGCACTTCAAGGGCGGTGTCTGGCAATTGAGCCTGCTGGAGTCGGTGATGGGCATCGGCATCGTGGTCGGCGGGCTGACGTTGGGCGTATGGGGCGGCTTTAAGAACCGCGTACACACCAGCCTGATGGGTGTCATCGGGTTGGGATTGGGCGTATTCATCTTCGGCATCGCGCCTTCAAACATGTTCTGGCTGGCGGTGGTGGGCATGGGCTTCCTCGGTCTGATGAACCCCATCGCCAACGGACCCCTGCAGGCGATCATGCAGAGCCGCATCGAGCCGGAGATGCAAGGGCGCGTGCTGGGGCTGATCAACAGCTTGTGCATGATGATGATGCCCATCGCGCTGCTGATTGCTGCGCCTGTCGCCGAGTGGGTGGGCTTGCAGGTATGGTACTGGGCAGGCGGTGCGTTGGTGGTGATCGTAGGTGTGCTGTCTTACTTCGTGCGCGAGGTCTCCGAACTGGAGAACCTTAAGCCATCCATCCAGGCTGCGGCAGCCACCGCAGAAGCCAACGCCTGAACGGAGAATCGACGCAAGCAAAGCGGGATGGCAGGTCAGCCACCCCGCTTGATGTTGTGGATTCACTTAAAGGTTGTAGATCTCGCTGTACTTGCCGCGCAGGTACCTGACGTAAGGTTCGGGTGTGATGGTGGTACCGGTCACCCGTTTCACCAGCACCTGCGGCTCGAACTTGGCGCCGTGTTGATGGATATTCAACCGCAGCCAGTGCAACAAGTCGTCGAACTTGCCCTCGCTGATCTGTTTTTCCAGGTTAGGGATATCCAGGTGGATCTTCTCCCACAATTGCGCTGATACCAGGTTGCCCAACGCATAGGTCGGGAAGTACCCGAACATCCCGCCGGACCAGTGCACGTCCTGCAGCACGCCCTCGCGGTTGGTTGGGGACACCACGCCCAGGTATTCCTCCATCTTGCGGTTCCACACCTGCGGCAGGTCGCCCACTTGCAGGCTGCCTTCCATCAGCGCGATCTCGAGCTCGAGGCGCAGCATGATGTGCAGATTGTAGGTGGCTTCATCGGCTTCCACGCGGATCAGAGACGGCTCCACTTTGTTGATGCCGCGATAGAACTGCTCTTGTGTCACGCTTCCCAGTTGCGCAGGGAACAGCTTGACCAGGCGCGGGTAGAAGAACTGCCAGAACCCTTTTGAGCGCCCCACCAAATTTTCCCACATGCGCGACTGCGACTCGTGCACCGCCATCGAAGCGCCGTTTGCCAGCGGGGTGCGGCGAAGTGTGTTGCTCACACCTTGTTCGTACATGGCATGCCCGGCTTCGTGCATGGTGCTGAATAGCGCAGATGCTGCGCGTTCCGGGTCGAACCGGGTGGTGATGCGCACGTCATCAATCCCAAAGCCGGTGGTGAAGGGATGCACAGATTTATCCTGCCGACCGCGGTTCCAGTCGTAGCCAAATCGGGTGACTACGTCGACACCGAAATCCCACTGCCCCTGCTCGTCGTAAGGGATGTGCAGGAAAGAATCATCGATAACCGGTTTGGCAGCGATCTCTTTCAGCAACTGCACCTGTTGCGGACGCAACGCGTCGAAAATGGCTTTTACCTCGCTGGTTTTCATGCCGGGTTCAAAATCATCCAGCAGGGGGTCATAAATATGGTCATAAGGTTTAAAGAAGTCGCCGTAGGCGCGGCGGAGTTCAACCACCTTTTCAAGGTGAGGGCGGAATACTTCGAAATCGTCCGCTGCCTTGGCGTCCTCCCAGGCGGTCTGCCCGAGGGTGGTCACGCGCGCAAACTCCGCCACCCACTCAGTGGGGACTTTGGTGCGCTTCTCGTAATCATGCGCGGTACGCTTGACCAGGCACGCATCATCAGAATCGGGGTCAAGCGTATTAGCGTAAGGCAAGAGCTCCGCCAGCAGATCACCCATCTCTTTAGAGGTGAACATCTCATGGGAGAGTCCCGCCACGGTTTCCAGGATGTTTCCGCGGTCTTCCGCGCCGCCGCGCGGCATGTAGGTCTGCTGATCCCACCCAAGCAGCGCTTCAGCCCTACCCAGGTCAACCACCTGCGCGATCAATTGCTTAAATCTTTCCAGTTTTTGCTGCATCCCAAGCTCCATTGAATTATTTTGATAACCGCTTCAGGCAACTTTCCAGCGCAGGGGTTTCCCTTCCAGCGCGTTCAATACCTCTTCGGCGATATCGTTCGCCGCGCGTGCCTGCGCCTCAACAGTTTGGGCGCCGACATGCGGTGTATCGATCACGCGCGGGTGCGCCACCAGCTCGGTCTGACCGGGAGGCTCAGTAGAATATACATCCAGCGCAGCCCCTGCCACTTTACCGTTGTTTAAAGCTTCGAGCAGCGCCTGCTCGTCGATCACTCCGCCGCGCGCCGCGCAGACGATGAAAACACCTTCCTTCATTTTGCTGAAAGCCTCGGCGTTCAACAGGTTGCGCGAGTCAGGGGTCAGCGGCATGTGCATGGTGATCACGTCAGACTGCGCCAACAGGTCGTCGAAACTGACCGGCTCGCCGCCGCGCCTGGCGATCTCTTCCGCCGGGATCAACGGATCGTACGCCAGGACCTTCATTTCAAAGGCTTTTGCGCGCGCTGCCACGGCTGAACCGATGCGCCCGAAACCGATCACACCGAGCGTTTTACCGAACAATTCGCGCCCTTCGAATTCCTTTTTCAGCCATTTGCCCGCTTTCATCGAGGCATCGGCGCGTGGAATCTCGCGCACCGCGCTCAGCATCAGACTGAGGGTCAATTCTGCCACCGCCACGGTAGTCGCCAGCGGTGAGTTGACCGCGGTGACCCCATGCGCTTTTGCGGCAGCCAGGTCGATGTTATCCACACCCACACCGGCGCGCCCCACCACTTTCAATTTCTTGCCGGCTTCAAGCACTGCCGCGTTGACTTTGGTGCGCCCGCGTACGATGAGCGCGTCATACTCGCCCACAACATTCAACAGGTCCTCGGCACTGATCCCAGCCTGGTCAACCACCTCTGCTTTGCTCCGCAGGATCACCTTGCCATTTTCTTCCAACCCATCCGTTAACAAGATCTTCCAGGCAGACATATCATACTCCTTGAATTGTGATGCTTTGATTTTACCTCAATTCAATTCGTGAAAGGGCTGCCTGCCGCTTCCACCCCTCGCAGGCTCATGATGGTACAATTTCCGGCATGGATGCAATCGTCAATCCCATTCTTGAACGCATCAACCCGCGTATGCTGGGCTCAGAACCGCTGCAGCGCTGTGCGCTGGGTGATTGCCGCGGCGCCTGCTGCGTATTCGGCGTGTGGGTAGACCGGCGCGAAGTGGATGATATCATGCGCAACGCTGCCCTGATCCTTCCACACATGCCTGCAGACAGCCGGGTTCCTGGTGAGTGGTTCGCCGGTGTTGAAGACAACGACGCCAACAGCCCCAGCGGCAAGGTGCTGCACACCGCGGTGCAAAATCGCCCGCAACACTACGGCCGCACCGCCTGTATCTTCTGCCTGGAGGATGGCAAATGCGCCTTGCAAGTGGCTGCCAACGCGAATGGGCTGCATCCTTGGCGGTTTAAGCCGTTTTATTGCATCCTTCACCCGCTGGATTTGGACGAAAAGAGCAGAATCACGCTCGATGCGACAGAGGAGATGGTGGATGAAGAAGGCAGCTGTGTGCGTCGCGCCCCGCACAACATCCCGTTGATCAGCACCTTTGAACCCGAATTGCGTTACCTGCTGGGAGAAAAAGGATACCAGTCACTGCAGGAAATCGTCTTCCAGCAAAAGAATCGCTTCGAATAGAGATTTCTTGAAGGACAGCGAACTTGATGCTTCAGAATAACACCGCCTGCCAGCACGGCGCTCAGCCAACCTCCCGGGCGATGGTATTTTAAGATAAAATTAGTCATATTAATTGGTGTAAAGGTGTATCGGATTGATAACAAAGAATCTACTCACGGCAGCGCTGCTCAGCCTTTTCGCCATCGCTGCTTTCCAAACGCAACTCACCGCCTCTGCCATGAGCGAAAGCGACCAGGCGCTCTGCCTGCCGTACGGCGATGAAATCGCCTCACAGGATTGTCTGGACGCAGGTCCATCCGCCCGGTTAGGCCAGCTCGCTGACGAGGGCATCACCTATCCCTCTCCGCAATTGTTCGCCGCGCGCACGCCTTACGACCTTTCGAGCGTGCCGTACACGTACGCCAGGGTTAATAATGATGAGATCCCACTTTACGCGACCGTGGATGACATTATGAACGATCACGCGACCAATAAACTTCAGAAGAGCCAGATCAAGTATGTGGCGCTGCAGAACCGGGTGGACACCGACAAAGGGCGTTATTACCAGATCGCCACCTCCGAGTGGATCAGCGAGGAGTTCATTTCCCGGGCAGGCATCCCCAACTTCCAGGGGTATGTTTTCAAGCAAAATCCCACCATCAGTTTTGGCTGGTTCATCAATGAGACTGTCGGGCGCTCGGCTCCGGGTTACGCCGCTCCCGAAACCGGCACTCAGTTCTGGCGCGAGAATAAGATCTTTATTTATGATAGTGTGATGATTAACGACATCGAGTGGGTCAAGGTCGGTCCGGACGAATGGGTCGAGCACCGCTTCATTGCGCGCGTGATCCCCAGCTACTCCCGCCCGGAGGGAGTGCCGGTGGACAAGTGGATCGAGGTCAACTTGTACGAACAAACGCTCACCGCATACGAAAACGGCAACCTCGTGTTCGCCACTTTGATTTCCTCGGGCACACCGCCGTTCTACACCAAACCCGGCGTGTTCCAGGTTTACAAGAAACTGGATTTCGATCCGATGTGGGGCGCTTTTGAAGCCGACCGGTCGGATTACTATTACCTCGAAGAAGTTCCTTATATCATGTATTATGACGATCTGCGCGCGCTGCACGGAGCTTACTGGCAGACCCTGCTGGGTTACCAACGTTCTCACGGATGCGTCAACCTGTCGGTAGCAGATTCCCACTGGCTGTACAACTGGGCTAATGAGGGTGATTACGTGTATGTCTGGGATCCTTCAGGTGAAACGCCCACCGATCCATCCTTGTATGGAGCAGGTGGATTTTAAGTCAACAATTTGGCGATTAATTGTATTTTTAATAGTATTTTTTGGATTGCACAATTCGGAACTCTCTATCATAATAATTGAATGCAAATCCCGATCTCCGGGATTCTATTAATTTTTATGAGGAGCGTACGAATGAAAAGAAGTGTTTTTATCCCCCTGATATTTATCGCGTTGTTCGTTCTTGTAGTTGGCTCCGCCTGCGCCCTGACAGGAGGAAAGGAAACCCAGACCCAGGAACCAGTGGTTATCGTCATTACTGCCACCCCTGAAGCGCCGGTCGCGCCGCTGGTTACTGAACCTCCAGCTGTGCTGACTGAAGAACCTTTGGTTATCACAGAAGCGCCTGTGGTTGTAACAGAAGCGCCTGTCACCGAAGGTCCGTTGGATTATTTTGTCGAGGAATTTGACAATGGGTTATCCAATTACTCTTACTTCCTGATGAGTGGGGATGAGGAAAAGGCCGATGTTTACACTGAAGACGGTAGACTAAAATTCAATTTACAGGACGATTATATTTATTATTACCTGTTGTACGATCCCTTCAATTACGGCGATGTACGCATTGACGCTGAAGTGGTGAACCAGGCCTCCAATAATAACGAGGTTTCTTTAATTTGCCGCTACAGTGATGACCTCGGCTGGTATGAATTCAATATTTCCAGCGGTGGTTTGTGGCGAATCCTGTGGTACGACAACGTGATCGCCAAGGATTATTTGTTAATCGCCAATGGCGGCTCAACAGATATTCGCACGGGACGCGATACCAATACCTATTCTGCGGTTTGTAAAGGTAGAAATCTCTCTCTGTATATTAACGGCATTTTTGTCAAAACTGTCGAAGACAAAAACCTCGACCGCGGATTGGTTGGCATCGGCATCAGTTCTTATGACGCATACCCGGTCATCATGTATGTACCATGGATGGAATTCAGCTACGCGGAATAGATTGCTCTTAATCAAACGCAGGCGGGAATTCCGCCTGCGTTTGAACGAAAAGAGATTTAATTCAAAGCCAAACCGATTACCAGCAATACGAGGAACATACCTCCCGCGAGCAGGGTGCCAATAAAGGTTTCTCTTCTACTGCTAGTATCCGCCAATTCATAACCGTAGAAAGTGGTTTGCATCCTCATCAACGGCCCGGCAAACCAGGCAAAGATCGCCCCACCGATCAAACCGCCCAGGTGACCCCAATTGTCGATGCCCGGCTGCAGGCCTATCACCAGGTTTACCGCAATGATCAGCCCCAGGTTGCTGAGCATAGTACGCGCCCGGCCGCCAAACAACGAACGATTGCGGTAGATGAAGACTGCTTCGGCTGCGACAAGCGCGAACACAGCCGTGGATGCGCCGATGGACACCTTGGGTGAAAGCAGGAAAGAGAGCGTGTTGCCGCAAAAAGCGCCGATGCCGTAAAGCAGCAAGAACCTGAAGGGTCCAAAATAGCGTTCCAGCGAAGTGCCCAGCGAGAATAAGGCATACATATTAAACGCAATGTGCACCAGGCTGCCGTGCAGCAGCGCGGGTGTGAGCAGCCGCCAGAGCTGTCCCTGCAGGATCAACTCGTTGATCTTGCCCCCCAGTAGCAGCGGCCAATCATAGCCATCCGCGCTCAAAGATTGCGAGAGTATCTGCAGGATGTAAAAGAAAACGGTCACCCCGATCAATACATAGGTAACATTGGGTTTTTTGCCCGGTAATTTCACCGCCACCGGTGTGCCCGGGGGCGGGGTTTGCGATTGCTGATATGGATCGTACTGCACATGATTTTGCATTAGAAGATCTTTCTGTGGCGTACCGCCAGGTGTTCCACGCGGATGATGCGTTCGATGTCATCGACCGCGCTGCAGAGCAGGTGTTCAGCATTGACCACGAAGTAATCAAAGATACCCACCTTTTCCAGCTCTTTAACCGAGATCTCGATACGTGTCTGTAAGTCGGCGGGGCATTCAGTATTACGTTTGACCAGGCGTGCATGCCATTCGTCATAGGATGTAGGAATGAGGAAGATGAGCAGTGCTTCAGGATAGAGATTGCGCACCGTTTCAGCCCCCTGCACGTCTACCCGCAACACAACATCCTTGCCGCTCTTCAATGCTTCCTCGATCTGCCAGCGTGGAATGCCCTTGAGATCATTGTAGACCTTTGCATGTTCAATGAAATCTCCGCGCGCAACTCCCGCCAGGAACTCCTCGCGCGACATGAAAATGTAATCCACGCCATCAACCTCTTCAGGTCGCGGTGCGCGGGTGTTGGCGGTGACCACAAAATGGAAGGGCAGCGCGCGCTTTTTCATCTCCTGCAGCACGCTGTCTTTACCGATGCCGGATGGACCTGAGATCACGATCAACAGCGGTTGTGGGTGCATCAGGTCAAATGGATCCTCTGTTGTGGGCATGCCATCCTCCGGGAAATCTAATACCTTTCTAATATGCGTTGATTATAATGGATAAAGTTTAATGCAATCGAGGGATGCATGCCAGTCTACGATTTTCGTTGTTCAAATTGTCAACACCGCTTCGCACTCTTCATAACCTACGCGGAGTACGGCCATCATCAGACGGCCTGCCCGCGATGCGCGTCAGACCAGGTGCAGCGGGTAATCCGCAAGGTGCGGGTCACCCGCGGCGACGAAGGCCGCCTGGCTTCGCTGGGCGACGACGCCAACCTCGACGCGCTCGACCGCGACCCGCGCGCCCTCGGCAGAATGATGCGCGAAATGAAGAGCGAAGTCGGCGCTGATGACTTACCGGCGGAGTTCGACGAGGTGGTCAACCGCCTTGAGAAGGGTCAAAACCCCGAGGATATCGAGCGGGATATGCCCGATTTGGGAAGTGATCTATCTGATCTTTAATAATTTATTTGCGGACCATTAATCCTGGCGGATAGATTGCTGCAGGTCGTCGAAAGAGTTCATGCGGGCAATACGGCGCAGGAAATCAATCACTGTGTCGGATTGTGCGCGTAGCGCCCGAACAGCCGGACCCACCGGGTCCTGTCCGGCAGCGCCCTCGACGCCCTCAGCATATGCGCCGTGAAACGCGAAGTACGCTTGGTTCAACTTACGAATCATGTAGCCGTTCTTTACAAACTCGATGCGCCGCGCTTCCATGTAGGCTTCGGCTTCCTCGATCTTCCCTTCAGCGAGCAGCTCATCCACCCGCACGCGGGTGACATGCATCTCGTGGTAGAAATCGAACCGTGCCGGGTCAACTGCCTTTGCTGCGCCGACAATAATTTTAGTTCCTCCGGCAATGTACTCCGGATAAAAGCGCGCCAGCACGGCATTGCTGATCTCGTTACCCACAATTGAGGCAGTGGTTTCATTCATTGTGCGCAGTTCGGGGGTTTTATTGTAGCGCAAGCCAAGCGGGTGAAGAGACAGGTAATTGTGCGTCCACTCGTGCGTGATAGTGTTCAACGTCCACTCCAAACTGGATGCCCGCTGCACCATCGTGGGATACACGCCGATGCCCCCCACGTCCTCCACCAGGGCTGAAACGTTCATGTACGCTTCAACCTCGGCTTCGAGCTGGCTGATCTCCTCCAGGCTCAGGTCTGCCATCAGCGAGAGGTTGACATCCTGGCGGATGGTATCGCGCGGTGAAACAATCAGCGCGGTCGGCAACGGGGTTGAGTGGAACAGCACCGGTGGCACCTGCTGCGCGAGAAACCCCAGCCCAGCGTCTGCCAGCACCTGCGATACCTGGTGCTGAAGGATGGCTTCGGTGAGCGCAGCCAGGTCGTTGAGCGTGTCTTCCAGCGCGTGTTGCTCGGCAACGAGTGCCGCTGCGGCCGCCTCGGCATCCGTCACGTCCGGATCGCTGTAAAGGATGTGAATTTGCGCGCGGGTTATCTCTAACTCGCGCACGAGATCAAAATATCGAATCACCACCTGAGATTGCTGGTGTGGGGTGAGCCGTTGCGTAGCGTTTACCTGCGCCTGGCCGGCTTTTTCCTTCACTGCACTAAAAGTCCAGGCGACATAATCGTATTCGATCCCCGCGGTAAACAAACGCGCTTTGTCAAGCGGTTTTTCAAGCCGCATGACTGAACTGGTCATCACAAACCCCGCGATTAAGAGCGGGATGATCTGACGGGTAACCAAGTTCCAACGCATGGTAACATTATACCCTGCAGCAATTTGCAGAAATTTCTAAAATGAGGTGACTAATAAAAGATGAAAAAGAAAAGTTCGTCGAAGAAGTACTGGCTGATCCTTATTGCGCTGGTCGCAATCGGTGGGATCACCTACCTGATCGTAAATAATAACATGAATAATCAAGCCTCACTGGCTGACCTTCAGACAGTCAACGCATCGCGTGGCGAACTGGTGGCAATCGTGGGCGCGACAGGCACAGTACATGCCAACCAAAGCGCTGTGCTTACCTGGCAAACCAGCGGCCGCGTCAGTGAGATTGATGTCGCTGTCGGTGAAACTGTCGCCAGCGAAGCGGTTCTTGCGCGCTTGCTCGATGCTTCACTGCCGCAGTCAGTCATTCTGGCGCGCGCTGACCTGGTGAACGCGGAGCGCAACCTTGAAAACCTGCGCAATTCAAGCCTCGCCCGCGCCCAGGCGCAGCTCGCCCTGGCTAATGCCAAAGATGCTTATGACCGCGCCGTATGGTCGAACCCGCAGGGAAACAGCGCGCGCACCACTGACCAAAACAAGATCGATGCTGCCCGGGCTGCAGTGACGCTGGCTGAAAATCGGGTGAATGACGCCGAAGAAGCTTACGACCGCGTCAAGAGCCGCGACGACAGCGATCCGCTCAAAGCCGGCGCTCTCAGCACGCTGGCGAACGCTCGTGATAGCCTTGAACGGGCAAAGCAGGATTTAAATTACCTGACCCAAACCCCCACTGAAAAGGAGCTCGCCATTTCAGATGCTAAGGTTGCCGTAGCGCTGGCCCAATATGAAGACGCGCTGCGCGAATGGGAGCGTGTGAAAGACGGCGCCGACCCGGATGATATCGCTGCCGCTGAGGCACGCATCACCGCACTCAATGCCACCATTAACCTCGCCAGGCTAATCGCGCCGTTCAGCGGCACGGTCACCGAGGTGAACGTGATGGTCGGTGACCTGGTCAATGCCGGCTCTCAGGCGTTCCGCATTGATGACCTTTCACACCTGCTGGTGGACGTGCAAATCCCCGAAGTGGACATCAATAGCATCCAGGCTGGGCAGCAGGTTGACCTGACCTTCGATGCCATCATAAACACATCCTACCAAGGGCGCGTGATCAGTGTTGCCAACATTGGCACGGTCCAATCTGGACTGGTGACGTTCAAGGTCACCATCGAGATCCTCAACCCTGATGAACAGGTGCGCCCGGGCATGACCGCTGCGGTGAACATCGTCATCAACCAGCTTGAGAACGTGCTGACTGTACCCAACCGGGCAGTGCGGCTGGTGGATGGGGAAACCGTGGTATATCTGCTGAAGAATAACGCGATACAAATGGTATCCATCAAGATCGGCGCATCCTCGGATGTGGTCAGTGAGGTATTATCAGGCGATCTGAAGGAGGGCGACAAAGTCATTCTGAACCCGCCGTCTTCGATCATGGATCTTGATTTCCAGGGCGGGCCGCCGTTCTAGGTGGAATCCAACATGGACAAAGTCATTCAAACCCAGGATCTGAAAAAGATCTACAAGATCGGCGAAGTGGAAGTGCACGCGCTGGCCGGCGTCAGCTTTGAGATCGAACGCGGCGAGATGCTCGCAATCATGGGGCCGTCAGGGTCGGGCAAATCGACACTGATGAACCTGCTCGGCTGCCTCGACCGCCCGACCAGCGGCATTTACTCGCTGGATGGGGAGCAGGTAGCTGACCTCGATGATGATGAACTGGCAGACATCCGCAACCGGAAGGTCGGTTTCGTTTTCCAGAGCTTCAACCTGCTGCCCCGCGCCACCGCGCTGTCAAACGTGGAGCTGCCCATGCGTTACGCTGGCATCACCAGCGAACGGCGCGACCGGGCAGCCGCAGCTCTGGAAAGCGTGGGGCTGGCAGACCGTATGACCCACCGTCCCACGGAACTCTCTGGCGGTCAGCAGCAGCGCGTGGCAATTGCCCGCGCCCTGGTGAACGACCCGGCCATCCTGATGGCAGATGAACCAACTGGCAACCTTGATTCGCGCTCTGGTGAAGAGATCATGGAATTATTGTTGTCAATGAACCGCGAAAAAGGCACCACACTGATCATTGTCACACACGACCCTGGCGTAGCGGCGCACACCAACCGCGTGATCAGGTTGAAAGACGGCCTGGTCGAGGAGGATTCGCGATGAACCTATGGCAGGCGATCATAGAAGCATTGGAAAGTCTGAATTCAAATAAGATGCGCTCCGGGCTCACCATCCTGGGTATCGTCATCGGGGTCGGTGCGGTCATCGCCATGCTGGCGGTGGGCACGGGCGCGCAGGAAACCATCACCGGGTCGATCAGCGGCATCGGTAGCAACCTGCTTTTCGTCTCACGCGGAAATATGACCATTGAGTTAACCAAGATGGAACCGCTGACCCTGGAAGACGCAGAGGCGCTGCTCGATCAATTCCAGGCGCCCTCCGTCGCCGCGGTCGCGCCGGTGGTGAATGCCAGCCTGGTCATTACCGCGCAGGGAGAATCGACGCGCACCACGGTCTACGGTGTCACTCCCTCTTATGAAACGGTGCGCAATTACGCGGTGAAAGAAGGCACATTCATCACCGAGGTGGAAAACCTGGGCCGTTCTTCGGTAGTGCTGCTGGGACCAGACACAGCTGAAAAGTTGTTCGGGCGGCGCGAAGGGGTGGTCGGGGAAACTGTGCGCATCGAAGGGCAGCCGTTCCGCGTCATCGGTTTGCTGGAATCCAAGGGTGGTTCATCCTTCGGATCGCAGGATGACCTGGCGCTGATCCCGCTTTCCACCGCCCAGGCGCGCCTGATCCGCAGAAACCAGGACGATCTCGATATGATTCTGGTGCAAACAGTGAACGCCAATCAGGTTGCCCAGGCAAACGAAGAGGTTGCGCAGATCCTGCGCACACGCCACCGCACCAAAATCGGCGAGGATGATTTCACTATTTTCTCACAAGACGATTTTGTTAATGTCGCCAGCACGATCACCGGTGTGCTCACAATCTTTCTCGGTGGCATCGCAGGCATCTCGCTGCTAGTTGGCGGTATCGGTATCATGAACATCATGCTTGTTTCGGTCACAGAACGCACGCGCGAGATCGGTCTGCGCAAAGCGTTGGGGGCGCGTAAGCGGGACATAATGATCCAGTTCCTCACCGAGTCCTCGCTACTCTCACTTTTTGGTGGTGTCCTTGGTATCGGGTTGGGCTGGCTGATCGCCTTCATCGTCGGTAGGATCGCGGTCGCAAATAATACCCCCTTCTACCCGGAGATCAATCTCAATGCCATACTGTTGGCAACCGTGTTTTCCACTGTAGTCGGCTTATTCTTTGGGCTTTACCCAGCCAACCGGGCAGCCAACCTGGAGCCTGTGGAAGCGCTGCGCCACGAATAATTCTTAAAAAGGGCTGCTGCCGCTGGATACCATCCTTGGGCGGCAGCAGCCAGGTGCCCTGCCAGCAGCTAGTTTTCACTTGCGGCTGGCAGTTGTGGGTTTATACAGGCTCTTCAGGAATCACTATGGCGAGGATGACATACGCCAGCAGTGTGCCTCCCACGAAGATCAGCCCGAGTACGAACAATAAACGCACCAGTGTCGGGTCGATGCCAAAATATTGACCCAGTCCACCGCATACACCGGCGATCTTGCGGTCGATCAGTGAACGATAAAGCTTTTTGCTCGATGAGCTATTCATTCCAAACTCCTGTTTTTTTCTCTTAATCTTAATACGCCGAAAACGTTGAAAAGTTGCAGCCCATGTTTTTTTGACCATTGAATCATGTACAATAAAAGCAGCGGTAGGTAAACCGTGGAAAGGAGACACAATGGCAGTCAATACGCACACCGAAAACCAAAAAGTAATCCATTTCATCCAACAGGTGCCCTATTCCGATGAGGAGAAAGCTGCCTGGGTTAGTACGATCGAGGAGGGCGAGGTCAACGAGATCTTGTTAAACGAACTGCATAGCGCGCTGATGGCCATCCCCGCGGAGAAATTTGCCAGCGATTGGATGCGCGCCAAGTACAGTACCGACCTGGCTGGCATTATGCGCCAATGGCGTTTGAAAAATGCCCGCCGTCAGTTCAAACACGGACGCCAGTAATAAAATCCCCCCGACCACCCTAAAAAACGGGTGGTCTTTTTTTTGCATTCTCCAGTAAAATACTGTGACGCATGAGCAACGACCCCCAAAACCCCCAACTGCGCGAAAGACTTCTCTCCGATGGCTTCCTCCTCCTGGCGGCAGTTATCTGGGGGGTTGGATTTGTGGCCCAACGCCTGGCATCTTTTCACCTTGGGTTCAACGCCTTTAACGGCATCCGCTTCCTGCTCGGCGGGCTGGTGCTGCTGTTCATCTTTCGTAATCGTTTCCGCGGTCAAAGGTCCGGTTTCGGCTGGATGGTGCTGGCTGGCGCCGTACTCTTCGTCGCCAGCTCCCTGCAGCAGATCGGAATTGGTACAACCTCGGCGAGCACTGCCGGGTTCATCACCGGCACCTATGTGGTGCTGGTTCCACTACTCCTGGCGGTATTCTGGCGCAAGCGCACCTCGGTGTACACATGGCTGGCGGCGCTGGTTGCCCTGGGTGGCACCTACCTGCTCAGCACCGGCGGCAGCGCACTCGCGCCCTCAACCGGCAGCCTGTTGCTGCTTGCTGGGTCAGTCGTTTGGGCAATGCATGTGATTGTTGTCGGGTTGGCGGTACAAAAGGTGGATGTGTTCGTTTTTTCCGCCGGGCAGTTCCTCGTCAGTGGCATGATCCACATGCTGATGAGCTTTTTCATCGAACCCGTCACCGTCAGCGCGCTGCGCGCGAGCTGGCTGCCGCTGCTTTACGCTGCGCTGTTATCAGTCGCCGTCGGTTTCACCCTGCAGGCGGTCGGTCAGCGTAGAGCCCCGCCGGCTGACGCGGCGTTGATCCTCAGCCTTGAGGCAGTTTTCGCCGCCCTTGCGGGAGTATACTTTTTGAAGGAAGTCATGAACCCCATACAAGTGGTCGGCGCCGTGATCATCCTGGCAGCCATCCTGTTTGCGCAGTGGGTCGTGATGAAAAAGGAATAAAAATACCATATACAAAGGTGTAAGGGGGATCTCAACAGCATTCTTGACACTTAAAATAGGCTGTGCTAAAGTAAATCGATTTACTACTAGAGGTGGATGTTGATCAAGTACGATAAACAAGCATTGTATGAACGTATGACAACCCTGCAGGCTAATCTACCCGAGGTGGAGGCAGCAGCAGTGATCAGCGTGGATGGTTTGATCATGGCGTCTGCCCTGCCGCGCAGCGTGAGCGAAGACCGCATCTCCGCCATGTCTGCCGCCATGCTCTCGCTCGGTCAACAGATCAACGCAGAAATGGGATTGGGTTCGCTCGAACATTTGTACACGCGGGGCGGCAATGGTTATGTCGTTCTGCTCGCGGTGGGCAAGCTGGCAGTGCTCACCACACTGGTCAAGCCAGAAGCCAAAATGGGCGTGCTCTTCCTCGAGCTGCGCAAGGCTGCTGACGACCTGACCCGGCTGCTCGACGGCAGTCCATCCGCCTGACCGGTTTAGAGCCGCTTCCCGGTGAAAACCCACTTTATTGCTGCCTTCCATATTCGTTCGACACTGGTAGAATATCAGCACGCCTTTTTTCCGGAGAGCCTGTGAGCATTGGCATCATCATCCCCACATACAATGAAAAAGACAACCTTCCTCTGCTGGTGGATCGTCTGCGCGCGCTGCCGCTTGAAGAACTTCACATCTTAGTGATCGATGACAATAGCCCTGACGGCACCGGTGCAGTGGCAGACGAACTTGCAGCGCGCTATCCCGACTGCGTCAGTGTGATCCACCGCAGCGGTAAGTTGGGATTAGGGACGGCATATATCACAGGTTTCAAACACATGCTCGATGGCGGCTGCGACCTGATCGGGCAAATGGATGCCGATCTTTCTCACCAGCCGGAAAAATTCGTTGAGTTCGTGACCGCGCTCGAGGGGTATGACGTTGTGTTCGGTTCGCGCTACATCCCCGGCGGCAGCCTCGACCATGACTGGCCTGCCTGGCGCAAGAGCTTATCCAATTTTGGCAACACCTACGCCCGCTCCATCCTGCACCTGCCGGTGAAAGACCTGACCGGCGGTTTCAGGCTCTGGCGCCGAGATGCCCTGGCTGCCATCCCCTGGGAGCGCGTGCGCGCCAGCGGCTACGTGTTCATGGTCGAAATGGCGTACGTGGCGCAACGGCTGGGGCTGCGCATAAAAGAAGTGCCCATTTACTTTGCTGAACGCCAGCATGGCAAGTCCAAGATGAATTTTTCCATTCAGGTGGAGGCAGCCCTGCGCGTCTGGGGTTTGCTGGCGCGTTACCGCGACCTCAAACCGCTGAAATGATCCCTCACATACTTTAAACCGCCGGCTTCAACCGGCGGTCTTTTCTTCAGGGAGTACATCCCGCATCGAGTCGACCAGTGTCTTCCACTCGACCAGGCTGAGAGTTTGCGCGCGCCTGCCGGGGTCAATGCCCGCGTCTCTCAGGTAAGCGGAGGCTTCATCCGCTGAGATGTGCAGACCCGCGGCGAGTGTGTTGCGCAGCATCTTGCGTTTTTGTGAGAAGCCAGCGCGGATGAGCGTGAAGAATTGCCCGCGTTGGCGGTGATTAAAAAGCGGGTGGGGGTGCAAGTCCACGCGCAGTGTGGCAGAATCCACCTTGGGCGCGGGGTGGAATGCCTCGGCTGGGATGATGCCGGTGATGCGTGGGGTGCCGTACACTTGCACACTCAAGGCAAGCAGCGAAAGCTCGCCGGGTTCGGCGCAGATACGCTCAGCCACTTCACGTTGCATCGTGAGCACCAGCCGCGCCGGTTTAAGCGGATTCTCAAGCAGGTGGCGGATGATGGCGGAAGTGATGTAGTAGGGAATGTTCGCCACCACCACGTACCCTTCACGCCCCACCAGCTGCCCCGGGTCAAGCTTGAGGATATCCCCTTCGATCACGCTCACGTTCGGGTAAGCAGCAACCACTTCTTTGAGCACCGGAACCAGGCGATGGTCAATCTCAACCGCTACAACCTCAGCCGCTTGTACTGCAAGCAGGCGGGTCAAGCTGCCCAGCCCGGCGCCGATCTCGAGCACACTGGCCTGCCGGGTCACATCGGCGCTGTTGACGATCTTTTTCAGCGCTCCATGCTCCACCAGGAAGTTCTGCCCCAACCCCTTGCGTGGGTCGAGGTGATGCAGCTTGAGCAGCGCCCTGACGTCGAGCGGAGAAGCGTTTATGGCAGCACCCCGCTGAAACCTGGAGGCGCAGGCGATAGGAAGTAGATGGTCACGTTGGTTGAGCCCCACGAGACATAATCCGCGTCCGAGTAACCCAAATCGATCCAGTAATCGCTGTAAGGGTAATACCCGATATCGGCGATGGTGCCGACGCCGTATCCCGGCACGTAGATCTGCGAACCAGCGAACATGTAATACCACGAGCGGTGCACCCCGATGACGCCTTTTTGCACGGGTAAACCGTATGATGTTCCGGGGTAACATTTGCCCGGCACACCCGAACGGCAGGGTGAATAGGAGGTTGCCACCACGTTAACTGCCATGTAATACGTGATCGGACCATCGGGCGTATCCATGACCTTGTCTACGATCTTTGTACCGTAATGCACCACGCGCATCAGGGGTTCTGCGATCACCATGCTCCCCTCGTTCACCCGAGAGACCTCCTCACCGTCCTCATAGCGCACAAGCACGCGGTCAGCACTGATGCCCACAGCCCCTGGCTCAATCACCTCGCGCGTTCCGATTTCCATGGTGTCGTCAGCCTGAAGTTCGCTTTCGTAAGGGATGGTGCTTTGCTGCATGATCAGCTCTTCGGTCACCCGAACCACGCGGATAATGCCGTCAGCGGGCAGAGCGTCGGAAAGAGCAGGCAAACTGTAATCCAGGTCCTGCAGCGAAACACCGTTGTCTGCCAGCGCTGCGCCGATCGTTTCCGCCGCGCTGTACCCGGTGAAGGTTTCACCATCGGCGGTGATCTCCAGCTCACGCCCGCGTTTGACCTCAACTTCGAGGTCGGTGGTCAGCAGGGTGTCGATGGAAGGAGAAACGCTGTCCCCCGCGCGCAGCAGGATGCCCGCCTCCCATAGTGCCTCAGCCAGGTTAGGTGCGGTGGTGGTGAAAGATTGTTCGTCGCCACCCAGCGTGAGCGTGAGCGTCACCGCCGGGTGGTATTGCAGTACCACCTCTCCGTTATAAGCCAGTGGTGCTTCAAGTGCAATATCCACACCTTCCACACTCACGCGGTCGTCTGCCTCCGGGACCAGTCCGGCCAGCGCAAGGATTTCTGCCGGGGTGAGTAGGGCGGTCTGTACTTCCAGCAGGTCGCCCGCCGGTTCAACCAGCACGCGCACCAGCCTGACGCTGTTGACCTGGATCTCGTCAACCTGAGACAGCCAGGTATCCACGGGAGGGATCACCTGGTCACCCTCATCAAGTGAGACCCCAGCGCTGCGCAGCGCTGCGCCAACTGTGAGAACCCTGGTGCGGATTTCAAGTTTCTCTCCATCCACCACTGCCTGCACGGTGCGTCCCATCAGCAGATAACCGGCGAGCAGCCCGATCAAGGGCAGGCTGATGAAAATTGAGATTTTTATTCTTTGTTTCATAGCTGGAATTCTAACAGATAAAAATGTAGCATGTCATACATTAAAAAGGGGGTGCGGTACCTATTTGAATTGGACTTGAATGTGGGCTGGTTTTCTATGATCGGGTGCGTTCATCCAACTTTTTTCTCGTGATTTACGTAGATATTATTGAGTCTGCGAGCGGATTGTGTCTGGAACACACTGTGAGCGGTGTATAATGAAAGTGTCAAAGGAAGGATGCTATGGACCTGTTACTTGATCCCAATGTTGCTTACATGATCCTGGTAGTCGGTTTTGTACTTGGTGTGCTGGCGCTTTTCACACCTGGCACGGGTTTCCTTGAAGCCGGCGTCCTGTTGGCTATTCTGATGGCTGGGTATGCCATTATCCGGCAGCCCATCAACCTTTGGGCGTTGATCCTGCTCGCGGTGGGGGTCATCCCCTTCCTCGTTGCTCTGCGTAAGTATAAACAGTGGTATTACCTTGTGCCGGCGATCCTCTCGATCGTGGTTGGTACGATTTTCCTGTTCCGCTCGGAAACAGGCACTACGGCGATTAACCCGGTGCTTGCCATTGTGATGAGCGTGATTACCGTCGTGCTCTTGTGGATCATCGGCCGCAAAGGCATTGAAGCGCTCAACCTGCAGCCCGCGCAAGACCTGAAGGCGCTGGTCGGTCAGACTGGTATCGCACGTAGTGACATCCGCCAGAGCGGTACAATCTACGTTTCAGGTGAGGAATGGACCGCGCGCAGCGAGAAACTGATTCGCGAAGGGCGTTACGCCAAAGTGGTGGCCAGGGAAGGTCTGACTTTGTTAGTCGAACCGTCGGATTCAGAAGACTGAACCGGTTTAATACGTCAATCACATCTAAGGAGGAACTATGTTTGGTGATGGAAATGTTTTGATCTACTGCCTCGTGGGTGTTGCGATCATCCTGCTGGTGGTGTTTTTCGCAGCCGCCATCAAGATCGTACCGGAATACCGCAGAATTGTGGTCTTCCGTCTTGGTCGCTGCATCGGGGCAAAGGGACCCGGCCTGGTGCTGTTAATCCCGTTCGTTGACCGACCGATTACCGTTGACCTGCGTGAGCAGGTACGCGAGATCCCGGCGCAGCAATCGATCACGCAGGACAACGCGCCGCTCTCGATCGACTTCCTGTGGTACTACAAGGTCTTCGATCCCGTTCAATCCGTGCTGCAGGTTCAGAACTTCGAACTGGCTGCCCAGGGTATCGCCACCACCACGCTGCGTTCCGTCATCGGCGGCATCCTGCTGGATGGCGTGCTTTCAGAACGCGAGAAGATCAACACTGCGTTGCGCGCCCGCCTCGATGAAGTGACCGAGCGCTGGGGCGTCAAGGTGACCAACGTCGAGATCCGCGAAATCGTACCTCCGCGCGACGTGCAGGATTCGATGAACCGCCAGCTCACCGCTGAGCGCACTCGCCGCGCCGTAGTGACCGAATCCACCGGCAGCCGCGAAGCCGCAATCAATGTGGCGCAGGGTGAAAAGCAGGCTAATATCCTCAAGGCTGAGGGTGAGAAGCAGGCTGCCATCCTGAGAGCTGAAGGCGAACGCCAGGCACAGGTGCTGAAGGCTGAGGGTTACCAGCAGGCGTTGGAAGCCATCTTCGCCGCCGCCAAGAATATCGACCAGAAGACTATGACCCTGCAGTACTTCGAAACCTTGAAGACCATGGCAAGTGGTCCTTCCACCAAGTACATCTTCCCGATGGAGTTCACCAGCCTGATCAGTGACTTCGTCAAGAAGAACCAGGAATAAGTTTTTTGCAAGTCAATTTTACAGGCCGGATGGATCCATCCGGCCTGTATTTGTTTATAATCCAAATATGGAAAAGCAAAAGTTGATCTTCACGCTTGAAACCGCCACCCTCGCCGACCTGGGTGAATTGGGTGAAATGGAGCGCATCTGCTTTCCGTTGGACGCCTGGCCGCTGCTCGAAAGGATTGGCGCGCTAGCGCTTCCTTCGGTTGTGCATATCAAAGCGGTGGCTGAAAAGAAAATGATCGGCTTTGTTGGTGGAGATATCCGCCGGCGCGCGGGCATCGGCTGGATCACCACCATCTCTGTACTGCCTGAATACCGCCGCGCCGGTGTGGCGGAAGCGCTGCTAGCCGCCTGTGAGCAGGAAATGGGCATGCCCAGGGTGAGGCTCGCCGTGCGCCGCAGCAACGAAGCTGCGCAGGCGCTATACCTCAAGCACGGTTATCAGACCGTGGAGACCTGGCGGCATTATTACCAGGGCGGCGAGGACGGCATCGTGATGGAAAAGGTGATCGGCGGCAGCCCATTGTAGAGTATTCGCAAGGTTTATTTACCGTTTGACAATGCTGTCGTTCCAATATAAACTACATTTTATTCCACACAAGTCACAGGCAGGGAGCTCACATGGAACAAAAAGCCGGCGCGCAAATCGGAAAGAAAGCCTTCATTCAATCCGCGGTCATCCTGCTGGTGCTGATGATCGCCGCGGGCGTGCTCACCCGCGTGCTGCCGGCGGGCGAGTTCAACCGCTACGAATCCGAGGGGCGCGTGCTAATCGACCCGGACTCGTATCGCGAGATCGACAACACCAACTACCCCGCCTGGCGCTGGTTCACCGCTCCGGTTGAGGTGCTGTGGGGCGAAGACAGCCTCATCCTCATCACCATCATCGTCTTCGTGCTGCTGGTCAGCGGTGCTTTCGCCGTGCTGGAGAAAGCCGGCATCCTCACCGCCATGCTGGGGAAGATTGTCAACCGCTTCCGCAACCAGCGCTACACGCTGCTGCTGGTGGTCTCCCTCTTCTTCATGCTGCTGGGAGCGTTCTTTGGCATCCTCGAGGAGATCGTGCCGCTGGTGCCGCTGATGATCGCGCTGGCTTACTCACTGGGCTGGGACGCGCTGGTGGGGCTGGGGATGAGCATACTGGCGACCAACATCGGCTTTTCAGCCGCCATCACCAATCCCTTCACCATCGGGGTGGCGCAGAAGCTGGCCGGGCTGCCGTTGTTCTCGGGCGCGCTGCTGCGCGTGCCGGTGTTCATCGTGTTCTACCTCGTGCTGGCCTGGTTCCTGCTTCGATACGCGCGGCGCATCGACCGCGACCCGACCGCCTCGCTGGTGTACAAAGAGGCGACTGCCAGCGCTGAGAAGTACAAGCACCTGGACCTCACGGCAGGCGCTGCCAACCCGCGCGTGGGCAAAGCAGGGCTGGTATTCGGTCTCTTTATCCTCTTCATTCTGGTGGTATTGTTCGCCGGACCCTTCGTGCCGTTCCTGGCGGATTACACATTGCCGCTGGTCGGAGTGCTGTTTTTCATTGGCGGCTTGGTGGCGGGGCTGGTCTCAGGCGCGGGCGGACGGCTGATCGGCAAGGCGCTGAAAGAAGGCGTGCTTGGGCTGGCGCCGGGCATTCCGCTCATCCTCATGGCGGCCAGCACCAAGCACATCGTATCCAACGGCAAGGTCATCGACACCATCCTGTTCAAGACCACCTCGCTGCTGGAGGGTACCTCGCCGGTGGGGGCGGTGATGATTATCTTTGTACTGGCGCTGCTGGTGGAGTTCTTCGTGGCGTCATCCGGCGCGAAGGCGGTATTGATGATGCCCATCCTGCTGCCACTGGCTGACCTGGTAGGCGTGACCCGCCAGCTCACCGTCAGCGCCTACAGCTTCGGCGACGGGTTCACCAACCTGGCGTATCCCACCAATGCCGTCCTGCTCATCAGCCTTGGGTTGGCATCCATCTCCTACGGTAAGTGGATGCGCTTTACCGCCAAGTTGTGGCTGGTGATCTTCCCGTTGGTGGCGCTCTTCCTGTGGCTTGGCACGCTGATCAATTTCGGACCATTCTAATTCACGCGGCTAATTCACGCGGCTTGACAGGAGCTAATTCGCTGTTACAATCATAAATAGAATATATGTTCTGTAATCAGAACCAATCATCTCGCGGAGATCACGGCGTGCTGTGATCCTGTCGAGACGGCATTTCACTTTCACCGGGAGACGCGCATGACCCGCCTACTCTACCTGCCGGACGACGCGACGGTCGTCCAACTGGATGTCGATCTCGCGCCGGCTGAACTGGTCGCGGCGGTCAACGCCGGGCTGCGCCCGCTGCCCATCCTGCGCAACGCGCCAGCGGGAAAATTCACCGCCTGCCAGGTCAACGCCACCGTGGTGATCGCCCCCGCCCGCCCGCGCGGACGCCCGCACTCTTCACCCGGCAAGCCCGATCTCACCCGCCGCCAGCGCCAGGTGCTGGACCTGAGCTCCCGTGGGTTCTCCAGCGAGGAGATCGCCGCGATGCTCGATCTTTCGCGCCGCACGGTCAACTACCACCTCAACCAAGTGCGCAAGCGCGTACGCGGAGAGATACCCACGCGCATGAAATCTGATTTCGATGAACCTGCGATTGATCTATGAGCCGCGCAGCCGCCAGACCTGGTACAGCCCCAGCCTCTCCCCCTTGCCGTCTGACTCGAACTCCGCGCACAGCGTGAACCCCTCAGCTTCAGCCAATGCAGCGAGTTCCTCGCGCGAGAAGAGGTGCACATAGCGCAAGCCTGGCGCGTCCGTTTCGCCCTTGCAGTGATGGCGCCAATCGAGCAACGTGTCGCCTGCCTCCACCTCGTCCACGCGGATGCCCGCGCTTTCCCACGGCTGCACGCGCGCCATTAACTTGGGGCTGTGCTGGAATTGCCACACTGAAACGATGAACAGACCGCCGGGTTTGAGCAGCCCTGCAATTTGCCTCACCAGGCGCTGACGTTCCAGTGCTGCGGGGATGTGGTGCAGTACTGCGAATGACACAATGCCATCATAACGGTCACGTATGAGTGATTTTGTCCAATTCGGCGCGCTGAGATCCACCTGCATGAATTTGATAGACAATCCCTCGTGGGGTGGGTTACCTGACAGGCCGGTGCTGGCCTCTTCGAGCAGCGGAGCACTGAAATCAATACCCGTGTACGATCCACGCAAGCCGCTGTCGCGCCAGGATTGCGCCAGTGCACTGCTGCCGCAGCCGATATCCAGCCAGTCGCCATCGCTGATCCACTCGCTTAAAACCCGCCTTACCCCGGGCTGCACGCGCCGGCGAGTCTGCGCGAAGGCGTAGCCGAAATTCTGGTAGAATTCCCTGTTGATGGTGAGTAGTTTATCGATGATCTCAGCCTGCATAAGCCCCATTATACTTTGATGAAATCTACCGATCAGACCGAAAACTGGCGCAAAGCCCGGCAATACACACCCGAGCAACTCGAGCGGGCGAAAACCGTGCTCGAGGAGGTGCGTGCCGGCATCCGACTGGACCGCGCGCTGCGCTCGCATCCCATGCCTGACGGCAGGCTGATCGCCAAGCACATCCTGGTGGCGGCGTATAACGCGCTGGTGGCGGAAGGTGAATGGCCGGACGATCCGGCATTCCTCCCGCGCATCCGCATGAAGCCAGTGCGCACGCTTTCCGGCGTGACCACGGTGACCGTGCTGACCAAAGAAGCCCCCTGCCCGGGCAGGTGCATTTTCTGCCCCAGCGAGGCGCAGATGCCCAAGAGCTACCTCGCTGATGAACCCGGCGCTGCGCGCGCTTTCCAGAACCGCTTTGACCCCTACGACCAGGTGATCTCGCGCATCAACGAGTACGCCGCGGTGGGGCACCCCAACGACAAAATCGAGCTGCTCATCCTGGGCGGCAGCTGGAGCGCTTACCCGCGCGCGTACCAGGAATGGTTCATGCGGCGCTGTTTTCATGCCATGAACGCCGACAGCCTGCCCGCTGATTCACAACCCGCTGATGTGAGCGAACCCGGTCCGCGCGACCATACGCGCCTTGACCTGGCGGCGCTGAATAAAGCGCACAAGATCAACGAGACCGCCAACCACCGCAACGTGGGGCTGGTGATCGAAACCCGCCCCGACCAGATCACGCGCGATGAACTGGTGTGGCTGCGCCGCCTGGGCGTCACCAAGGTGCAGATCGGCGCGCAAAGCCTGGACGACCATGTATTGGCGTTGAACCAGCGCGGACACACTACCGCCGACACCCTGCGCGCCATGGCGCTGCTGCGCGCGGCAGGCTTCAAGATCGTGCTGCACTGGATGCCCAACCTGCTCGGCGCCACACCCGAATCAGACCGCGCTGATTTCGCCCGCTTATGGAGCGAAGGCTACGCTCCGGACGAGTTGAAGATCTATCCCACCCAACTGCTCGAATCCGCCGAGTTGTACCGGTACTGGCAGCGCGGCGAGTACAAGCCCTATTCCACAGAACAGTTGATTGACCTCATCGCGGACATCAAGCCGCTCATCCCGCGCTATTGCCGGGTCAACCGCATCATCCGTGACATCCCCTCCTTCCATGTCGTTGAGGGGAATAAGCGCACCAGCCTGCGCCAGGACGTACAGCGCGAAATGCAGACACGTGGTACCGCCTGCAAGTGCATCCGCTGTCGCGAGGTGCGCGGGCAGATCGTCGAAGCTGAAGCACTCGCGTTCGACGACCTTGTGTATTCCCCTGCGCAGAGTGAGGAGCACTTCCTCTCTTTCAACACGCCCGCTGACCAATTGGCAGGGTACCTGCGTCTGTCCTTCCCGCGCAACGGCGCGCCAGATTTGCAGCTACCCGAACTGGACGGCGCCGGCATCATCCGCGAGGTGCATGTGTATGGGCAGTCGCTGCCGGTGGGCAGCGAGCGGGCCGGCGCGACGCAACACCGCGGGCTGGGCACCCGCCTGCTCGAAGAAGCCGCCCGCGTAACGCGAGAAAAGGGATTGAAGCGCCTGGCGGTCATCGCTGCCGTGGGCACCCGCGCCTATTACGCCCGGCGCGGTTTTAAACAGCATGAACTTTACATGGTGCAAGACCTCTGACCAAAAAAGGGCTGCCCATCGGGCAGCTCCTTTTTCTAAACACCAAGCTCTATTTACTACTTTCTACTCTCAATTCTCTACTCTGATTTTTACGGCTTCGTGATGCGCGGCGCGATCCAAAGCGCGATGTCATCGGTGGGGTCGCCCTTGCTGATGACCTTGAGCACCAGGCGGATGGTTTTGCCGCTCAGGGCTGAAAGGTCCACATCCAGGTTGAGCGTTGAACCGTAGGTGAGATCCCAGGTGCCGAGGGTGCCGCTGGTCTCTGCGCCGCCGATCTCGAGGTAACGCACTTCGTACGTCACGTTGCATTTCGCGGCTTTGTATGCGCAATCAATGAACGCCTTGAAGTGGTAGCCATTTTCGATCTTGATCTTGGGGAACTTACCCTGGATCATCCCGTCGCCGCCCTTGGCGGGCACGGTGTAGAGGGTGCCTTCGTCATCCTTCGCGCCGCTGGATAAGACCGGCGCGTACGAGCGGGTGATCG
>JBCFBD010000017.1:0-12926 GCA_038562455.1 Anaerolineaceae bacterium | reverse complement strand
TTGACTGTGTCGAGCTTCAGGCTGGGGCAGGTGATGTCACCGGCGTTGGTGCGCCAGGCGGCGTCACAATACGCTTTCGCCATATCGTAGATCGTGTTGGGATCCTTCGACGCGGGCACCTTGTCGACCTTGATGTTCACGGTCACCGCGGCGTTGTAGGCTGAACCTACACCGAATACCGTGCCATCGGCAGACTTGAACAGCCAGTTGCCGGTGTAGGAACCTGTATCAGAGGGGGCGACCATATTCACAGACAGGCTCACGCTCTCACCGGGGTTAACTGTGCCGGGGAATGCCACCGATGCAGGCGCCTGCATCTGGTTGCCGCTGTGGAAGTAGATCTTATAGTCCTTGGTCCAGGCGCAGGTGCCCACGTTTTTCACTTTCCAGGTTTTCACAAACGACTCGCCAGCGTAGATGCTGCTCCAATCGGGGATGGTCACATCATCGACAAAGGAGGCGGCATTGCAGGGGATGGGCACCGGCGTCTTGGTCGGGGGCACTGAGGTCGCCGTCGGCACGGCTGGGGTTAAGGTCGCGATAGGGGTGTTGGTCGGCTGGGGTGTGTTCGTGACCTGCGGTGCAGAACTGGTGGCAGTCGGGGCGGATTCAGTGAGCTGGGCGATGGCCGTCTCAAAAATTGACTGCGTCAGGCGCGCGGCGATCGTGGCAGCGGCGATGGTTTCGATCTGCGCGAAATCCTCGGTTTCGTCCGGGTTGAAATAACCGATCAGGTTGCACGAGGTCAGCGCCAACGCAAAAACCGTTACCGCGATCAATATTTTGAACAGCATCTTTTTACTCATAGCACATCTCCTTCTTAGTCCTACTTAAGACGCACCGGTATGGAAATAGTTCCCAGATGCGCGTATGCAGAAATGCTGCCTCGTAAAGGTAGTATACAATTTCCGGCGGGTAAAATTCAATGGGGAAATTACTTGACGCGGAAGAAAGCGGTGTTCACCCCGTCGAGTGTCAGCACCAGCTTGTCCTCTTTCACCTTGTAGGTCATACGCTGCTGCGGGATGCTGCCATCGGGGGTGCCCAGGATGATGATCACATCCGGGTCCTCGGTCTTGTACTTGAGGGTGATGCTTGCGCCGTTGAGCTCCATGCTCACCTCGCCGTCCTTATTGATCTCCATCACCACGCCAGAACCAGGTTCCGTCCAGGTGCCCAACAGCGGATCGCGGCTGCCGCAAGCGCTCAGCATGAACGCTGCTGTCATGAGCATCGTAAACAGGAGCCATGTCCTATTAAGTTGGTATTTCCAGTTCTGATCCATCGCCGTCATAGTTTACCACTTATTATTATGGCTACAAGTTTTATGCCGAATTAGAACCATGCCGGAACTTAAATTATGACCTTTTTCCCATGACAGTCAGGCAAAATTCAGTATACTGAGTAATTAAGTGTGCGTAAATTATCTATTACTTCGAGGAGTTTTCCGATGAAAAAAGTGATTGTCACAACCGATTCCACCGCCTACCTTCCACAGCCATATGTTGACGAACTGGGGGTAGAGGTCATTCCGCTCACGCTCACCTGGGATGGCGAAGCCTACCGCGACGGCGTGGATATCCAGCCGGATGAGTTCTACACCCGCCTGGCGAAGAGCAATACCCTGCCCACCACCAGCCAGAGCACGGTGCACGATTACGAAACTCTGTACCGGCGCCTGCTTGACCAGGACTTCGCCATCCTCGCCATGCCCATCAGCCAGGGCATCTCCGGCTCGTATTTCTCCGCGTTGCAGGCGAAGGAAGCCTTCCCCGGTGCGCCAATCGAAGTGATCGATACCCGATTGGTCTCGATGGCGTTAAGCTTCCAGGTGCTGGCGGCTGCCCGTGCTGCGCGCGATGGTGCCTCGCTGGAGGAATGCAATCAAGTGGCGCTCGAGGCATATAAACACATCGGTGTCTACTTCGTAGTCGACACACTCAAGTACCTGCATGCCGGCGGACGTATCGGCGGGGGTCAGCGCTTTATGGGTACTACATTAAATATCAAGCCCATCCTCGAGATCCGCGGTGGCAAGATCGAAGCGGTCAAGAGTGTCATCTCGATCAGCAAAGCCCTCGATGCCATGGTGCAGCTGGTGGAAAAGGATATCAACGGGCGCAAGCCGGTGCGCGTCTCCGTCTTTCACGCCCTGGCGGAAGAGAAAGCCCGTGTGCTATTGGATGACATCACGCGCCGATTCGACGCAGAGGAATCCATCCTCAGCTATATCAGCCCGGTGATCGGCAGCCACGTCGGACCCAGAACACTCAGCATCGCCTACATGGCAGGCATGTGATCCAACCTGAAATCAATGCCCCGGCGACCCCGGGGCTTTTTTGTTTCAGCTATAATCAAAAAAACTCAATAATCTGTACTCAGGAGAATACCATGCCCGACGCCACCTTCCATTTCCCCCGCGGGTTCCTGTGGGGAACCGCCACTGCCGCGCACCAGGTGGAGGGTGGTAACACTAACAACACCTGGTCGCGCTGGGAGAGTGAACCCGGGCGCATCATCCTGGATCAAAAAGCCGGTCTGGCTTGTGACTGGTGGGGCGGGCGCTGGCAGGAGGACCTGCGGCGCGCGAAGGACAGCGGGCAGAACGCCCACCGTTTTTCCATAGAATGGAGCCGTGTACAGCCCGCGCCAGATCGCTGGGACGATGCTGCCCTCGAGCGTTACGTGGAGATGGCGCGCTGGCTGGTGCAACAGCGCATGACCCCCCTGGTCACCCTGCACCATTTCTCAGACCCGCTGTGGCTGAACGACGTGGGCGGCTGGGAGAACCCCGATACCCCCGCGCTCTTCGCGCGCTTCGTGCGCCGCGTGGTCAATGCCCTCAAGGATCGCGTCAGCCTGTGGACGACGGTGAACGAACCCAACGTGTACGCCCTCAGCGGTTGGGTGGAGGGCGTTTTTCCGCCAGGGAAGCGCGATCTCAACCTGGCTGCGCAGGTGCTGGTCAATCTCATCCGCGGGCACGCGGCGGCTTACAATGTCATCCACGAGCTGCAGCCGCACGCGCGCGCGGGCGTCGCCACCAATTACCGCAGTTTTGCCCCGGCGCACGCCTGGAATCCCCTCGACCGCATTCCCATCAGGGCGCAAAACCAGCTCTTCAACCGCGCCTTTAACGATTGTCTCGCCACCGGCAGGCTCAACCTGGTGTTCAAGAAGATCGCGTTGCCCGAAGCCGCCGGCACCCAGGATTACATCGGGTTGAACTATTACACGCGCGACCTGGTGGCTTTCGACCTGCTCAACCCCGGGCAGATGTTCGGGCGGCGCGCCTTCCCGCCGGACGCCGCGCTCAGCCCCACCGGCTTCATCGCCAACGTTCCCGCCGGCATGTGGGATGGGCTCAAGTGGGCGCACGGCTACAAGCTGCCCATCTACATCACCGAGAACGGCGTGGAGGATGAAGCTGATACCCTGCGCCCGCGCTACCTCCTCGAGCACCTGCACCAGGCGTGGCGCGCCGCCAACTTCAACTGGCAGCTCAAGGGTTACTTCCACTGGTCGCTGGTCGACAACTTCGAGTGGGAGCGCGGCTGGACGCAGCGCTTCGGCTTGTGGGGGTTGGACGTCGACACCCAGCAGCGCACGCGGCGCAGGAGCGTGGACCTGTACGAGGAGATTTGCAAAGTGAATGGCATATCGAGTAAGATGGTAAGGAAGTATGCGCCGGAGATCTTTGACCAGTTATTCCCCGCTCACTAGCCTGCCCTGCGCAGATGAGAATGGAGAAAAGCATGACCACCTACAAGTTCCTCAGCCCTGAATGGATGACCGCGACGGAAAAAATGTTGAAGGTTGAGGTCACCCCGCAGAGTACCGACAGCGCTACCATTTCCATCGCGCTGACCGTGGAGAAGTGCCCGGACGGCGGCACGAAGACCCTGGTGTTCGAGACCGAGCGCGGCACGCTCAAGACCTTCAAGCTGGTCGAGCCCGCCGCCGCCCGCACCGAGTTCGGGCTCTCAGGTGATTACCACGTGTATGAACGCGTGTTCAAGGGCACGCTCGACCCGATGAGCGCGGTGATGAGCGGCGAGCTGCACTTCAGCGGCAACCTGTTCAAAGCCATGGGGCTGGTCAAAGCCCTGCAGCCCCTGTTCGGCGTGCTGGCGAAGATCCCCACCGAGTTTTGATGACGATAGGAAAACCGGGTTTCTGGTTTTAGTAACCCGGTTTTTGCACTTAATGATTATCGTGAAAAAAATCGGGTCCACGAATTACACGAATTTTCACGAATTTTTTTGGGGTGATACATTTCCGTTCTTGACCACGAAAAACACGAAAATCACGAATAACCGTATTTGTCCACGAATTACACGAATTTTCACGAATATTTATTGGGGGTGATTCATTTCTGTTCTTGACCACGAAAAACACGAAAATCACGAATAACCGTATTTGTCCACGAATTACACGAATTTTCACGAATTTTTTTGGGGTGATACATTTCCGTTCTTGACCACGAAAAACACGAAAATCACGAATAACCGTATTTGTCCACGAATTACACGAATGTTCACGAAAAAAATTCAATAAAAATATCGTTGGGGCAATTCGTGAATTGCCCCTACAATCTAATTGTCATGGTGAGCCGTTGCGCAACGTCATTTTGGTTTTCATGGAATCCACTTCTGCCAAACTGCAAACTAAAAACCCATTCCATTGCTATACTGAATCAATAGAGTATAGATTAAATTAATCAAGGGTTGAATGAACAAGACAAGAAAAGGAAATTATAAATTGAGCGCTTACCTGGTCTTTGGGATAATCGGGGCACTGCTCACTGGGCTCATCATTGGAACGCAAGCGACCCTTTCCAGCCGCATCGGCACCCTCATCGGCACCCTGCGCACCGGCGTCCTGATGAACTTCGTTGGCGGCGGTGTCGCGGGGCTCATTTTTCTCATCCTGGTGCTGGTAAATGGCAAAGCCTACGCCAAAGCCCCGCCGAACGCCTGGCTGCTGCTGGTCATCGCCGGGTCGCTGGGGATCATGGTCATCACCGGCGTGTCTTTTTCGGTGCAGCGCGCCGGCGTGGCGGCCGGCATGGCAACCATTATCCTCGGGCAGATGGTTGTCTCACTGGTCGCGGATGCCAACGGTTGGAGCGGAGCGGCTCCCATCCCGGTGACGCTTCCGCGCATCCTTGGATTGGTCTTGCTGGCTGCCGGGGTGTTTCTGCTGATCCCGAAGCGGTAGGTTCCACTTTCTCCTTGGATCATCCAACCCTTACATCTGTGTAAGATCAATACCCTGCCCATAAATCCGTTATACAATAGTCATACCGTCGACTTGAAATAAGGGACAGTATGGCAGCGAATATCGAATTCTATCTGAAGAGCATCGAATCTGATCTGCGGCGCGGCAATGCCACCGAACACACCTACCGCGGTGCGTTTGAGTTGTTCATCGAATCTGCCGCGCACGGCATTCAGGCATCCAACGACCCCAAACATATCGAATGCGGTGCGCCGGATTTCATCGTCGAGCGCCGCAAAGTGCCGTTGGGTTACATCGAAACCAAGGATATCGGCGTCGACCTGGATAAGATCGAAAAGACGGAGCAGATGAAGCGCTACCTCAAAGCGCTGCATAATCTCATTCTCACTGATTACCTCGAGTTCAGATGGTACGTCAACGGCGAAAAGCGCCTTACCACGCACCTCGCCGCCCGCACCCCCAAGGATAAGCTGGTGCGCAACCCCCTGGGTGAAGAAGTGCTGGTGAAGATGCTGGCTGGTTTCTTCGAGACCGAAACCCCCACTGTCAATACCCCGCGCGAACTGGCCGAAAGGCTGGCGCAGGTCACGCATTTCATCGCCGACCAGATCGCCAGCGCTTTGGCATCCGGCGACGCCGCGGTTAAACACGCGCTTGAAGAGCAGTACAAGGTATTCACCGACCTGCTGCTGCCGGAGTTGAAGCCCGGCGAATTTGCCGACCTGTACGCACAGACCGTCACCTATGGGCTCTTCGCGGCGAAGATCAGCGCGCCAGAGGGCAGCCCATTCACCCTCGAGGACGCCTACAAGTACCTGCGCCGCATTCCCTTCCTGCGCCGTCTCTTCCAGGATGTCAACGAGCAGCTTGACGAGATCGAGATCATCCGCCCTTACCTGCAGGATATCGTCAGCCTGCTCAACCGCACCAACATCCACGAGATCCTCGCCGATTTCGGCAAGCGCACCCGCACTGAAGACCCTGTGGTGCACTTCTACGAGACCTTCCTGGCGAAGTACGACCCCAAGTTGCGCGAGAGCCGCGGCGTGTATTACACCCCCGAACCGGTCGTGCAGTTCATCGTGCGTTCGGTGGATGAAATTCTCAAGACGCGCTTCAACAAGCCCTGGGGACTGGCAGACGACAGCGTGAAGGTGCTTGACCCCGCCGCAGGCACCGGCACTTTCCTTTACTACGTGATTCAGCGCGTGCACGATGAGATCGTCAACGTACGCGGGCAGGGCGGGCAGTGGGCGCAGAAGAGCAAATTATTGCTTAACCGCCTGTTCGGCTTTGAGCTGCTCATCCCGCCGTACACCATGAGCCACCTCAAGCTGGGATTGCTGATGGATGAACTGGGCGCGCCCATGGAGGGCAGGGATGAGCGAGTGCATGTCTATCTCACTAACACGCTGGAGGAGGGGGTGCTACACGAGGGCATGCTGCCCAGCCTGGGGTACGGCATCGCGCAGGAATCCAGCGAGGCGGCGAAGGTCAAGCAGGATAATGACATCATGGTCGTGCTGGGCAACCCGCCTTATTCGGGTCACTCCGCCAACGCGAGCAAAGACAAGGACGGCAACCTGAACTTCATTGGAAAACTTGTCCGCGATTATTACTTTGTTGACGGCAAGCCCCTTGGTGAACGCAACCCCAAGTGGCTGCAGGATGATTATGTGAAGTTCATCCGCTACGGCGAATGGCGCATTAACAAAGCCGGTCAGGGTGTGCTGGCGTTTATCACCAACCACGGCTACCTGGATAACCCCACTTTCCGCGGCATGCGCCAGCACCTCATGCAGACCTTTGACGAGATCTATGTACTGGACCTGCATGGAAACAGTAAGAAGAAAGAAACCGCACCTGATGGCAGCAAGGATGAGAACGTGTTCGATATTCAGCAAGGGGTGGCAATTTTCATTGGTGTAAAAAATCAGGACAATTCCAAAATAAGATCTATTCAAAGATCAGACGAGTGGGGGCTACGAGAAAATAAATATTCGTTTTTGAATCAACATAGTTTTTCGCAAACCCAACGGAAAGAGATCTTTCCTAAACATCCTTTTTACTTATTCTCATTTCAAGATACTTCAATAGAACGAGAATATTTGGACTATATGAAAATTACAGAAATTTTTAATAAATGTTCAGTCGGGATAGTTAGTGGACAAGATAATGAGGTTATTTTCTTTACTCAAGATGATGCAAGGTTGACCGCGAAGTCACTTGAGATTGGTAGTGATAAGGTATTACCGATTACTTATCGACCTTTTGATACCAGATACATAATATATGACCAAAAGGTGGTTACTAGACCTAGATTTGATGTCATGAAATACTTGACGAATAATAACAATTTAGCCATGGTGTTTATGCGACAGGTCGCGTTACAAGATGATTACACCCATTTCGGAGTAACAAGCCAGATAATTGATAATCGATCTTTTTACAGCAACAAAGGGATTATGAGTTTCGCTCCGCTTTACTTGTTTACTGAGATGGATGATATGAATTTGCCTTTATTTAATATAGGGGAACGCATAACCCCCCCCAACTTTTCAAAGGTATTTGTTGAAAAGTTCAATGCCCTTTTAAATCTCAATATTTTACCTAATAGTGAAATGCAAACGGCGAGAGTCGTTTCTCCTGAGCAGATTTTCTATTACTTTTTTGCTTTATTCCACAGCCCCACCTACCGCACGCGTTATGCCGAGTTCCTCAAGATCGATTTTCCGCGCATCCCGCTCACCAGCGACAAAGCCCTCTTCGCCGCGCTCGCGCGCAAGGGCAAAGAGCTGGTCGACCTGCACCTGCTCAAGAGCCCCCAGCTCGAAAACTTCATCACCACCTACCCCGTCAGCGGTGACAACCGCGTCGAGAAGGTGCGCTACGAGGACGGCAATGTGTGGGTCAACCCCGCGCAATACTTCGGCGGCGTCCCCGAGACAGTGTGGAATTTCAAGATCGGCGGCTACCAGGTGTGTGACAAGTGGCTCAAAGACCGCAAGGGCAGAGTGCTTTCGAGTGAAGACATCGGCCACTACCAGCGCGTCGTCGTCGCCCTCAACGAGACCATCCGCCTGATGCGCGAGATCGACGAGACCATCCCCAAGTGGCCGATTGAGTGAGGAGAGGAAATGGGCAACCCCGCGAATCCAAACCAAAAGAATGAAGGTTTTAAAGGTTGCCTCTTCCCGGCATTGATGGGCGGGCTGCTCTTATTCATGCTTGTCCTCATTGGCGGCCGCATCAATGAACACAACAACCGCAAAATCGCCAGCAACCCGGAACCCCCATTGCCGGAGGTCGCGATTCCGCAAGGCGTCCCCCTCGCTTATAAGATCGCAGAAAAAGAAAGGATCAGGTACGAGGGAGTGATCGCCGTTGGTGAAAACGAGTATATCGTTTGCGGTGGCATGGGAACGAAACTGACAGTAGAGTATGAAACAAGGAATTCCATCAAACATCTTTGGAGCGGTTCAGGCGCAACATTTAAGATCACCTCGCCGTCCATGCAGTCTCCCGACGCTTCCACACAATACGAAACCTGGCCGGATCTCATCCTCTACGAAATGGATTCGTTCACGCCAACACTGACAACCTATTTGTACGTTGAGCCGGAGGATTACTACACCTGGATCACAGTCACAGCGGATGTGGATATTCAATACCCTCTGCCAATCAGCGCAGCCGGGTATGAAAATCGTACAGAGCACCTGCAGCGCGAATTCCGGTTGTACGTTGTCTCTAGCGAAGATGTATTGCGCCAGTCCGCTCATGACGCATGGTTGCAGGCGGTAGCCAATAATTCAGGCGAGCCATCGTTCTTTTACAAATGGTTCTGGCCGCTCCTGGCGCTTACGATTGTGCTGATCATCGTCTTAGGTTTACTCGGGCGCTGATTGATCCGCCATTGACCCTACATGTTGGACTGTCAAAGTGAGACCTGGTGATTTTATAGCAGAATCGTAGGGTGGGATGAAAACCCACAAGCTCTTTCCCTCATTCAGGAAACGCCAAAACACACCATCCCCCTCAATCAACATCCTGTCATTGCGAAGAACGCTCGTTGTTCTGAAGCAATCCCCAAGAAAAGAAGCCACGCTAATTCGATTGGGGATTGCTTCGCCGCAAGACAGCGGCTCGCAATGACAGTTGTTACAGAATCGTAGGGTGGGATGAAAACCCACAAGCTCTTTCCCTCATTTAGGAAACGCCAAAACACACCATCCCCCTCAACCAACATCCTGTCATTGCGAAGAACGCTCGTTGTTCTGAAGCAATCTCCAAAGAAGTCAAGCAGATCTGATTGGGGATTGCTTCGCCGCAAGTACAGCGTCTCGCAACAACTGTTACAGAATCGTAGGGTGGGATGAAAACCCACAATCTCTTTCCCTCATTCAGGAAACGCCAAAACACACCATCCCCCTCAACCAACATCCTGTCATTGCGAAGAACGCTCGTTGTTCTGAAGCAATCCCCAAGAAAAGAAGCCACGCTAATTTGATTGGAGATTGCTTCGCCGCAAGACAGCGGCTCGCAATGACAGTTGTTACAGTACCCCTTGACACCGGTTGTATAATAGAATATATATTCTATTAACTATGATAACTACTCTCCACTCTCCCGTCCCCGATTTGTTTTTTTGCGCGATTTTTGCGTCCCCGAGCGATTTTTGCGAGAGGGAACCAGTTATCGAAACCTTGTGCCCACTTTCTTACTCATCACCAATCACTAATGACGAATCACTATTCACTATTCACTGCTCACCAGCTCCCCCCTTCTGGTATAATTTTCGGCGGTCGAACTCCCCACGGGTATAAAGCTGCATAATCGCCTCCTCGCCCGCGGGTGAGCATGCGCCATACTCTAACTGATAAGTGAGTCATGATGACCCTCAAGATCATTCGCGAATACCCCAACGGCTACAACCTGCCCAGACGTATCGAAGGGCTGACGCGCGTCGCGCACAACCTGTGGTGGGTGTGGAACCAGGACGGGCAGCAGTTGTTCAAGTTCATCGACCCGCTGTTGTGGGACCTGGTCTCGCACAACCCGGTGGCGTTCCTGCGCCAGGTGGAGCGCCCGCGCCTGAACAACGCCGCCAGCCTGCCCGCCTACCTGGAGCTCTACGACCGCACCCTCGCGCGCATGGGCGCGTACCTGGCACAAAAGGACACCTGGTTTCACAAGACCTACCCCAGGGTGACCGACAAGACGATCGCCTATTTCTCGTTCGAGTTCGGGCTGCACGAATCGCTGCCGGTTTACGCCGGCGGTTTGGGCATCCTCTCGGGCGACCACCTCAAAGAGGCTTCCGACCTGGGGCTGCCGCTGCTGGGCATCGGCTTCATCTACGACAAGGGCTATTTCATTCAGCATATCACCGAGGACGGCTGGCAGGAGACCCGCAACGCGCTGATCGATTACAAGCAGCTGCCCCTGGTTTCCTTGATGGATGAGAACCGTAAGCCGCTGACCATTTCAGTCGATCTGCCAGGGCGCAAGGTGTACGCGCGCATCTGGGAGATGGAGGTGGGGCGGGTGCACCTGTACCTGCTGGACACCAACGTGGAGCCCAACGCCCCCGCCGACCGGCAGCTCACCGAGCGACTGTACAGCAACGACCTTGAGGTGCGCATCTCGCAGGAGATCCTGCTGGGCATGGGCGGCGTACGCGCGCTGCGCCTGCTGGGCTACGACCCGGCGGTGTGGCACATGAATGAAGGTCACTCGGCCTTCCTGGCGGTGGAGCGCCTGCGCGAGAAGGTCAAGGCGGGCGTTGACTTCAAAGCCGCCTGGGACGAGGTGAAATCCTCCAATGTCTTCACCACGCACACCCCCGTCCCCGCCGGCAACGACCAGTTCCCGTTATGGCTGATCGACAAGTACTTCGGCAACGTGTGGCAGGAACTCGGCTTGACGCACGACCAGTTCGTCGACCTGGGGCGACAGGCGCAGAGCTGGGGCGAGTCCTTCGTCATGCCGGTGCTGGCGCTCAAGCTCTCAGAACGCGCCAACGCCGTCTCAGAGCTGCACGGTTTTGTCTCGCGGCGCATGTGGAACTTCCTGTGGCCTGAGCGCCAGGAGGAGGACGTGCCCATCCGCTACGTTACCAACGGCGTGCACACATCCTCGTGGCTGGCCCGGCGCATGGGGCTGCTGTTCGATAAATACATCGGGGAGGATTGGGTCGACAAGATCGATGACCCCGTGGCGTGGAACGGCGTGCTGGATATTTCGGATGAAGACCTTTGGGCTGTGCGCCGCCACTTGAAGAACAAGTTGGTGAATTTCGCCAACGAGCGCACCCGCCTGCAGTGGCAGAACGGGCAGCTGGCAGCCAGCCAGGTGGTGGCGGGCGGGCTCTTTATGGAGCCGTACTCGCTGACCATCGGGTTTGCGCGGCGCTTCGCCACTTACAAGCGCGCCAACCTCATTTTCCGTGAATTTGACCGCCTGATGGCGCTGATCACCGACGCGCACCGCCCGGTGCAGATCGTGTTTGCCGGCAAGGCGCACCCCGCCGATGAGCCCGGCAAGCTGCTCATCCAGCAGGTGTACCGCGCGGTGAAGGATTCGCGCAGCGCCGGACGGCTGGTGTTCCTTGAGGATTATGACATCAACGTGGCGCGCTACCTGGTGCAGGGTGTGGACGTGTGGATGAACACCCCACGCCGTCCCAACGAAGCCTCTGGCACCTCTGGCATGAAAGCCGCCCTCAACGGCGTGCTCAATTTCTCGGTGCTCGACGGCTGGTGGCGTGAGGGATACAACGGAAAGAACGGCTGGGCGATCGGCAAGGACATGGAATATACCAACCCCGAGGAACAGGATGCCGATGACGCACAGAGCCTGTATGACACACTTGAAAAGACAATCGTGCCCCTGTATTATGAACGTAACCAACACAAGATTCCCGTGGAATGGTTGAAGATCGTGCGCGAAGATCTGCGCACGCTGGTGCCGCAGTTCAGCCTGCGCCGCATGCTCAAGGAATATAACAACGATTTTTACCTGCCGGCGATGCGTAAGGACGCTGAACGTTAGCGAGGTGGTTTATGGAATACTTATCTGATCCGCATGCCTGGCTATTCGCGCTGATGATCTTCTTTCTGCGCGTAGCCGATATGTCACTCGACACGATCCGCGTGTTGTTCGTGGTACGCGGGAAAAAGGCCATCGTTTGGGTGCTTGGTTTCTTCCAGTCGCTCATCTTCGTCATTGCCATCAGTTCCGTACTGACCGAACTGGATAATATCCTAAATGTAGTCGGCTATGCCACCGGGTTCGCCACCGGCAACCTGGTGGGCATGCTCATCGAGCAGCGCCTGGCGATCGGGCACATCCTGGTCACCATCATCAGCTCCAACCGCGGCGCGTTCATCGCGGAACGGCTGCGCGCCGGCGGCTACGCGGTCACCGAGATCCCCGGGCGCGGGCGCAATGGCACGGTGTTCGAGCTGCACGCCAGCGTGCTGCGCAAGGATGTGCCAAATGTGGAGACGATCGTGCTCGAAGCGGACCCGCAAGCCTTCATCACTGCCGAGGACGTGCGCCCGGTGCGGCGCGGCTTCTGGCGGGCTTAACCCCTGACCATAACAAAAATGAGGCTGTCCCAAAAGAAAGGGGCAGCCTCAAAAATTTAATATAATAGAGGAATGAAAAGACAAATCTTCAAACCC
>JBCFBD010000118.1:0-4274 GCA_038562455.1 Anaerolineaceae bacterium | reverse complement strand
ACAGGCGGCAATGCGTTGCGCGCGGCGGTGATGGGCGCCAATGACGGGCTGGTTTCGAACCTGAGCCTGGTGATGGGCGTGGCTGGCGCCACGCTGGCGGGCAGCGGCGTGCTCATCGCGGGAATCGCCGGGCTGCTGGCGGGGTCGATCTCCATGGCGCTGGGCGAATGGCTGTCGGTGCAATCCTCGCGTGAGCTGTATGAGAACCAACTACGTACAGAGGCGGAGGAGATCGAAAGCGCGCCGGAGGAGGAAGCCGAGGAACTGGCGTTGATCTATGAAGCGCGCGGCATCCCAGCCCAGAGCGCGCGCGTCCTTGCCAGCCAGATCATGACGAACAAGGAGACCGCGCTTGATACCCTGGCACGCGAAGAGCTGAGCATCGACCCGGCGGAACTGGGCGGCTCGGCCTGGGAAGCCGCTATCACTTCGTTCGTTCTTTTCGCGCTTGGTGCGATCATCCCGGTTTCGCCGTTCATTTTCACCGGCGGCATGTCCGCGGTGTTCATCAGCATCGGCTTGAGCGCGCTGGGGCTGTTCGGTTTGGGCGCAGCGATCACCCTGTTTACCGGCCGTCCTGTTTGGAAGTCCGGTTTGCGCATGGTGGTATTCGGCTTGCTGGCTGCCGCGGTGACCTTCGGTATCGGGCGCTTGATCGGAGTCAGTATCGCCTGATCGGAATACGCGCATTACCGCCCTTCCCTGCCCTTTTTTTCCAGGCTCTACGCAGGTATGGGTATTGGCTACGCGCATTTGCGCTATTGAGCGCAATAATCCCCGGCGCAAAACCGGGGATTATTAGTGTCAAGTTCAGTGTTTTAATGTAGGGAGTGCTATCCCAACTGCTCCACCAGGTAGTTCTGTATACCCATCTGCGCGATCTGGTCGAGCTGCGCTTCGATCCAATCGATGTGCGCCTCTTCGTCATTGAGGACATCTTCGAGAATCTCGCGCGTACCGTTGTCACCTTCCTCGGTGCACAGACGGATGGCCTTGTTGTACTCCTTGATGGCGCCCTCTTCGGCAGCATGGTCGTTGTTCAATATGGTCAGCACATCTGGTCCAATTTGGATCTTGTTCAGATTGCTGACGATGGGTTTGCCTTCGAGGAAGAGGATGCGGCCGATATGCTTTTCAGCGTGTTTCATTTCCTCGATGGCGCGTTTTTCAATCTTCTCAGCCAATTTTTCGTATCCCCAGTTAGCGCACATCTCAGCGTGCACCATATACTGGCTGATGGCGGTCAGTTCATCCGCCAAAAGAAAATTCAATACATCGATGACTTTTAGATTACCCTTCATTATCCACCTCCGTTTGAATTAATTATATACCGGATGGGATACAAAGCGGCGCACGAGCGGTTGGAAATGTGGCGCGGGTCATACCCTCAGCTCAGCGCGAAAGCCTCGCACGGCGTAATAGGAATCCGCGCCGTTGTGATAGGTGAAAACGTGGTCGTAACGCCGGTCGCAGAAGAGCGCACCGCCGCGTTTGCGGATCGGTTCCGGGGTGACCACCCAACTGGAAGTCTTCAGGTCGAACTCCCCCAGCGTTTGCAGGGTGCGGTACTCGTCCTCGCTGAGCAGCTGCACGCCCATTTCAGCAGCCATGTCGAGCGCGCTGCTGGCGGGCTTGTGCTCCTTGCGCTTTTCGAGCGCTGCACGGTCGTAGCACAGGTTGCGCCGCCCGGCGGGGGTTTCAGCGCTGCAATCATAAAACAACACCACACCAGTCTTTTGGACCAGCCCCACCACGTCCGGTTCACCGCCGCTTTCTTCCATCTGGTGCAGCGACCAGAGTTTTTCCGGGTCGGATTGCAGCCGCGAAAGCACATAGGACCATAACAAGCCGGGGTGGCGCAGCGGATTCTTCTCAAAACGGGTGCGCAGCAGTTCAAGCTGGCGGGAGATCTGTTCGGATGTCAATTCCATTTTGAAACCACCTTTCTCTTGTACAAAATATTATTATCAGCGATCATACACCCCCCTGCCCAGCAGAATCTGCGAAAGGGATTTTTCGATGCGCACCTGGCGCGCGGGTTTGACGTGCGCCGACTGCTGGAGAGGATGCCGGAGGGGTCGTCGAGCAGTGCACCCTTGCACACCAGATAGGCGGTGTATTCCTTGAACTCATGGGTCAGCACGATATGGCTGCCGGGGTGGGTATAACAGGGATTGCCCCATTTCAGTTCCTCGGTTAAACCGTTCGCCAGAGCGAGGCGGCGCAGTTCCGTAAATTCCCGCTGCCACTGCCCTGCCAGGGCAATGAGCGTGCCCGCTTTGGGATTAGTACTGGTCATGAGCCACTCTCCACACCAATCCTCTCTTTGCCCTAATTCTACCCTTTTTATCATTATTTATCTGCTTATTCCAGACGGACAGAAGACCCGGAACCGTTACCACTAAACTCATGATAAATACGTCCACGAATTCACACGAATTTACAAAAGTTTTATTTGGAAAAAGCGGGTCCAATAGTAACGTAATGTAGGGGCGATTCACGAATCGCCCTCGCGTGAATCACTAAATTAAGTCCACGAATTCACACGAATTTACCCACAACTCAGCGGACGGAAAGGGGTTTGGGTGTAAGGCAGATAATCTTAAACCTCCGCCCATGATTTCAAAAAGAGCGCGTCGGTGACGCGCTCCACGATGATATCTCCAATTTGCTACTTCCCTGCCCGCGTCAGGCGCGGATCGAGGGTGTCGCGCAAGCCGTCTCCCAGCAGGTTGAAGCCCAGCACGGTGAACATGATGGCGATGCCCGGGAAGATGACCAGGTGCGGGGCGCTGAAGATGCTGTTCTTTTCCTCGCCCAACATCAAGCCCCACTCAGGACGCGGCGGTTCAGCGCCCAGCCCCAGGAACGAGAGCGCGGCGGCATCCAGGATGGCGGTGGCAATGCCCAGTGTGCCCTGTACGATGAGCGGAGTGACTGCGTTGGGCAGGATGCGCTTGAACAATATATGCAAGCTTGAGGCGCCCATGGCGCGCGAAGCTTGCACGAACTCAAGGTCCTTGACCGTGAGCACGGTAGAGCGCACCAGGCGCGCGAAGCGCGGGATGGAGACGATACCGATGGCGAGCAGCGCGTTGATTAGCCCGGTGCCTAAGATCGACACGATGGCGATCGCCAGCAGCAGGCTTGGGAACGCCATCAGCACGTCCATTGTGCGCATGAGGATGTTATCCACCCAGCCGCCAGCGTACGCCGAAACTGCCCCAATCAGTGTGCCGATGAGGATGGCGAAAGCCATGGTAGCCACGCCCACCTGCAGTGAGAGGCGTGAGCCGTAGATGACGCGCGAGAAGAGGTCGCGGCTGTTGCCGTCGATACCAAACAGGTGCTGCTCGCGCTCCGCCGGGCATCCTAGTAAATGGATGCAGGGTGTGTCGCGCCGCTTTTCACTCTTCAATAACTGGGTGGGATTATACGGCGCGATCAACGGGGCAAAAATGGCAATAAGAACAAGCAAGCCTAAAATGATGATGCCTGCCTTACCGGAGCTGTGGCGCCACAGGTGGCGCAGCGCTTCGCGAGTGGGCGATTTGCGGCTTGATTTGGTGACGATCTCGGTCAGTTCTGATGTGTTGTCCATGGCAGCTCCACCTAATCCAGCCTGATGCGGGGGTCAAGGTATGCGTACGAGATATCCACGATCAGGTTCACCAGCACAAAGATCGTGGCGATCACCAGGGTGAAGCCCTGCACCACCGGGTAATCCCGCGCAAGAATGGCGGAGACCAACCCGGTGCCAAAACCTGGCAGGTTGAACACCGTTTCAGTGAGCACCGCGCCGGAAAGCAGGCTGCCGGTTTCAATACCGATAATGGTGACAATTGGGATGAGCGCGTTGCGCATGGCGTGTTTGCGAATCACGCGGTTTTCGGTCATGCCCTTGGCGCGCGCGGCGCGGATGTAATCCAGCCCCACCACCTCGAGCAGGCTCGAGCGGGTCATGCGCGCGATGATCGACATAGGGATGGTGCCCACCGCCACAGCAGGCAGGATCAAGTGGCGCAGCGAATCCCAGAACAAAGGCCAGTCACCGGTGATGATCACATTGACCAGCACAGTGTTGGACATTAATGCAACGATAAAGGCTTTCAAACCGGTCAGGTCTTCCAGGTTCCAGAATATCGCCAGGTCGACCGGCGATAAGCCAGCAGAGAACCTGCCTGACGGAGGCAGAACGAACGGCGTTCCTTTGAGTGTGAGGGCAAAGAAATAGGCTAAAAGCAGCCCCAACCAGAACACAGGCATCGAAACCC
>JBCFBD010000117.1:0-4284 GCA_038562455.1 Anaerolineaceae bacterium | reverse complement strand
GTTATCGGGTAGGAATCATCAATGGCGGGACAATTGGTGGTACCTGCGTAAATGTTGGTTGTGTACCCAGCAAAACACTCATCCGAGCAGCGGAAGCCTGGCATAATGCTGGTTACCATCCCTTCTTAGGGGTTAAAACATCTCAGACAAACCTCGATTGGCATGTGGTTCGAGACCAAAAAGATGAATTGATCAAAGGTTTACGCCAGAAGAAATATGTGAATGTTTTGGATGCTTATCCGAACATTAAGTTGATCAAAGGATATGCTACATTTGCCGCTGATGGTTCCATACATGTTGGCGATAAATCTTACCGAGCGCTACGCTATGTGATTGCGACCGGTTCTCAGCCGCGAGTCCTGCCAATTCCTGGCCTTACGGAAGCCCAACCACTCACCAGCACCACTCTAATGGACCTGGATGAATTACCCAAATCCCTCATTATATTGGGAGGGCGTGCGGTGGCGCTGGAATTGGGTCAAACGATGGCGCGCTTGGGTGTGAAAGTGCTCATCCTACAACGCAGCCCCCGTCTGGTGCCGGACCACGAACCAGAAATTGGACGTGCAATTCAGGAGTATTTGGAGCAGGAAGGGATAACAATCCTCACAGGCGTTGAGATAGAGCGTGTGAGTCGGGAGGGAGAAATCCGCTCAGTTCATACCAGATTAATGGGGCAATCCCGGGCGTTTGAAGCGGACCAAATCCTGGTTGCTTTAGGACGCCAGCCCAATACGATTGGTCTAGGGTTGGATCAGGTTGGCGTGAAACAGGACCATAATGGAGCGATCATCGTAAACGAGTTTCAACAAACTTCCAATCCAATTATTTACGCTTCTGGGGATGTAACCCCGAACCCTGATTACGTTTATGTGGCGGCAGCAAGCGGTACGTTAGCTGTCATTAATGCAATGAATGGAAACCAGAAGCCTCTGGATTTATCAGCTTTGCCAGGAGTCATTTTTACTGATCCTCAAATAGCAACTGTTGGCCTTACAGAAGAAAATGCAAAACATCAAGGATATGAAGTAAAAGTAAAAATCCTGCCTTTAGAGTATGTCCCCCGGGCGTTGGCAGCTAGGGATGTCCGTGGTTTGATTAAGATGGTCGTCGATAATCGCTCAGGTACTATCCTAGGAGTTCATGTTTTAGCAGCCGAAGCAGGCGAGGTTATTCAAACAGCAACCATGGCAGTCAAGTTTGGGCTGAAAGTGTCCGATCTTACCGAGACACTATTCCCTTATCTGACACAAGTTGAAGGATTAAAACTGGCAGCGTTATCCTTTACAAAAGACGTGGATAAGCTTTCCTGTTGTGCAGGTTAGAAAATCATTCTCTGAGTAGGAATGCTGGTAAGTAAATGCTTTCCATGAATATACTTGATGATGGTTTGATACATTTTTCTCGCTTTATGGGGGAGCAAACGCTCCCCCATTCTTTTCTATTTTCCATCAATATGCATAGGCATCAAAACGTATAAATTCTCCTCATCTCCTGTCGAATGGATAACGGCCGGTGTATTGTGGGCATTCGCCTCGATGACCACATTTTTAGTAGTGATAACTTCCAAACCATCCTGCAGAAATTTCACATTGAAGGCGATCTCTAATTCCTGGCCTTCAACTGTGGCATCCAGCTCGATTTCGCTCGCACCGGTTTCGTCGGATTCCGATAGTAGTTGGACCTTTCCCGTTTGATCAATTCCAGGTTTCAGGTGAAAACGCACTACATTACTACCCTCTCGGGCGATAATGCCAGCCTGTTTACAGGCTTTGAGCAAGTCAACAGCACCAATCACTGTCCTGGTTTTGTATCCTTTGGGTAGGATCGCCTGATAGTCAGGGAACTTCCCATCAATCAACTGCGAAACGATTTGAACATTTTCGCAACGCATCGCCAATTGACTACCCGTGGCAGGCAGACAGAGGGTGATCTGGGACATTTTTATAGCTCCCAAGATTCGTACCACTTCTTTCAAGGTTAAAGCGGGAATGATTAACTGTTTCTTACCAAGAGCAACCGGTAATTCCGCTTTGCAGATTGCTAAGCGAAAACCATCCGTCGCCACCATCGAAACAGATTTCCCGTCAATATTCAGCAGCACTCCGGTCAGAACCGGTCGGCTATCATCCATCGAAGCAGCAAACGCCGTTTTTAGAATCATCTCTCTGAGGATGTTTGCTTCCAGGCATACCCCATCTGAGAAATCAAATACTGGGATGGCTGGAAATTCGGATGCCTCAACTCCTTTGACAACCCCTTTGTAAGAACCACATTTCAGGGATGCTTCAGGTTTTCCATTCACTGAGAAGACGATCTCCGGTTCCGTCAGAGAATTGACCACATCGGTTAACGTCTTGGCAGGCAATGTTACTCCCAACTCGCCGTCCATATTGGCATCCATCCAAAGCGTAACACCCATAGTCAGGTCAGTAGCAGAAAGGCGTAATTGCCCTTCATCCTTATTGAGCAGCACATTCGATAGGATTGGTAAATGAGAATGTGATCCTACCGCCCGCCCGACAATCGCCAGACTATCGGCAAATGTGCCCTTTTGAACAATCACTTTGCATGTCATACTGTATCTCCTTGTTTTTGTGTCAGACACGCAGGATTTCTTTCCCTGCGTGTCTTAGTTGGTCTAGAATTCGTCGAATAAATCGGCAGATGCACCACCATCCGGCCAATATGCCTCGTCATCCCCTAAGCGAATTGCATTTTCGTATTGCTCAGTGAGGGAGCCTTCGTCATCTTCCTCATTTGGCGAGCTCATGAAAGCCATAAGGGTGGGTTGATCCGTGGTATATGCGCGGATGGAATTGCGCCAGAAAAGAACGTCATCATTTTGAAGAACCTTCTGGATTCCTTGCGCCAAGTCGATTAAAAAGTCTTCTTCCAATCGATCTGGAGGCAATCCGTGATCAGACAGGGTGTGAGCGATCTCTTCGGCGATTTGTCCCCATGTGATTGAGAAAGCCGGTTTCTCCATTGAAAACCCGGCATGCGCCAGGATTTTGGATACCTCGAAACCTGATTCAAGGTATTCCAGTTGTTGTAGTGTGGGTAGTTGATCCATTTTTATCTCCTGTGAATTATGAAAATCCCAACCCTTTTTCCTTGAGGGATACCCAGCGGGATAATCCGATCACCAGATGATCCACAACGGTTACATCCAAGAGTTTTCCTGCTTGGACAATAGCTCGGGTCACACTGACATCTTCTGGGCTGGGGGTTGGGTCTGTGGAGGGATGGTTGTGCGCGATCAGGATTGACGCTGCATTCCGTTGTAATGCCGGTTTGAAAAGTTCACCGACACGCACCATCGAGGAATTAAGCGAGCCGTGGTAAATCTCGATCACATCTAACATGCGATTGCGTGTGTCGAGTGGCATCACCACCATGTATTCCTGTTCGCGATGCGCCAACATCGGCATCAGTATCTGAGCTGCATCTCCAGGCGAGTGAATCGTCGGACGTTCATCTTCTGGTTGCAGCAGTTTCCGTCCGAGTGCTAAGGCTGCTTTGAGCCGCAGGGCTGTTAAGTTACTTACCCCTGGTACTTTAGCGATCTCGTTGACATGGGCCTGGGCAATCTTCTGGATAGAGCCAAATTGCGTCAGCAGTCGTTCGGCGGATTCGATTTGATTTGCACCGCCAATGATGACAGCCAGCAATTCAGCCAGGCTGCATGCGTCTGAGTCTTTACTTACCCGGAAAGCCGGCTGCTCTCGAACGGGCAGGTGCTTAAGCCGGGGAAAGTTGTAAGTTTGAGAGTGTGCACTTTCTATAAGGTACGGTTGTAGGTTGTTCATGTCTGTCTCCTGTGAAATGGGTGACAGACCACCCCTGGAGGGATGCTGTCCCCCCATTTTGCCCCTTGCGGGGTCCATTAGGGTCCTGTAATTTATGCGGTCGGATCGTATCCGGTTTCAAGAAATACCTTGCGGCTGATTGCTTCGCATTCTTCCCAGGTCATCAATTCATCGCGCCGCACACCTGGGTATCCAGGTGCGGGAGGTATGAGCCAGGGGTTTTCTGCAAGGTTCTTTTTTATCCTTTCAGCTTTTGCATCCAGGAAATGACGCAGGCCGCCTTTTGTGCAGCGCCACCCCAATTCCTTGGTGTACTTACCATCCCAATTTCGATCGCGGTAAGTCTTGCTGCCACAGATAGGACAAGGTGGCATCCCTTCTGGATCAGGCGCTCGTGCACCACCAGCTTGAAGATAAAAACGAACAGCATCAATCGCTTCGCAATAAGCTGCACCACAAGAGCACTCCTTGT
>JBCFBD010000116.1:0-4361 GCA_038562455.1 Anaerolineaceae bacterium | reverse complement strand
GACCCTTCAGCTTCGTTCTTCTCAAGAATAAGGTCAGCCAGCGAATTAATCGCTTTTGAAGCTAACAGGTTCTTGTTATCGGTTACGAAGGGTATGCCTCGATTTACAGCATTGCTAATGGTGCGGTCTTCAAAGGGGATGGTGACTAAAACAGGTTGCTTAAGTGTTTCGCCGATGCGTTCGGGTGTAATGGGAATCCGTTTGTCATAACGATTCATTACGAAAAGGATGCGGTCCCGACCGATGCCTGAGGCATCAGCGAGTGAGAGGAACTGATTGGTGTTCTTGATCGTGGGAATATCCTGCGTGGTCACCAAAATGATGTAATCAGCGATATCCAGGCAGGTTTGAACCATATCGGTGAGATATGGCGTCGTGTCGATGATTATGTAGTGATACAGTTGCCGTAAATAGGTCAGGATCTTTGACATCGAATCGCTGTGGCCGGATTCGTTCAGCTCTGGAAGTTTGGGAGCGCTCATGATATGCAAACCTGTATTGGCATGCACGATCATCACGTCTTCAATGATGTCAGGATCAAGCTCGTTGGATTTTTCGAGCAACTCGAGAAAAGTGTTCTTGTTGTGCTCATTCAAAGAAACAGCAACATCTCCAAATAAGAGGTTCGCATCAACCAGCGCAACCTTGTTATTCACGGTTTTCAACGCCGTCGCAAGGTTCACGGCGATGGTGGTGCATCCGACTCCACCCTTTGAGCTATAGATAGTGATGACCTTGCCCAGGGAAATTTGCGGATTTGCGCCACCCTGTAAAGCGGGTGCTGAGAGAGGACCAGCCTGGAAAGGCGCGACGAAACGAGTTTTTTCTTCGTGCGCAAGTTCACCAGCGCGCTTGACAGCTTGTATCAACTCATCGATCATGGGCGGTTTTGATAGGAAATCTCGCGCACCGGCGAGCATGGCTTTGCGCATGTAATTCGCATCGTTCTGCACCGACAGGATTACAACCTGGACGAAAGAGACTTTCTTATGGATCGCATCGGTGGCGCTGATTCCATCCATGTCCGGCATATTGATATCCATAACCACAACATCCGGCATCAATTTTTGAGCCGATTCGATCGCCTCCAAGCCTGTGCGGGCGGTACCGACTACATGGATCGATGGATCAAACTGAAGCATACGTAAGATCATCTCGCGTGATTCATCAATGTCGTCAACAACGATAACGCTGATTCTATCCTGATCGGTCATGTACTCTCCTGATTTCATCCCCTCATGAATCAGGGTGTGGTAAGGATATAGTCATTGAAGGATGGGTAAACAAGGGCATCAACCCGAGGTGCAACGCCATACGGTATCTTTGCCGGGGCAGGGATGTTTTTCGTGTCCATAATGTATTGCAACGTTACAGGATCGGTGGTGAATGCTTGCTGATCTCCAGCGCTGCGCAGCGCAAGCGATAATTGCGCCCCTGATAATGCCAGGTAGTTGAGGATCAGGTTATCCTGCGGCGAGACAATCAGGGTGATGGAACCCGGATAATTGCTTCCGGTCTGTTCGGCTTGCTCAGTAGCCACCACCGGAGTCGGTTCAGTAGGTGAAACGACATCATCAGATTCCATTTCAAACATACCGACATTTAGGATGGTTACATCCTGGAGAACGGTCTGGCAAACCAGGCGTGGCCGCTGCTCTTCGGACGGCACGATATAGATCGGTTCATTGGTGGTGCCTTCGATCTCGAACCGTCCACGCGACGAACCTACTCCAGGGGCATAAGGGGCCACCACCATGGACTCAGTAATTCCATTCTCAGTGCTACCGAACCCGGCACGTATTACATAGGTGGTGTTGTTGGGCAACTGAGTCTGGTAATTAGTATCGAGATCCGAGATCAACAAACAGGCGATGACCATCACGTGATCACCAGATTGCGGCGCGTAAGCTACCGCGGTTTCAGGGCTGACTGCCAGTGAATACGCAGTCATACCCGCGGGGATTTCATTAGCAGCCAGCGAACCGCTACCCACGTGGAGCACCATGCTGGAAGTGAGCGGCACACCAGGTTCAATGTTGTACTTAGCTTTGGCGCCGATGGCATCATTCACGTTGGTAAAAAAGGTACCGGCTACCAGCTCCGATTTTGGATATTGAATTGTTGTGAGCATGTCACCAGAAATCACCTGACCACGCGCGATGGATTGTGAAGATACGACGATCTGCACGGCTTCATACGGCGGTGTGGCGGTCGGTTCGGGCGTGTTGGATTGTCCTCCAAAGCCGCGCGTGAGAATGAGATATGCTAAAAATACAGCGGCGATCAAGATCAGCAAGACATAAATTACAATTCTTCCAGAACGTTTTTTGGGTGCAGCCATTCAGCCCTCCTGGTATCGATTCAAAAGCAGGGAAATCAAGGTTATTATACGGCAAATGGCAAAAATATACGCGGGATATACCCGCGCGTTACTTGCAGATTACTTAACAAATTAGAAAGGCTCTGGTTTCAGAGCCTTTCAACGAATCAAACTAGTTTAGGTTTACGATCCACCCTGTAAACCAGAGAGGATAGTTTGGAAGACATTGTTCACTTCGTCTCCGAGTAAACCAAGCACCACAATCACGACGATGGCGATCAAAACGAGAATCAATGCGTATTCAACTAAACCTTGCCCTTTTTCCTTCGCTGCGAACAACATGGCTTATTTCCTCCTTTCTTTGAAATTTTGGATATATTCATTATAGAGTGATTCATAAATTAATCAAGCATTTTTCTTAACAAATTCTTAACAATCCAGGATCATACAAATTATTAACCAGGAAATTCATCGAGAAAACTCTGGTAAGCTGAAACCAGCTGTTGCCCAAAAAGCCCGACTACTGCCAATACCGCTATGGCAATCAATAATAGGATTAAAGCATATTCGACCAATCCCTGGCCTTTTTCATTTGCAACGTATAACATGATGATGCCTCTTTCTCTAATAAAGAAAATAATATATATTAGTATAGCAAGTTAGACATAAAATGAGTTAAAAAATCTGCAAACACGTCACATCTTTTTGCAATTATTTCCGTATAATTATTGGTAAATAAAGTGGAAGTCAGTTTTGCACTCTTAGATTGGAGGAAGCGAATGAGTGATCTTTATGAACGCGTGGTATCTCAACAAGACGCTTTAAAAAAGCTGCTCGCGAAGTTGCCTGGATTCAAGGGATATTTTATCCGTACTGACCGGCGGGCGGCGGATAAGTTGTTGCGTGAGACGATTGCCGGCAAGTACCAGGCGCAGTGGCAGCGGCTTTCCGCCATCCAGCGCGACCTGGTTAGCAGCGGCAATTTGGACGTGTTAGATGATATTGAGATCGGGGCGATCCGCTTGCGGCAGTTTATCGACCGTGTCAAGACCGCGGCTTATGGCTACGCTGGCCTATTTGACGCAGTGAAGGTCAAAGAAGAGGAACTTGAAAAAGTTTACCAATATGACCTGACGTTGCTGGAAATGGCAGATGAAGTTACCGGCGCGATCGACAATTTGGAGGTTTCGATCGGCACCGACGGCTTCCCGGCTTCCATTCGTAATCTCAATCAAAAGGCACAGGACAGCCTGGACGCTTTCAATCAACGGGCTGAATTGTTGAAATTTGGTGAGTGATCGCCGCAATAATTGACTTTCCATAAGGGAGTAAAAATGGCCAGAATTTTTGATGTAGTTGAATACCCTAGCGAGATGACGGATGAACTGGTGCACCGCTTTCCGGAAACCGGAGTAGCTGATTTACGCATCGGCTCGCAGATTATTGTGCGTGAATCACAACGCGTGGTTTTCATGCGCGATGGACAAGCCCTGGATGTGTTCGGCCCGGGGCGCCACACAATTGTGACCGCCAACATCCCATTGCTAGTTGATCTGGTCGGCAAGGCGTTCAACGACCGCACGCCTTTCACCGCTGAGGTGTATTATGTTTCGATGCGGGAATTCGTCGATCGCAAATGGGGAACCCCGCAACCGATCCTGGTTCGCAACCAGGGAGTAGGGTTGGGGATCGCGCTGCTGCAAGGTTTCGGCACGTATAGCTTCCAGATCGCGGATGCTCAACAATTCGTCTCCCTGGTGGTTGGCGCACAGGGCACCTACCGCATGGCTGATATTGAAAATCGACTGCGCACCATGCTGCTCTCCAAGATTCAGGACTTGCTCGGTGAAACCGGTGGACGGAAGAATGTTTTGGAGATGATCGGGGACACCGAAGAATTAGGCACCGGCGTGCGCGTAAAGGCGCAGGAAGATTTCGCCGCATTGGGCTTAATGCTCAAGACCTTTTACATCGGCAGCCTTAAACCCTCTGATAAATCGGCTGAGGAACTGCGCGCGATGGGCATGCTCGATATGGCAAC
>JBCFBD010000016.1:23584-50982 GCA_038562455.1 Anaerolineaceae bacterium | reverse complement strand
ACAACCTGAAGCGCCACTGGGAACTGCTGGTCGATAAGCTGGAGCGTTACGATCTTGTACGCGGACACGACTTTCGTCCCGTTGGTCATTCCTACTACTTGCGCAGTTCATCTCCAGCGATCCGCAGTGGCATCAATGCCGCTGATGCCATCATCCATGCAACCGCCTACACCACACGAGGCTTGCATCGTTACTCTTTCCCCGACCTGCTTGGTTGGCGGCGTTAATCACGGCGAAACCACCCACGGTTTTCTGCGTCTGTGCTATAAATATTCCAATTAACTGGAGGAAAAAATGGCCAAGGTGATCCCGACAACTGAGCGGATCAAAAAGGCGCGCGCCCTAATCGAAAAAGCGCGGTCTATCCCTCTACCGACTGAACGCGGCTGGATGGACCTGAGTTACACCGCATCGGTGAAGGATACTCTGCGCCAGGCGCGCGACCTGGTGAAATTCGTGCAGTTCATGCCCAACGCCTCAGCGGAGACTAAGGCTGAGGTAGAACATTTGATGCAGGAGATCACCACCACGGAAAAAGAGATCCTCCATAAATCCTGAACTACAGGTGATGAAATGACCAAAAAGAGTCAACAGAAACCCACATCCGCTCAAAAACAATCTACTAAAAGGGCAGCCGTGAAAAAGAAGCGCGAATATTCCGACCTGACCATGATACTGATGGTCTTTGCCGTGGTTGGTGTGGCTATCCTGGTGGGCACTCTGATAAGGAAAGATGCCGCCAATGAAACTGCTGCCAGTCCCACTGCACCAACTACTAATCAGTATGCAGCAGCACCGGAGATGATCATCGATACGAGCAAACAATACCTGGCGACGGTCAAAATGGCCAAGGGCGGTGAATTCGTAATCCGGCTTTATGCGGATAAAGCGCCCGTCACGGTCAACAACTTTGTTGCCCTATCACTGGACGGTTACTACAATGGCGTCACCTTCCACCGTGTGCTGAAGGACTTCATGGCGCAGACAGGCGACCCCACTGGCACAGGCTTTGGCGGCCCCGGTTACCAGTTTGACAACGAGGTCAGCGACCTGGCTTTCGATAAGGAGGGCGTGGTGGCGATGGCGAATGCCGGACTGAATACCAACGGCAGCCAGTTCTTCATCACGTTCAACCCCGTGCCGTTGAAAAGCGCGGACTATACGATTTTCGGGCAGGTGATCAGCGGGATGGATGTGGTGAAAAACATCACGCTGCGCGACCCCCAGCGCAACCCGGATTTCACGGGCGATGTGATCGAATCGATTACCATCACCGAGGCGGTTTCTGAATAAAGAACCGAGATTGGGTTCAGTCGGATTCAAGCTTCGCGGTGTAACCCAATGCGTGTACCGCTGAGATAATTTGGTCAATGCTGACCGTGGTTTCGTCGTAGACCACGGTCATTTTTGCTTTACGGTAAGAGGCCTCCACCGTCTTCACACCGGGTAGCGTCTCCTCCAGCTCCTGCAAGCGCATGGCGCAGTTGACGCAATGCATATCCTCAACTTTGAAATGACTGACGATCATGAAAGTCACTCCCTTCACAAATCGAAGATGATCTCGCCGGTGTACATACCCATTGAGCAGGTGAAGGGCATCACCGTCCCCGGCGCCTGAGGTGGAATTTCCACGACTTCTGTGCCGCTGGCAGGAAGGATGACGCCAAAGTCAATATCCGGGATGAGAAAAGCGCGGGAACAGGAGTACACCTCATCGGTCACGAGACTAAGGGTCACGGGGGTGTCAGCTGGCGCGTGCAGACGGCGTGGGCGATAACCTTTATCGATCACGTTTAACACAAGTGTCCCATCCTGTGCGGTTCCTACCTTTTCCCCGCCGTTGAATACCTCGTTGGCGACAGATGAAGCCGCGCGGGTGAGCGAAAATTGCGACCCCATCAGGTTCAATCCGGTGTCGAATGCGAGAATGCCCAGGATGATGAGCGTAGCGGCGGTGATCCTGACCAGGTGTTTTTCAAGTAGGGAGCCCAGCTTGGTAGCTGCGTATGCCAGGGCAAAGAATACCGGGCTGGTACCCAGGGTAAAGGCAAAAACCAGCGCCGCGCCGAAGAATGGATTCCCAGCAGCGATGGCGGCCGCCAGGATGGTTTGCGTCACCCCGCAGGGGATGAGCACGGTCAATGCTCCCAGCAAAACCGGCGTGGACCAGGCTGCCTCACCGCGCGCCTTGCGACGGATGAAGCGCGTTACCGCAGCCGGAGGTTCAAAGGAGAAGATACGGAAGAACGGGTGAACGTTCAACATGCGCAGCGCGTTACCGATCATGAATACGGCGATCAGAAACTGCAATACCGCTTGCACGGTTGGCGTGAGCTGCAACAGCTGCCCCAAACCGCCCAGCAGCGCGCCGAGTAGAGTATAGACGATGAGTTTGCTGACCAGGAAAAGGAGGATGGGAAGCGCGATCTTGATATTGCGGGGTTTTGTGCGCTTACTGCGTTTTCCCTGCTGAGACAGATCGGCTTCAATTTGATTGGCAAGTGTGCTCGCCAAAAGCCCACCCTGCACAGCCATGCAGCTCAGGCCACCAGTGGTGAATCCTGTAATCAATGCAACCAGTAATTCAGGCATTTCTTCTCCAGTAATACCAGTAAAGAGTTCGATAGATTATATCCGCTTTATCATAAAAATCGCGCGTTGATGGTTTAACCCCATACTTATCAAGCGGTTTCAGTAAGCAGGGGCGAATCCCTTTAATGGCTCAATACTGCTTCGCCCAAGTCGATCAGTGCTTGCACCTTTTCCGGTGTATCCAGTCGCTCCTGCCGGCTGATGATCATCACCCCGGCGGCAGAAAACTTGATGACCGGAATTTCCTTGAATTTCCAATTCAACAGCGCATTTTCAATTTCAAAGGTAAGCAGGTGTGCGGCGTTATCTTGGTCGGTTGCCCACACCGAGAAGCGATCTCGGAAAGAGGTGCGCCCCACAAATACTTCCTCCAACCCAACCGCCTGGTCAGCTTCAGTGCCGAGCATCCGTTGCAACCCTTTTTGGAAAATGAGCTCTCCCAATCCACCCAGGTTGACCGAAGGCATTTTTGAACCAATCAACACGATCCCCGCCGGTGATGTGACGCGCGTTGTACGCCACGTGTTGTTAAAAGAGATTGCCGATGATCCAGATTCGCTCGACGTATTGGAGGTCGAGACCAGCGCTTCGAGGATCCAGTCTTCTGTACTGAAGATATACCCATTTTGCTGTGAGTGGTTAACCTTCTCGAATTTCCACCCAGACTTATCCGCCAGTTGCTGCAGCGCGTTTTCAGTGGCAAGCTTCTTCCTGCTCGTGAGTACAAAAATCACCGCGATGGCAAGCGCTACAACAATGATGACGATAATGGAAACGAGAATATCACTCATGTTGCCCTCCGATCTGTTTTCAATAAATCCATGGTATCTTGATTATACGAATAATCGCGAGCTTTCAGGAACTAAGAATGAATATCGAAGTCGAAACTTATCCTCCGCCCTTTTCATTGGCGATGGTGCGTGAGAGCGGTCAAACGCGGCAGCACCCCGCTTACTTACGCCGCGCGGTGCGCGCTGTGGTGGTGAAGAATGGTCAATACCTGATGACCTTTTCTGAAACGGAGGGGGATTACAAGTTCCCGGGCGGCGGCGTGCAGCCAGGTGAATCGCACAGGCTGGCATTGAAGCGGGAAATACTTGAAGAAACCGGGTATTCCCTTAAGCAGATCAAGACCCTGCTTGGAACGTGTATTGAGCTGGATTTCCTCAAATGGGCAGAAACCTCAGTTTTCCGCATGATCTCCTTTTATTACCTTTGTGAGTTGTCTGACGGGCAGGTCTCTCTCTCATTAGACCCCTATGAAAAAGAACTCGGGTTTACCCCCCGGTGGGTTGCGCCGCGCGACGCTCTGCAAAATAACGAAGTCTTGATACAACAACCAGGAGCTCAACCGCTTTTCTGGCTGGCACGCGAGTGCGCTGTGCTGCGCGTGTTGATCGCGGCTGGGGTTTTTTAATTTCATCGGGCTTTCTCGCGGAACAAATCCCACCCCTCAGCGTCAGGATATGGTGGTATTATTCCAATTCTTTATAGAGAAAGTCTTTCATTATGCTCAATATTAACCTCAAGAAGATTGCCAGGGAATTTCCACGTAAATTCTGGCTGGTCGTTGGCGTGTCCTTCATCGATCACGTTGGCGGCACTATGCTGTGGCCGTTCTTTTCACTTTACATCACCCAGAAGTTTGCTGTGGGCATGACCGAAGCCGGTGTCGTACTAGGATTGTTTTCCATCGCGGGGTTATTCGGGCAGATGATCGGCGGCGCATTGACCGATAAATTCGGCCGTCGAAAATTGATCATCTTCGGCTTGATCTTCAGCGCACTCAGCACGCTGACTCTGGGGTTCGTCAACAGTTTTTCCGTGCTCATTCCGCTCGCCGTCTTTATCGGGCTGCTTTCTGATATCGCCGGACCCGCGCACAATGCCATGATTGGCGACATCCTGCCCGACCACCAGCGCCAGGAAGGATTCGGCATTATGCGTGTGGTCGGGAACCTGGCCTGGATCATCGGTCCGACCGTTGGAGGTTTCATCGCCGGCAGATCGTACCTGATGCTCTTCATCATCGATGCCGTCATCAGCTGCGTTGTGGCATTCCTCTTCTATCTGCTCATTACGGAAACTAAGCCTGAAACTCACCCCGGCACCCAAACCGAGAGCATCTTTGAAACATTCCAAGGCTATGGCTTTGTGTTGAAAGATTATGCTTTCATGGCTTTCCTGCTCGCCAGTATGCTGATGGGGCTCGTCTATCAACAAATGTACAACTCCCTCTCAGTCTATTTACGTGATAACCACGGCATCGAACCGGGAGGTTATGGTTTTCTGCTCACCGCCAGCGCCATCGTGGTAATCCTGTTCCAATTCAGCATGACCAGGTTGATCAAAAATCAGCCACCCTTCAAGATGATGGCGCTGGGCACCCTGTTCTACATGATCGGGTTCACCATGTTTGGCGTGGTGAACGTGTACTGGCTGTTTGTGGCTGCGGTGGTGGTCATCACCATCGGTGAGATGATTGTTGTGCCCACCAGCCAGACCCTGGCGATGGGGTTCGCGCCGGAGGAAAAGCGCGGCCGCTATATGGGTATGTTTGGTGTCACCTGGTCAATCCCGGCTACCATCGGGCCGGGCGCTGCCGGGTTGATCCTCGACAACCTAAACCCCGACCTGTTGTGGTATATCGGCGGGGTATTGTGCCTGGTTTCCGCGCTGGCGTATTACGCGCTGCATCTCAGGCTCGGCCGCCAGGAACGTTTTCAACCCGCGCCCGAAGAACCCATCGTACCTTAAGCACCTAATCATGCCGCGCCGACCCGCCTTCGATTTCCGCGTTTTATACGACGGATTCAACGCCCCCACCACACCCATCGACTGCGGCGTAATGTGCGCGCCCCACAATCCCAACGGCATCCCGTTCTGCTGTGATAGCTGCAGCGCAGTGCCCGTGGCGTACCAGCAAGAATGGCAGTATCTCAACAAATCCACCGACCTTTGGCATAGCTGGCGCGGTGATGAATGCGCTGGCGAGGATAACAACCGTGAGCAATTGCTTGCGCAAACCCCGCCGCATCTTTGCCTGCTGGCTTGCAAGGGGCCACCATTCTGTCAGCGCGATTACAGGGCGGTCAGCTGCCGCCAGTTCCCATTCTTCCCTTACTTGACATCCGATTTCCGTTTCATCGGTATGACCTATGATTGGGAATTCACCGCTAAGTGCTGGGTAATCAGCAACCTGGGGATGGTATCCGCGGAGTACCGCAGCCAGTTTTTCACTGCATTCGATAAACTCTTTTCCACCTGGCTTGAGGACATGGACAGCTACATTGAGCTTTCGGTTGAAACGCGCGAACATTACGCGGCAATCCACCGGCGCATCCCAATCCTTCACCGCAACGGCGAGGCGTATCTCATCAGCCCGTTGAGCGAGCGGTTGACGCGTACGTCCATCAATGCTTTTAAGGCATTTCACCCTTTTAACAACCCCGTATCAGCGGAGTAGTGTAGAACAGATGCTCCGCCGGTTGTAAATCTCAGCTTGAGTAGGTATCATTAGATAGCAAAAATGAAAAAGCACAGTACTGAGAGAATTGCCCTAGGCCTGTTTTACCTGGTAGTTTGCAGCCTTGCACTGAGCGCATGCGCCCTGCCCGGCACCCAGCAACAGCTCAAGCAGGCGGTGGTGCAGACTGCTGTTGCCGACAGCCTGGTGGGTACGCACGCCGCGGGTACGCTGACCGCCATCATCCCCACGGTCACCTCCACACCGCTCTCGCCGACCACGGCTCCGGCGACCGCCACACCCACGAGGACCCCGTTGCCAAACGTCACCCCCACACTTGCCGGGGTATGGCTCACCCTGCCCAGCGAAACGGATTGCCGGACTGGCCCCCATTGGGCGTACCCAACCCTTGTGGTTATAAAGGCAGAACAACTGGTTGAGATCATGGCGCTCGATCCGCTGGATGAGTATTACTACATCCGCGATCCGGGAAACTTCAGCCAGTTCTGCTGGATTGCCAAACCCAGCGCCCGGGTAAATGGAAACCTATCACAGCTGCCCATCATCACCTCCAGCGCACCTACCGCCGCATTCGCAACGACCACCGGCACCCCCGCTGCACTCGATTTTTATGCGCGATTCGAGGGTGTGGTCAACTGTAAGGAAAATTATGGCATAGTGTTGTACGTTAAAAACACAGGCAGCTTGATATTACGCTCGATTCGCGTGGTACTCACCGATACGACGATCAATAAAAGTTATCTGCACGATGCCAACCTGTTCCGCGGCACCACGTCTGATGAGTGTGTGCTGGACCTGGATAATGCTGAATCAGACTTGCAGAACGGCGAGGGTTCACTGGTTGCCTGCGTCAACGGGGGACAGTTCAATCATAATCCAGCAGGGCATGTCTTTACTGCGAGAATAACATTGTACAATCAGGATGATCGCAAAGGCGAATACGTCACCAGAACGATTACTTTCATACCGTGATCGGAACACTGATTTAGAAGGAAAGGGAAAAATGAAAATCCACAAGTTGATCCTGATCATTTGTTGCGTGCTGGCGTTAGGAGTGACCTCTTGCCAGGGGTTGCCCACACAGGTTGAGCCAGTCTCGGAGGATAGTTTGAAAACTCTGGTTGCCGGTACGCTCACCGCGGTCGCATTTTCGGTGGGTCAAACCGAGACAGCCTCGGTACCGCCGACTGAGACTCCCACACCCACCGAGGAGCCGCTGCCGCCGACTGCCACTTATACCTTGACGCCCACCACAGCTATCCTGACCCTGACCCTCACCGGAAGCACCAACTGCCGCCGGGGTGCGTCCACATATTTCCCGAATATCAAGACATTCGAAACCGGAGCCGTTGTGGAGGTCATCGCCATTAACCCTGCCGGCGATTACTTTTTTGTGAAAGCACCCGAGGCTGAAGCGGGCGGCTGCTGGGTGTGGTCGCAATTTGCCACCCTTTCCGGAGATGCTAAATCTCTACCAATCTATACCCCGGTGCCCACGCCTTTGCCGACCTTCACCAACACTCCACCCCCCGCACCCGTTTATACCGTGACTTACACGGGGTTGACCACCTGCGGTGCAAATTGGGCAGCAAATTTCAGCATCACCAACACAGGCAGCATGACGCTGCAATCCATTCGCATTCGCAATTACCTTGAGGGTGTGGCTGATCCCTTCGTTCACCAGAGCAATGCGTTCACCCAGTGGAGCGCTGGTGCGAAGTACGCCGTGCTGGCGGAGATCACCAAGGGCGTGACGATGACCGTTTCCACCTGCCAACCCGGTGAATTCACCAGCGACCCCACATGGAAGACCGTGAAATCAGAGATCCTCATCTGCTCGATGGACGATCTCAAGGGCACATGCACCACCACCAACCTGGAGTTCATTCCCCACTAATAACAGCTCATGGTCTGCATAACAGTCCGGCACGTGACCTGCGCCGGACTATTTTTTGTCTAATTAAGTGTTCCCGCGAAATTGGGTGCGGTAGAGAGAGGCGTACAGCCCTTCACGTTTGAGCAGCGCGGTGTGGTCTCCCTGCTCCACCACCCTGCCGCGGTCAACGACCAGGATCAGGTCAGCCGCCAGGATGGTGCTCAGGCGGTGCGCGATGACGATGCTGGTACGCTCTCGCATCACCCGCTTTAACGCTTCCTGGATCAAGGCCTCTGATTCGCTATCCAGACTGCTGGTGGCTTCATCCAAGACCAGGATACGCGGATCCTTGAGAATGACCCGTGCGATCGAGAGGCGTTGTTTTTCACCGCCGCTCAGGCGGTAACCACGCTCTCCCACCACCGTGTCGTACCCGTCCGGGAGATCGCTGATGAAATTGTGAATATTCGCTGCGCGGCAGGCGTCTTCGATTTCCGCCTGCGTGGCATCCAGATGTGCATAGAGCAGGTTGGTGCGAATCGTGTCGTGGAACAGATAGGTCTCCTGCGTAACCATGCCAATCTGCCTGGATAGGGAGTCGATCGTTACATCACGCAGGTCGATGCCATCAATGCGGATGCTGCCACTGGTCGGATCATACAGGCGCGGGATGAGATAGGTGAGCGTGGTTTTCCCCGCCCCGCTGGGACCCACCAGCGCGGTCAGCTGCCCGGGCTCAACGCAAAAGCTGACCTCTTCCAGGGCATTCCCGCGGGCTTGCGAATGATGCTCATCTTCAGGTTCGCGGCTGCCTTCTGAAAGCGTGGTGGTAACGCTATCCACACTGCCGTATCGGTGCACATCGCTGAGGAATCGCTCGTCCCCGGCTTCGTAGGCAAACGTGACATCGTCAAACCTGATCTCTCCTTTGACTACCCCTAGCTCCAGCGCGTCCGGTTTCTCATCGATCTCCCGGGGCAGGTCGATCACTTCGAAAACGCGCTCAAAGCTGACCATCGAAGAGGCGAACTCGACGGGCGCGTTCGCCAACGCCTGCACAGAGTTGTAAAGGCTGACCATGTAGGCACTGAAAGCAACGATCGTACCAATGGTGAAAACCCCGCTAATGACGTAATAACCGCCCAGCCCGTACACCAGCGCGGTGCCAACTGCCGCGAGCAATCCACTCAAAGCTATGAAAATCGACCCAGTCCTGGCGCGGGAGATGCCGTAGTCCTTCACCTGGTTGGCACGCTTGGTGAATCGGCTGATCTCCATGCTCTGCCGCCCAAAAAGCTTGACCAGCAGCATGCCGCCGATGTTAAGTGTCTCATTCATCAACGCGTTCATTGAGGCATTGGCTTCCAATTGTTTGCGCACGATCTCACGCAGTAAAAGTCCCAACTTGCGCGCCACTAGCAGGAAAAGCGGCGCAACCACCAGGCTGATGAGAGTCAACCGCCACTCGAGAATGAACATCATCACCAGAACTGCAACCACCTGCGCCAGTTGGGAGATTATCGAGACAATCGTGTTGCTGATTGCGTTTTGCGCGCCGACCACGTCATTGTTCAACCGGCTCATCAGCTCGCCGACCCGGGTATTGACAAAGAAGCGTAGCGACATGCGCTGCAGGTGGGAGTACAGCGCCACGCGCAGGTCGGTGATCACCCCCTCACCCACTGCCGAGCTTAACCAGCGCTGAACGACCAGCAAACCATTATTCAGCATCGCCATCACCAGCAGCGCCACCGCCAGCAAGATCAGCCGCCTGGTATCCCCGGAAGGGATGGTGCGGTCGATCATTTCCCGCATGATGAGCGGGTTCAACAGGTGCAGCCCTGAGGTGACCAGTATGATCAGCAGGATGCCGGTTAACTTGTAACCATAAGGGCGGGCGTAACTGTAGATTCGCCGGATCAACGGCCAGCTGAGGTTGAGTTTGGTGCTATCCGTGTTCGCCCAGCGTCGTAATCCATGCATAAATTCATCCCTTTCCTGTGCCATCAATGGTAGGTTAAAACACCGGATCGGTCAAGGCGACCGATTCTGCCGGTGACAAGGGACCCGAGAGTGTTTGCTTAGATTTACAGGCACTCTCCCAGGTCACACAAGCGGTTGCCGTTTTGGTCAACGTAGCGCCGGCAGCGCCCGGGGTAAGAGCAGCCCTTTGGACAACGCACCTGGCACGCCGTCACTACAGCCAGTGTGGGCGCCGCGGTCGGTTCAACTGTTGCGATTGCAGTGGGTTCGATCACCGGGGAGGCTGTCGCAGTTTCTATTGCAACAGAGGTTTCCTCTACGGTAGTGGTAGACGTCGTCGTTACGGAGGCTTGCACAGCAGCCTGGTCGGTAAGCCCCATCGCAGAGGCATTGCCGTCAGAGGTATCGCTGAGCAATGCGTTGGCGCGCACCACGTTGGCCACCGCCAGCACGGAGCCTGCTCCGACCACGCCCATCAACCCCAAAAAACGCCGCCGGTCGATTGGCCTTTTGTTTGTATCGACCGGCACTGGCACCGGCTCGAGATGCCCGGCTGGCGCTAACCTCTTATTTGATCTGAAGATCCTGGCAGCCGTGTTGACCACCCAGCGCCAGTGCAGCCCAACTTTGAGTACCAGCAGCCCCAGGGTAATGTAAGAGGCGTACAGGTGGATATCCAGCCAGGCGGGGTAGTTAGGCAGGTTAAGGTTCAGCCAGGTGGAAATCACCACGCCGGTCTCGAGGATAACGATAAACCCGAAAAGTATCAACGCATTGATCAGGTAATACCAACGGTTTTTCGCGCTGGTGCCGTTACGGAAGCGCCTGGTCACTGCGCTGACCCAGTCCCAGTGCAGCCAGGTGTGCAGAAACACCAGGACGCCGATACCCACCCCCAGCCATTGATGACCGATCACACCGGTGAGGTCAAGGTAAAAACACAACAGGTAGCCGATGAACATCAGCGCGTCGATCCACCAGTTCTTAGTCTGTTTATTTTGTTTCATATGCATAATCCCAAATCCCTTTCTTCCCGCCAACGATACCTGAGAACGGGGAGGAAGATGTGAAGATTTGGTATAGAAAGATATCGACATCTAGCCGTTATAATGGGTGGATGAACGGCACCCCACCCAAACTTGTGATCTTCGATTTTGATGGAACGCTGGCAGACACGTTGCCGTTTACGCTGAGCATTATGGATGAGTTGTCAGAAAAATTTGGCACCCACCGCTTGGACAGAAACGAGATCCCGCTGCTGCGCAGCTACAGCCCCGCGAAGATCATCAAAATGTACAATATCCCGCTCTGGAAACTGCCCTTGATGACCCGTGAATCGCAGCGACTGTTGTGCAACAACATCGAAAGCATCTCCCTGTTCGAAGGGATCGACCGGGTTATCCGCGAGATTGCCGGGCGCGGGATCAAGCTGGCTGTAGTTTCCTCCAACGCGCTGCACAACATCACCACGGTGCTTGGTGAAGAATTGTGCCGGCTTTTCTCCATTTACGAGTGTCAGAGTGGTCTTTTAGGTAAAGCCCCCCGGTTGCGCAAGGCGCTGCGCCTGGCAGGTGTGAAACCCGGCGAAGCGCTCAGCATCGGCGACGAGATACGCGACATTGAAGCAGCGCGCAAAGCGGGCATCCCCTGCGCCGCTGTAACTTGGGGGTTTGCTGACAGCGACGCCCTGTCTGGTTACCAGCCCAATCACCTGGTGAAAGACGTAAGCCAATTGTTGGAGATCATCGGCTGAACCTGGTTAACAAGCAGTCAATTATTTCAAACCCAGCCTTTCCCCCTTTGCCAGTGTGGCGCTTAATTCCGCCAGCCGCTTGCGACGAGTTTCTTCCAATTTAGCGCTCATCACCCAGCCGGCGTACTGGCATTGCAGGGAGGGCGGCAGCGCGGAATAATGGTCCAACGTCCCGGCATCCATTCTCTCGATCAACTCCAGTCGCCAGGCTTCCATCTGCTCCTTGCGTGAGGGAGTATGCGGGTCCAGGTGCGCCTTACCCGCCTCGAACTGCAGCCTGCCTGCTTCGGTCATCCGCCCCTGCGCGATCATGCGTTCCGCGCGGCTGATGTTCAAGGCTGACCACTTGCTGCCCGGTTTGCGCGGCGTGAACTTGCGGACGTGGCGCTGCGCATCAAGGTTTTTAATCAGGCTGTCTACCCGACCGAAGCACAACGCCTCCTCCACGCTTTCTTCATATTGCACACCAGGCGCCTGCCTGTCATACACCAGCCACACCTCGGTCGCTGCGTCGTGATGTTCGCTCAACCAGTCACGCCATTCATCCAGAGATGCAAGTTGCAGTGTTTGCATGCCAACTCCGTGTCCAAAATCGGTGATGATACAATAGACATAATATTATATGCAGGAGGCAGCTCAAATGGAATATCGTTATTTAGGTAAAACCGGCATCCAGGTCAGTGTGCTTTCGCTGGGATCGTGGGTCACCTTTCACAACCAGGTGGGGAATGAAGCCGCGGTGGACTGTATGGCGGCGGCTTATGATGCGGGAGTCAACTTCTTCGATAACGCCGAAGTGTACGCGGGCGGTCGTTCAGAAGAGGTGATGGGCTATGCCCTGAAAAAACTTGGCTGGCGGCGCAGCAGCTACCTGGTTTCAACGAAACTATACTGGGGTCTCTTTGACGGGATCAACGAAAAGAATACACTCAACCGCAAGCGTCTGATCGAAGGGATCGACGGATCATTGAAACGCCTGGAACTGGATTACGTGGACTTGCTCTATTGCCACCGCCCTGACCCCACCACGCCCATCGGCGAAACCGTATGGGCAATGCATAACATTATCGAATGGGGCAAGGCACTTTATTGGGGCACGTCTGAATGGTCTGCAGCGGAGATTGTCTCCGCCATCGAGTTCGCGGAAAAACACCATCTGCACAAGCCGGTGGTCGAGCAGCCGCAGTACAACATCTTCTGGCGGGATCGGATGGAGACGGAATACGCGCGCCTGTTCAAGGATTACGGTTACGGTTCCACCATCTTCAGTCCGCTGGGCGCAGGCTTGCTCACCGGCAAATATCAGCACGGCATCCCCGCCGATTCGCGCGGCGCATTGGAAGGCTACGAATGGCTGCGGGGCAAGTTCACCGACCAGGACGCGCTAAAGAAAGTACAGGAACTGGGGGAATTCGCCCAAGAGCTGGGCATTTCGCTGCCCCATCTTGCGCTCAACTGGGTGGTGAGAAACCCTAATGTGAGCAGCGCCATCACGGGTGCCAGCCGTGTGGAGCAAGTGCGCGACAACATGAAAGCGTTGGATGTGCTCGACCGAATCACGCCGGATGTGATGGCACGGATTGATGAGATCATGCGCGGCACCCAAAAGAATTTGAACAGTTAGACTCTACCCCTTTTCATGAGACGCGCCAAGGTGAATTTTCACTGGCGCGTTTTTTTATTCCCCTGTGTACAATAAATATACTTCTCAGGGAGGGGATCCTATGCCATCACTATATCAGATCGGCCATTACTCGCTCGATTGGGTAAAGGATTTCTATGACCTTGCCGGTGAGTGGTGGGGGGCTGACCCGCAGGACGAAGGCACCCATACCGCCCGCGTGGAGATCGTGAGCCGCTTGTGCGGTTCAGCGCCGTTGACCATACTCGACTTGGGTAGCGGGGGCGGTGCCACGGCTGCCGCGCTGGCTGACGCGGGTCATCATGTGACGGGAATCGAGTTCAGTCGGCCGCAGGCGTCATTTTCCTCACGATGGCTTGGTCTGCCGCGCAACGGTACATTAAGATTCCTTGAAGCGGATTTTTACACGGTTGACCTGCCGAGGAAGTTCGACCTGGTAACCTATTGGGACGGCTTTGGCATCGGAACGGATGCAGAACAGCAAATTTTGCTCAAGAAGATCGCAACGGAATGGCTGAAGAGGAATGGCTGCCTGCTCATGGATGTGTTCAACCCTTTCAAAGCCGCGCGTGATGCCGGCAGCGAGAGACACCTCGCGCCATTGAAGGGCGTGGCAGGTTCAGTGGAAATGATCAATCGTCACTTTTTCGACGCGGTCACCAACCGCTGGATCGATGAGTGGGAACCAGTAGAACACCCGGAAAACACAATGGCGCAGACCATCCGCTGTTACAGCCCGACTGATCTGGAGCTGCTATTGGAGGGCACCGGCTTGCGCTTGGTGAAGATCGAACAGGACGGGAAGGAAGTGGAGTGGAAACAACAGCAGGTCAACCGGGAAGATCCGGTATTGACAGACTGGAGTTATTTGGCGTTTTTCCAGAACTGATTACTGCCGGGTGCTTGGTGTAGAACTGGTCATTTCTTTCAGTTCGATGCTAGATCATGCTTCAACACGATACACTGCCCCTTGATGGCTATATCACATGGACGCCAAAATGACACATCCGATTTAAAAATCGTCTACAATTGAATCCATCATGACCCCATGGCAATTTCTCATTGCTGCCCTGGCTGCTTTCGCCGCCGGGGCTGTCAACGCGCTCGCCGGCGGCGGCACGTTGATCACGTTTCCAACGTTAACCGCGCTGGGCTTGCCGGCTGTGGCAGCCAACATCACCAGCACCGTCTCGCTCTTTCCCGGCTACTTCGGCGCCACCTGGGCGCAGCGTAAAGATCTCAGCGGGCAAAAGAAACGCTTGCTTTATGTATTGCCCGCAGCACTTATCGGCGGCTTGACTGGCGGTATCCTGCTCTTGTTGAGCGGCGAAAAGCTCTTCAGTCAGCTGGTCCCATTCCTGATCCTGTTCGCCGCGCTGCTGCTGGCGCTCGCGGATCCGCTGCGCAAGCGTCTGCTGCGCCATCAAACACCAGATCAGCGGAATCATAGCGCTCATTACCTTTTCGCCATCCCCGCCATCGCGCTCGCCGCCATCTACGGGGGTTACTTCGGCGCGGGTTTGAGCGTGATCGTGCTGGCCTTCCTCGCGCTGCTATTCGAAGATTCACTCATCCGTCTGAACGCCCTCAAGCAGGCGATCGGCTTTGCCACCAATAGCGCGGCAGCGGTCTTTTTCCTTTTTTCCGGACAGGTCAACTGGGCGTTAGCCGCAGTCATGGCGGTCAGCGCGCTGTTGGGCGGGGTGGCAGGCGGCAAGCTGGCTGGCAGGGTCAACCCCAATGCACTGCGCTGGATCGTGGTCAGCATTGGCATTCTCATCTCTATCATCCTCTTTGTAAGAACATTCTAAGCGCCAAAGGACCTGCTGTGTTCCAGACAAAACCGCGCAATATCCTCATCCTCGCCTGCAGTATGTTCCTCGTTTTTGGCATGTTCAACGCTGCGATTGGTCCGGCTCTCGGTGAGTTGGCGGAACAAACCGGCTCGACCCTCGCAGCGGTCGGTGCGGTGATCACCTTCCTTTTCCTCGGCTCGCTCGTCACGCAGCTGGCTGCCGGTCCGCTCACCGATCGTTATGGTCAAAAACCGCTGTTGGTGGTCTCCCTCCTGCTGGTGGCGGTGTGCCTGCCTGCATTTACCAATACACACTCGCTGCCCCTGATGCTCACGCTGGTATTCTTCACCGGCATGGGTCAGGGCGGTCTTGATCTGGGGGCTAACTTGATCGTCTCACTGGCTTACCCCAAAAACAACACCTCTGTGCTCAACCTGCTGCATTTCTTCTTTGGCATGGGTGCGATCGTGGGACCGGCTGTGGTGAGCCTCACCCTGGTCACACTCGGGTCAAGCCTGGTCGTGCACTGGTTCGCTGCGGCTGCCTTTCTCGTACTCGGAGTGCTCGTGTTCACCATGCGCGAAACCAAGCCTGATCACAGCCTTCGAACGGACGAGCAAAACTCAGCCGCCAGCAGTGCAAAAAGCGTGTATGCCTCTCCCATCCTGTGGCTGGTCTGCTTCATGCTCCTGGTCTATGTGGGAGTGGAGTACGGGTCGGGCAGCTGGGCAACCAGTTACATGGCATCCACCACCGGCGTGGCAAAGGAGAACGGTGCGCTGATCACATCAGCCTACTGGGCGGCGCTGACACTCGGGCGGTTGGGCGGAGCGGCGCTTGGCAGCCGTATCACCCGCATGCGTCTTTTGACCGCCTCGGTGATGGTCAGCCTGGTGGGAGCCGTGCTACTGATGCTGAGCAGGGGTGTGGTCAGCCTTTCAACAATCGCATTCCTCCTGTTGGGATTGTCCTACGGCACCATCTACCCCACCTCGGTGGGAGTGATAGTCGCGGCGTTTCCGGGGCACCAGGGTAAAGCGGTGGGGCTGCTCACAGCGATGGGAAGCATAGGCGGGCTTTCACTGCCCTGGTTGGCAGGCGTTCTGCTGGAAAAGGTCTCCCCGCTAGCGTTCACGCTCTTCATTGTCACCGGAGGGCTGGCCATGCTCGCGCTGCTGCTCATTACGGGTAAGTTATTGAGGAAGGAATCTGCAGCTTGAGCCGGTCACTCGAGTTGGACGAACTCGCCGCGCGCTACCTGCACTACCTCAGCGTGGATCTCGAGACGCGGCGCATGGGCAGCGCTGGCAACCACGCCGCCGCGGAATTTTGTGTGCGGGTCATCGAGGCTGCCGGTTACGAAGTTTCCATTCCCGGGTTCAAGTGCCTGGATTGGGTGACCCGGGGTGCTGCCTGCCGCGCAGGGGCGCGCAATTTCAGCGTGCATTCCAGTCCCTACTCTTTGGGCTGCCGGGTAAGCGCGCCGCTGCGAGTAGCAAGCCATATGGAAGACTTCTACTGGCTCGAATGCAGCAATGAAATCCTTCTGTTGACCAATCAACTGACCCGCGAGCAGTTAATGCCCAAGGGTTACCCGTTCTACAACCCAACCCATCACCAGCAATTCATCGCCCTGCTGGAGAACAAAGCCCCCGCCGCCATCATCACAGCCACCAGCCGCAACCCTGAGCTCACTGGCGGGGCTTACCCCTTCCCGCTGATTGAGGATGGCAACTTCAACATCCCCTCGGTATACACCACAGACCGGGTCGGTGCGCGGCTGGCACAGTACGAGGGTCAGACAGTGCACCTGGTCAGCCAGGCGGAGCGCATCCCTGCCGCTGGCGTCAACGTGGTGGGCAGGCTGAACCCCTACGCACCGGAGAAGATCGTTATCTGCGCGCATCTGGACGCCAAGATCAACACCCCCGGCGCGCTGGATAACGCCGCCGGGGTGGTCACATTGTTGCTATTGTCAGAGCTGCTAAAGGATTACAACGGGTCATACGGCATTGAGCTGTTGGCGGTGAACGGCGAGGATTATTACGGGGCGAACGGTGAACTTCTTTACCTGGAGCATAACGAGGGGCAGCTCGGCAACATCAGGCTGTTCATCAACCTGGATGCGCCAGGTTACGTCAAAGGCGATACAGCTTACTCCTTTTACAACCTTCTTGAGCATGACCTGGCATTGTTACGCAAGCAGCTCACTCTTCACAATGGTTTAGTGGAGGGCGAAGCCTGGTACCAGAGCGACCACGCGATCTTCGTGATGAAGGGCATCCCTGCGATGGCTGTAACGACTGAAAACTTTGTGGAGATCACACGCAAATACACGCACACACCACGCGATGTACCCGCGCTGGTAGATATAGAAAAACTAGTTCAGGCGGCATTGGCGATCAAAGCGATGATCGGCGTGTTAAGCCCTGATTGAACGCTGACTTATGGGCAGGTCAAACCGCTGGTGAATGGGATAAAAGTTTCCGTTTCTGGGTCAAACTGGTAGGAAAGATCTTCCAAAAGTTCCATTTGCGTGCCGAAAACCTGGTTGAACACCAGCCGGAAGTTATTAACCGGCGAGAGGTTGTTGTACAAGGCAGTGGTCTCCCCACCCAGATAAATGGCATTGTAGATCTCGTACTGCGCGTCACTGACCACCAGGCGCGGAATACCGTGATCTCCCTGCAGGATGATCACCGGCGGCGTGGCGCTCGTGGTCATGATCTGGTCGATGATCGCCAACACCCGTTGATGGACGTAAATGATCTCGTCCACGTAAGCCGGGCCGTAGACATCCCACCCGTAACCGGCTGCGAACTCCGGGTCCTCGTTCAACGCGAAGGGCGTTCGGCGCCATGCGGTGCTGCCGTCTGCATCAAACACAAACGGGTCGTGAGGTGCAAGGATATGTGCGAACACGAACTTCGGTCCAGGTTCTCTTGCGAGTTGGGGCAGCGTGTCCAGGGTATAAAGGATGCGGTCCCGGTATTCAACGTACGCGGCATCGATGATGTATTGAAGCTGTTGGGAAAGGCCTTCTCGGGTTTCATACAGGATCTGCCCGGCAGAGACGCGCATTAGCAGGCTCTCGAAAGGAGTCAATCCGGGGTAGCGCAGCAGGTCCAGCGTACTGGTAACCGGTTGAAAGTAGTGGTCGGCATCCACGAGGTCGGTATAAGGATAACCGCTCTCAAATGCGTAAATTAGGTATCCAGCGTTTTCAAAAGCAAGGCGAACCCGGCTCGATTGAAAGTACGGATAAAGTGAAGAGGTCTTGTATGAGTCAGTAAAGTCCTGAAGGTAAGCCATATTGACAGAGGAAGTAAGCGACAACTGAGTGGAGGCATAATTGCTACGACTGCAAGTGGAGACAAAAAATCCTCTCTCGCGCAGCGCTGTGGTGAAAGCGCTGTTATCGTAAGCCATCAATTCTTTCAGCACCTGGTCGCTGGTGTGCATATCGAGAATGATGTAATACACATCTGGCGGTTGATCTGGTAGCTTGAGTGCTTGGTCAAGCACTGGAAGCTCCTGCCGGGTCAATCCGGATGCGGTCTGTTTTTTCAGGCTGTACGCTATGATCGTGATAACAGGGATGAGAATCAACGCCAGGCTGACCAGGTTGGCAGCAAGTGTGAAATTCTTCAAAAATCGAGGGCTGGCTTTGCGCGACAACCGCCAGGTCATCAATCCAAGCGTCAGCACGACCAACCCCGTAAAAGGGACAAGATAACGGTGCCTGCCAAGCACGTGCCCAGCCAGGCTGACCTCTCTTAACCAGCGGTATGCGGGTGCATAGAGCAAGAAGAAAAACAAGAAAAAGACCAGCACCATCACCAGCGCAGTAATCCCGCTCTTACGCAGGTCGCGAGTCAGCAGCAGTGATAAAAGAAAAGCAAGCAGCGCGACAGTGAGCAACAACAAACTGGCACGCAGACCTGCACCCATACGAACGCTCTCGATATTTTCTGCCAGCAGAAAAATCACGGGATATACCGCAACGAGAAAGAGATGAAATGGGTATTTCTCCAGGAATCTGGTCATGTTATCGCCCGCATACCAGTGCAAATTTCAGGATTGCTCCTCGCCATCCATGCGGCGTACGACCAGCCTTACCCCCTCTACCTTTTCCACCACAACCTTATCCCCTTGCTTGAGTGGTTTTTCACCATGTGCGAGCGACGCAGTCCATTGCTCCCCTGCCACCTGCACGATGCCTTGCGGATTCAAACGCTGGACGACGTAGCCTTCCCTCCCGGCAAGCGATTCCCTGCCAGTGATGATGGGTTTCTTGAGTGCGCGCACGGCAATCATCACCATACCAAAAAAGGTCAGCCCAAGGAACACCCCCATCCCTACCACCAGCCCCACCGACACGCGCGGGAAACCAGGTACGCTGGCGGAATTGAACAGGATCAATGCACCAGTGATGAACGATGCCACACCTGCAATGGTCAACGCGCCATGGGTGGGAGCCTTGATGTCCATAATGAACAATACAAATGCAATAATCAGAAATACGATACCAAACCAGTTGACCGGCAGGATACCCAAGCCATAAATCGCCAGTGCCAGCAGGATCACGCCGATGGTGCCGGCCACCCAGCCGCCTGGGCTGGAAAACTCAATGAGGATGGCCTGCACTCCGATCGAGAGCAGAATGAAGACGATATTGGGGTTGGTCAACATGCCCAGGATCTCTTCGAGCATGGTCGGGGTTACCGGAACGAGAGCTGCACCGCGTGAATGGATCACAACATCCACACCGTTTACATTGACGGTCATGCCGTCCACCTGGTTCAACAGGTCCTCCATGTCGCGCGCGATGATATCCACCAGGCCTGCCTGCAACGCTTCAGTTGAGCTGGCAGCCACAGCTGAATCAATCGCGTCTTCAACCAGGCGGATGGCTTCCTCTCCGCGGCGTTCAGCCAATGACCGGGCGCTGGCTTTGAGGATCTCTTTTGTTTTGGTCTCGGAGGTCGCCTCGATATCCTCTCCCTGCAGCCCTACAGGGCTGGCAGCTCCGATGGAGGATTCCGGCGACATAGCGCCAACTTGTCCCGCAAGCACGATCAACGTACCGGCTGAAGCCGCCATTGCCCCGCGCGGCGACACGTACACCACCACCGGTACCGGGCTGCCCAATATCTGCTGGATCAGGCTGTTCATCAGGTCCACGCTGCCGCCAGGGGTGTTGAGCTCGATCACCAGTAGTTCCGCGCCGGTCCGCTCCGCCTGGTTGATGCCGCGCTGCAGCTGGTTGCTCCACACTGGGGTGAGCGGACCCTGCAATGTAACCACCACCGCAGTGGGCGCGCTGCTTTGCGCTTCAACCGGGTTGGCGAAACCCGTGAGCAGGAAAGCCATCACGAGCAGAAAGTTTAACAGTGGAAGTGTGTGTTTGCGCATTTTTTACTAATCCTATCTGGATTATAGCATGACGGAGGTCGCGCATCCTGCTCTGATAGGAAAACGATGAATTGCTAATGTTTTATTAATATTCATTTGCTATCCTAACAAGGAAAGCAAAGGTATGAATGGAACAAGGAGAAGAACAATGGGAAAGATTATTGGAATTGACCTGGGCACAACCAATTCTGTTGTCGCGGTGATGCAGGGCGGAGATCCAGTGGTGATCAACACTGCCGAAGGGTCGCGCCTATGCCCCTCCGTGGTTGCCTTTAATAAGAACGGCGAACGGCTGGTTGGACAAACCGCCAAACGCCAGGCGGTGATCAACCCTGAAAATACGGTTTCTTCCATCAAACGATTCATGGGACGACACTTTGATGAGGTGGAGACCGAACGGAAAATGGTGCCTTACCAGATCATTGCCGGTCCGTTGAAAGACGTGCGTGTGCGCATCGCGGTGACCGATCGCGATTATTCACCACAGGAAATTTCTGCCATGATCCTGGCCAAATTGAAAGCCGATGCTGAAGCTTTCCTGGGAGAAAGTGTCACCCAGGCTGTGATCACCGTGCCGGCGTATTTCAACGACAGCCAGCGGCAAGCAACCAAAGATGCAGGCAAGATCGCCGGTCTGGAGGTGATGCGCATCATCAATGAGCCCACCGCTTCAGCGCTGGCGTACGGACTGGATAAGAAGAAGAACGAGAAGATCCTGGTCTTTGACCTTGGCGGCGGTACTTTCGATGTGTCTGTGCTCGAGGTAGGCGAGGGTGTCTTCGAAGTCAAATCCACCAGCGGCGACACTCACTTGGGCGGCGATGACTGGGACGAGGTAATCGTCAATTGGGCTGCCGACCAGTTCAAGGTGGACCAGGGCATTGACTTGCGTCAAGACCGCCAAGCGTTGCAGCGATTGCGTGAAGCAGCCGAGAAAGCCAAGATCGAGCTTTCGTCCGTGATGGAAACAGAAATCAACCTACCCTACATTACCGCGGATGCCAACGGTCCGAAACACCTGGTAAGCAAGCTGAGCCGCGCGAAATTCGAACAGATGACCGCGCACTTGCTCGACCGCTGCCGAAAGCCTTTTGAAAGCGCACTCAAAGATGCCGGGCTGAAATCCTCGGATATTGATGAGTTGGTGCTGGTCGGCGGTTCCACGCGCATGCCGCAGGTGATCGAACTGGTGCGCAGCCTGATTAACAAAGAGCCCAACAAGGGCGTCAATCCGGATGAGGTGGTTGCCATCGGTGCAGCCATCCAGGGCGGCGTGCTGGGCGGCGAGGTGAAAGATATCCTATTGCTCGATGTGACCCCGCTCTCGCTGGGTGTCGAAACCATGGGCGCAGTGATGACCCCTATCATCGAACGCAACACCACCATCCCCATCCGCAAGTCGCAGATCTTCTCGACCGCTGATGACGGACAGACTGCTGTGGATATTCATGTGCTGCAGGGTGAACGCCCCATGGCAGCGGATAACATGACCCTCGGGCGCTTCCGCTTGGAGGGCATCCCCACCGCGCCGCGCGGCATCCCGCAGATCGAGGTGACCTTCGACATCGATGCCAATGGCATTCTAAATGTGACGGCATTGGATAAAGCCACCAGTCGTGAGCAGAAAGTGACCATCACCGCATCAACCAATTTGCAAAAGTCAGAGATCGAACGCATGGTCGAAGAGGCCAAGTTGCATAAGTCGGAGGACGATCAGCGCAAGGAATTGGCTGAAGCCCGCAACCTGGCAGACAACGCCGCATACCAGGTGGAAAAAGCCATCAAGGAAGCCGGTGAAAAGATTCCTGCCAGCGACCGGAGCGATATCGAAGCCAAGATCCAGGAGCTGCGCCAGGCGATGACCGGTGACGATCTCTCACGCATCCGTAGTCTGACAGAAGCATTGCAGCAGGACTACGCCCGCGTGATGCAGGCACAGGCAGCCGCCGGACAGCCTGGCTCTGACCAGCAGCCACCATCGTCTGACGGAGATGTAGTGGAGGGCGAATTCACCGAAGAATAATAACGACAAACCATATGTTTTGTAGAGGCGACCGGCCGGTCGCCTCTACCGTTTTTTCATAAATTTCGTTTACAATCCACGCATCATGGAAAAACAAAACATCATCAGGGTGAAAACGCTCGCCTGGTTGCAAGCGGGTAGCGCTATTTTTGTCGTCAGAATGCACGACGAGATCAAAGGCGATGACTACTACCGTCCTATCGGCGGCAACGTGGAGTTTGGCGAAACCACCCGCGAGGCTCTGTTGCGCGAAGCGCAGGAGGAACTGGGCACGGGTGTGCGTATCACTGGCGAACCGCTCATCTTTACAAATTTGTTCACCTGCGATGGCGAACAAGGACACGAGATCGATTACATCTACCCCTCTCAGTTCATCGACACTGCGTTTAACCAACCAAGGGTTTACCCGCTGATCGAAGCGAGCGGTGAGCACTACGAAGCCGCATGGATCGCCCTGCCGAAATTCCTGTCCAGAGAACTGCGGCTGGTGCCTGAAGCCCTGCTGGAGTGGTGCCGGTTACAGGCTTAACTCGAGGCTACTCGCCAGTGTACACCACGCGGTAAATCCGATTTCCCTTATCATCTGAAATATACAGTGCCCCGTCCGCGCCGACGATCACATCCGCTGGTCTGCCCCAGGTGCCGGCACTGCCGCATGTCTGCCCTTCGGCGCGCCAGCCGTCAATGAACACCTCACTGCCCAGCGGTGTCTCACCATCCAGCCGGATGCGCTCGACCTTGCAGTCGCGGATACCCCGATTGCTGGTGTTCCAGGACCCGTGATAAGCCACGTACAGGCTGTTGAGATACTCAGCCGGGAAAGCCAGGCGTTCGATCGCTAGCGTCATACCCAGCGGCGCGCTGTGGGCCAGGTCGGTGAACAACGCGGGCACCACGTTCGTGTTTGAGCAATCGAAGCCTTCCGGCAGCGGCAGGCCGCTCTGCTCATCGAGCACTTCCGCATCCTGCGCGAGGTTGAGACCGCTCACCGCCGTGTAGCAATATGGCCAGCCGTGCGATATGCCGCCCTGCACGGGAATGATGATCTCCTCGGGAGGCAGGGAATCATAGGAACCCTGCGCATCAAGCAGGTTATCCCGCCCATTATGGTTTGCCCACAACACACCGGAGGGCGTCCACAGGAAGTCCACGCTGTTGCGCAGCCCCCACGCCCATACCGCCTGCTTGCGCGGATCAGTATCATTGGCAAAGGGATTATCCGCCGGGATGCTGCCATCTGGATTGAAGCGCAGGATTGCCGCGCGCCGCGGATCGTCCTCGACGCAGACGTTGCAACTGGAGCCGGCGCTCACGTACAACAGCCCGTCAGGTCCAAAGTGCAGTGTGCGCGAGGTATGCCCGCCGGCACTCGGGATGTTTTCGGTCACCAGCTCCCAGGTCTCCAATAAACCATCGCTATTGTCATCGCGCAGGCGTGAGACCCGCCCGGCTTCTGCCACGAACAGCCAACCGTCATGCCACTCTATACCGTGCGGGCGGTTCAGTCCGCTGGCGACGATCTCGACACCATCCGATAACCCATCTCCGTTGCGGTCGGGCAAGCGCGCGATCTCACCGCTGCCGTACAGCGAGACGTAAAGCTCGCCGTCCGATCCGACTGTCATGAAGCGGGGTGTGCCCCTGAGGTTATCGGCAAAGATGCGGATGGCAAAACCCTGAGGTACATTCAGGCGTTCGGCTGCCTCATCTGGTGGCGGCAGGGGAAGCGAAACCTGGGGAGTCGGCGTAACCTCCGGGTCAGTTGGCTCAGTTGTCGGTACCCCGTTGGGAGTGTTCTCAACGGATCCGGTGAGTGCGCTGGTCGCCGAAAGTGTCGCATTGGGGGTGTAAGGTGCGGGTACCTTTCTACCATTCAGCACCAGCAGAAGGAGGATACCCACGAGGATCAACACGCCAATGACCACTAGAATTTTCTTGAACATCGTGCTCCAATCCAAATAAGACTGAGTTGGTCTTATATTGTCTGAATTGTACATACAACCCCGCATCTGGTCAAGCGCGACCCTCAGTTGCGATCCTCAGGTACAACGTCGGGCGAAACATGTTAGAATTCAACCCGGATAAAATTAGGAGAAATTGTCTCCATACATTTCATTATTGGTTAACCAAATGCCCAAACACGACGCCATCTTCACCCCCTCCCTGCCCGTGCGCGCCGCTGAAAGAGTGCTCACAGTGGTCATGCGCGCCGCCACCAGGCAGTATTTGTCGCTTAAGACCACCCGCCTGGCAGCCGTGCCGCCCCCGATTGACGGGCACGCTTATACTCTATACGCGCATGTGCCGTTCTGCGAAAGTCTCTGCCCGTATTGCTCGTTCAATCGCTTCGTACTTAACCATGAGAAAGCCGCTGCGTACTTCGCCTCATTACGCGACGAGATGCGCATCCTGGCTCGCCTGGGCTACCGCTTCACCTCGCTGTATTTCGGCGGCGGAACCCCCACCATCATGCCGCAGGAGCTGGCTGACACCATCGACCTGGCGCATGAGCTCTTCGACATCGACGAAGTCTCCTGTGAGACCAATCCCAATCACCTCAACCCGCAGATGGTTGCGTTGCTCAAGGATCGAGTGCAACGACTCTCGGTGGGTGTGCAAAGTTTCGATGACGGCTTGCTCAAGCAGATGAACCGTTTTCAGAAATTCGGTTCCGGCGCAACCATCCTCGAAAGTATCCGCTACGCCGCGCCATTTTTCAAATCGCTTAACGTGGATATGATCTTCAATTTCCCCAGCCAAACACCAGAAATCCTTCAAGAAGACATCCGCCACGTCATTGAATCCGGGGCACAACAGGTCACTTTCTACCCGCTGATGACATCCCCATCAGTTCGTCAGTCGATGAAAAACAGTGTCGGCGAACTCACACCCAACCGTGAAGCGGATTATTACCACGTCATCAGCGAAGGGCTTGCCAATCACTTCATCCCCCTCTCCGCCTGGACCTTTGCGCGGGGCGGCACAAGCCTGATCGACGAGTACATTGTGGACACCGAGGAATACGTGGGGGTGGGATCAGGCGTTTTCTCTTACCTCGACGGCAAACTCTACGCGAGCACATTCTCATTGAAAGAATACGGCGAACGCGTGGCTGCCGGCGAGATAGCCATCACCGGCGTGCAACCTTTCAGCCGCCAGCAGCAGATGCGCTACCGCATGATGATGGACATGTTCGGGCTGCGTTTTGACCGCGCCGCGTTTAAACAGCGCTTCGGCGTGCCAGCGGGGCTCGGGTTGTGGCTGGAGATGGCTTTTTTCAACCTGCTTGGCGCGTTCAAGCCAGGTGACCGCGCCATCCCCTCGCCAGTGGGGCGCTACCTCTCGCTGGTGATCATGCGCGAGTTCTTCACCGGCGTCAATCACCTGCGCGACATTGCGCGCGCCTCCTTAACAGCGGAAGACCGCGGCGAAACCAGCGCCTGCGGACCGGCAGTACCGCTGCCAGGACAACGATGAAACTGCTGCGCGCTGCGGGCATAATCCTTTTCCTTGTGGTTCTTGCTACCATCGCTGTGCTATTGATCGACCGCACCAACGGAAGACTTGTTTCTTCGGGTGAAACCAGGCGTTACCTGCTGCACGTGCCGAAGAACCTCGATCAATCCGAGCCTGTGCCGCTGGTGATCACAATTCACGGTTTCGCCCAGTGGCCTCACAACCAGATGAACGTGAGCCAGTGGAACCCGATCGCCGACCGCGAGGGATTCATCGTGGTTTACCCCTCGGGCACGGGATTCCCCAGGCGCTGGTTGGCTTTTCCTCAGCAGGCATTTGATACTTCAAAAGACGTGGTTTTCATCGCTGACCTGATCGACGCGCTTTCAGCGCAATATAACATCGACCCGGCGCGCATTTATATCAATGGATTATCCAACGGCGGCGGCATGACCTTCCTGCTTGGCTGCGAACTCGCGGATCGCATTGCCGCCACCGGCACGGTTGCCGGGGCATTCATTATGCCAATAGACCAATGTGCGGCTTCGCACCCCATGCCGGTGGTCGCTTTTCACGGCACTGCGGACCCAATCGTGCCGTTCCACGGTGGACCTTCCAGGGGATTTGACCTTCCCTTCCCGGATGTGCCACAATGGATGAGCGCGCGGGCTGAATTGAACGGCTGCAACCCAGCCCCGCAAGCCCTGCCAGCCAACGGCGCGGTCAGCGGTGTGCGTTACAGCGGCTGCCTGGAGGATGCCGAAGTGGTCTTCTACACCATCGATGGCGGCGGGCACACCTGGCCGGGAGGACACCCCCTGCCCGAATGGATTGCCGGCTACACCAGCATGGATATCAACGCCAGCGAAACGATGTGGGCGTTTTTTAACCAATATACCCTGCCGTAGCAATCAATCGCTACTCTTCAAACGGGTAGTCTACCCTCCTTGAGTGTCCGAACAAAATGTGTAATTCCAGGATGTTATAATCCCAGCATGCGATTGAAGAATAAGAAACTCTGGCTGATCGTTGCAGCAAGCGTGATCCTGCTGATGGTGGTGCTTTCACTGCCGCCGGTATGGTCGCGCGTCAGCTATTATTCGCGTGATACCTATACCCGGGTCAAGTACTGGTTGAACCCACCCGCTGAGGCGGTGTTCGTCCCTTCGGGCGGCGAGACCGACCCGGATGTGGCGACCGCGGTGGCTGCCACGCTCACCGCCATTGCACCCACGCCGGGACAGGTCGAACAACCAACCAACACGCCAACTGCATCCACCACACAGCCCGCGATTTCACCCACCCCCCCCCGCCCCCCGCGGCCCGCGGCCGCCTGTCGGGCCGGTGGGCGCCGCGGGCCGCCGGTGGGGACCGA
>JBCFBD010000016.1:0-23574 GCA_038562455.1 Anaerolineaceae bacterium | reverse complement strand
CTTCCGCATATCTGTCCGGTGTGATCAGCGAGCCGCAGTTGTGGAACAATTGCGGACCTGCCACACTTTCTATGTACCTTTCGTTTTACGATTGGGGGCTCACGCAAAACGAGGCGGCGGATGTGCTCAAGCCCAACCCGCGCGACAAGAACGTGATGCCCTACGAGATGATCGATTTCGTCAACGAGCGCACCGCGCAACGCGCGCTGTGGCGTTATGGCGGTGACCTGCAAACCCTTAAGACCCTGCTCAACGCCGGCTTTCCAGTGATGGTGGAGAACGGGTTCGAACCGGCTAACCTGAAGCGCGAGGGCTGGATGGGGCACTACCTGCTGTTAGTCGGATACGACGACACCCGCCAGATCTTCACCACGCAGGATTCCTACCTGCTCGGCCACCCGCCCGGCGGCAGCGACCCTATCCCGGAAAACGAACGGGCAAATTTCCGCGGATTCGATGTGACGTATAGTGAACTTGAGGCCAAGTGGCGCGCTTTCAATTACGTATTCATTGTGGTCTACCCTGCCGATAAAGAGAACGACGTGATCAACGCGCTCGGACCGCTTGCCACCGATGAAGCTGCAAACCACATCGCTTACACCCGTGCCATCAACGAAGCAGCCGCTTTACCCAGCATCCGCGAACGCTTCTTCGCCTGGTTCAACGCCGGCACTAGCGCGGTTTACTTGAACGATTATGCCACCGCGGCTGCGCATTACGACACCGCCTTCAAACTCTACCCCGAGATCCCCGAAGCCGACCGCCCCTGGCGCATCATGTGGTACCAGACCGGCCCGTATTTCGCCTACTATTACACGGGTCGTTACGCGGATGTGATCCAACTGGCTGATCAGACGCTTAAGGTGATGTCCGAACCGATCCTCGAGGAAACCTATTACTGGCGCGGGCTATCGTATTATGCGCTGGGGGATACCGACAGGGCTGTGGCTGACCTGCGCGAGAGCGCGAAAGTACACCCGGGCTTCGCCCCCGCGACTGCGATGCTTTACCAACTTGGCGAGACTCCCTGAAAAACGCTATACTTATAGTAACGGACAATCCATGGTCAAGATCCTGCATTTTGCCGACGCTCACATTGACATTGCCACACACGGAAAACACGACCCCGAAAGCGGTCTGCCAATCCGCGTGCTCGACTTTTTAAAGTCGCTGGATACGATCGTCGATACTGCGATCAGCGAGAAGGTTGACCTGGTGCTTTTCGCCGGCGATGCCTACAAAGACCGCACGCCATCCCCCACCTTTCAACGCGAGTGGGGCAGGCGCATCATCCGCCTGCCGATGGCGGGCATTCCTGTGCTGCTGCTGGTAGGCAACCACGACATCAGCCCGGCTTCAGGGCGCGCGCACACCCTGCAGGAATACGACACACTCAAGGTACCCAAGGTGCGCGTACTGCACAAACCGGAATTACTAAAACCGGCTGACCTGTGGGGGCTACCACTGCAAGTGCTTTCGCTGCCGTGGGTCTTCCGTTCAACATTGATGGCTGCGCTGCAGCTTTCGGTTGAGGATAATGACTCGGTCAACGAGGAGATCGAAAAGCGCATCACTGTTTTACTTGAAAATCGCATGCAGGAGCTCGACCCACAGCTACCGACCATTTTCACCGCGCACGGCTCTGTGCAGGGTGCGGTGTACGGTAACGAACGCACAGTGATGCTGGGAAAAGACCTGGTGTTGCCCGGCTCGCTGGTTAAGAACCCGCGCCTGGATTACGTCGCCCTGGGGCACATCCACAAACATCAGGACCTCAATCCCGGCGCACATCCCCCAGTTGTCTACCCGGGTTCCATCGAGCGCGTCGACTTCGGCGAAGCTGCCGATGACAAAGGGTTCGTGCTGGCGGAAGTTGAAAAGGGCAAGACCACGTGGCGCTTCGTGAAGGTCGCGGGGCGTGCTTTCTACGATCGCGTGGTGAAAGTCAAATCACGGGAAGAAATGAAAGATAAAGTTCTCGCTGCGCTGCCTTCTGAGGAGCGCATCACAAATGCCATCATCAAGCTCACGGTAGAGTACCCACGCGAGTTGGATATGTTCCTCGATGAGGGCATGCTGCGCGAAAAATGCGCCCCTGCGCTCGAATTTCACCTCATCCGCCGCCCGCAGGAGGAGGCACGCTTGCGTCTGCCTTCTGATCAGTCAATCGCCAGCCTCAGCCCCATGGAATTGCTTGATATGTACTGGAGTTCCATCCATACTGAGCCAGGGCAATTCGATCATCTGCAATCCACCGCCCAATCCATCATTCAAGCTGTCTCCGGCAGCGGCTCCACACTTGACCCGGATGAGAGTCTGTGATGTCTAACACTTTTGTTGAGATCCTTTTCGTTTTCATCCTCATCCTATTGAATGGATTCTTTTCCATGTCAGAGATTGCCATCGTTTCGGCGCGCAGGGTGCGCCTGGAACAACGCGCCGAGGAAGGAGATACGGGAGCGAAACACGCGTTGGAACTGGCAGGGTCAACCTCCAAGTTCCTTTCATCCGTGCAGATCGGCATCACCCTGGTTGCCATGCTCACCGGTGCGTTCGGCGGTGCGACGCTGGCTGAACGTCTGTCAGTGGTGCTCGCCGACATTCCCTGGTTGGCATCCGTTGCCTCCACTCTGGCGCTGGTCATCGTCGTGCTACTCACCACCTACTTCTCACTGGTCATCGGCGAGCTGATCCCCAAGCGCATCGCCCTCAACAACCCTGAAAAAATCGCATCCAGCGTTTCGGGTATCATGCGCTTCATTGCGCGCATCACCGCACCACTCACTGGATTGCTCTCCGCTTCAACCGACCTGGGGGTGAGAGTGCTGGGCATGAAACCCTCGGATGAGCCTCCCATCACGGAAGAGGAAATCCGCGTGCTCATTGATCAGGGCACCGAGGTAGGTGTGTTCGGCGAAGCCGAGCAGGACATGGTGGAGGGGATCTTCAGGCTGAACGAGCGTTCGATCAACGCCATCATGACCCCGCGCACTGAGATCGCCTGGCTGGACGCTGAGGATAAGATTGACGACATCATTAAACTCGTGCTGCAAAGCCCTTATTCGCGTTTTCCCGTTTCCCGTGGGTCTCTTGACAACGTGTTGGGTATTTTGAATGCCAAGACGCTGCTGGAAAATGCCCTTGCTGGTGAACCCTTCAACATCGTTGACCTGCTCGAAAAACCACTCTTCATACCCGAAAACACCCCTGCCATGCGCGTGCTGGAAATGGAGAAAGAACTCGGCGTGCACGAAGCGCTGGTGATCGATGAGTACGGCGGCGTGATGGGTTTTGTGACGCTCTTCGACGTGCTTGAAGCCATCATCGGTGAGCTGCCCAGCCAGGGAGGAGTGGACGAACCAGAGATCGTGCAGCGCGAGGATGGCTCTTACCTGCTCGATGGACTGTTACCTGTCGATGAATTTAAAGAACTTTTCGATATCGATGCGTTGCCTGAGGAAGACAAGGTCGGTTTTCAGACGGTCGGCGGATTTGTGATGAATCAGATCGGCTCCATCCCCACGCCAGGTCAAAGCTTTGCCTGGGAAAGCTTGCGTATTGAAGTACTGGATATGGATGGTCACCGCGTGGATAAGGTGATGGTCACCCGCAAAACGGTTGCCGCCACGGGGGCTGACGAGGAAGAGAGCGAGCTGGAATGATCCTCGAGCGCCTACAGATCAGCGGATTTCTCTCGTACAAAGACCCAGCGGTCATTGAATTCCAAGGATTTAACCTGGCATGTATTTCCGGCGCCAACGGCGCGGGTAAGTCCTCACTGCTCGAAGCCATCACCTGGGCGTTGTTCGGAGAAGCCCGCCGCCGCGACGACGCCGTCATTAACATGCAAACCAAAACCAATACCGCCGAGGTGATTCTGGATTTTAATTACGAAGGAGCACTGTACCAGGTGCAGCGCAGCAAACCGCGTGACAAATCGACCGTCCTTGAATTTCGCGTCATGTCACCCGATGGCTGGCGGGTGCTGACCGAATCCTCCATGCGCGGCACGGAAGAACTCATCCGCCGCACCCTGCATCTGGATTACGAAACCTTCATCAACGCGTCCTTCTTCCTGCAGGGCAAAGCCGACCAGTTCGCTCAGCAGCGCCCGGGTGATCGCAAGCGCATCCTATCCGGCATACTGGGGCTGGAGGTGTGGGAGGACTACCGCGAGGAAGCCGCCCGCCGACGCAAGCAGCTGGAACTGGAACTGGCGCAGGTGAATGCCCTGCTGGCAGAGATCGAGACCGAACTGGCACAGGAAAGCATGCGCAAGGCAAAGCTGGCGTTGCTGGAAAAAGAGGTGGGCGAAAGAAGAGCCCTGTTTGAAGCGCGAAAAGCCCTGCTCGACCAGCACCGGCTGATCATGGAGCGCATCAATCACGAACGTCAGCAGGTGGAAAAACAACGCACCGAAGTACAACGGGTGCAGATTGAACTGGATCAACACACCGAAAACCTGGTGCAGCGCCGCCGGGAACAGGAGGAATACCGCCTGAGCCTGGCGCAGGCGGACGAAGTGAACCACGAGGTCGCCGCCTGGGAATCTACGCGCGCTGCGCTGGCGGAGTGGGAAAAGCTCGCCTCGAATTACCGACAGTACGAGGCACAACGTAATGCGCCTATTCTGGTTATCGAACGCGAACGCTCGAAGCTGCAAACCGAATTGGATACCCTGCATAAGCAAGAAGCCGAGATCAAACTCCAGGAGGATTCCCTCACCTTGTTGCAGCACCAGGTGGCGGAGTTAACCGCGCAGGTCAATACTGCTACCGAGAAAGTGGCTGCGCGGCAAGGTATCGAGTCTGAGATTCGCAACCTGCGAGAAGAAAAAACCCGCCTGGTCACAGAGAATAACCAGCTTGCCCCGGAAACGAGAGAGATCAGGGCGCATATGGACCAGTTGGAGCAGATCAGCGGCGCGGTATGCCCTACCTGTGAAAAGACCCTCACCGAAGAAGAGCGTAAGCGATTACTGGAGGATCTGAATACGCGTGGTACGGAAAAGGGTAATCTTTTCCGCACCAATAAAAAACGAGTCGAGGAAATTGAAGCCCGCATCATCGAATTGGAAACCGAATTGACCAGCCTCCAGCAGGTCGAAAATAACCTGAAAATCAACCAGCGATCGCTGGATTCTAACAGCGAGAGGCTGCAGCAGGCACGCGCCGCGGTGACAGCCTGGCAGGAAGTGGACGCGCCCCGATTCATGGAATTGATCAATCTATTAGGTTCGGATACTTTCGCCCCCGAAGCCCGGCAGGAACTGGCTGCCATCGACGCACGCTTGAAAGAGCTGGGATACGACGCAGCAGCGCACGAAAACCTGCGCCAGGCTGAGCTAGACGGGCGCGCCAGCCAGAAGAAGCTGCGCCTCATCGACAGCGCCAGGGCATCGCTCGCACCGCTTGAACGCGAGATACGCGATCTGGAGAAAACGATCGAGAAGACCGCCGCCCGCCTCGACGCATTGACGGTGGAACTGTGCCAGGCAGACGAAAAACTGGAGCTGGAGAGCGCCAGCCTGCCTGACACCGCCGTCGTTGAACAGGATTACTCTGACTCACTGGAACAGCTCAACATATCGATCAATGAACTAGGCTACGCGCGCAACGAGGTGGCTGTACTCGACAAGCAACGTGAGCGCAAAGTTCAAAAACTCGAGGAAAAGGAAGTGCTGTCCGAGAAGATCACTGATCACAAAACACTCGAACGCGCTTTCGGCAAGGACGGTATTCCCGCACTGCTGATCGAACAAGCGCTGCCGGATATCCAGGCGCACGCCAACGAGATTTTAGACCGGCTGAGCTCAGGCGGTATGTCGCTCACCTTCGAGACGCAGCGCGAGTTCAAGGACAAGAAACGCGACGGACGCCGCGAGACGCTCGACATCCTGATCCGCGATTCATCCGGTGAGCGCGCCTATGAAATGTTTTCCGGCGGTGAGGCTTTCCGCGTGAACTTCGCTATCCGCCTGGCGTTGAGCCGAGTGCTGGCGCATCGCGCTGGCGCGCGCCTGCAGACGCTGGTGATCGACGAGGGTTTCGGCAGCCAGGATGCCGACGGACGCCAGCGCCTGGTGGAAGCCATCAACCTGGTAAGCACCGAATTCGAGAAGATACTGGTCATCACGCACCTCGAGGAATTGAAGGACGCCTTTCCGGCGCGCATCGAGGTGGTCAAGGCGCCCGGTGGGTCTGAGGTGCAAGTGGTGGTGGCATGAACATGATCCACGCGCGGGTCGGTCTGCAACAGCGTATATTGCCAGAATACCGTGTGGCGTTCTTCGACCGTCTGGCAACCGCCTGCCTGCAAGGGCTGAGCGTCTTTGCCGGCGAGCCTTTCCCCGGCGAGGCGGTGGAAACCGCCGAAGTGCTTACGATCGCTAATCTCGCACATGCGCGCAATCTTCACCTGGGCAGCGGCAGCACCTATATGTACTGGCAGCTCGGAGTTTTACCGTGGTTGTACCGCTGGCAGCCGCGCGCGCTGATCATGGAGATTAATCCGCGCAACCTTTCCAATCCCACCGCCGCCCGCTGGATGCGCCTGCGCGGACGACCGGTGATCGGCTGGGGTCTGGGCATTCCGCGCGCCGGAACCGTCTCAACTTTGCTGCACCGCAACCTGCTGCGCCACATGCAGGCGGTAATCGCCTATTCTGAAACTGGCGCTGAACAGTATATCAAGGCTGGCATGGACCCCGCGCGCGTGTTCGTCGCTGCTAACGCGGTCACCCCACGCCCCGCAGCCCCGCCCATTGAACGCCCCGCATTTTACCCTGACGGCTTCCCGCGGCTATTATTTGTCGGCCGCCTGCAAGCGCGCAAGCGCGTGGATACACTGCTGCATGCACTCGCCGCGCTGCCAATGGCAATTAAACCGCAGCTCACCATCGTGGGTGACGGCCCAGACCGTGCCCGTCTGGAACAACTTGCCTGGCAGGTCTACCCGCAGGCGTATTTCGTAGGCGCCAGGCACGGCGCTGACCTGGAACCTTATTTCGCTGCAGCCGACCTATTCATCTTGCCTGGCACAGGCGGACTAGCCGTGCAACAGGCTATGGCGCACAGCCTGCCAGTCATTGTCGGGCAGGCGGATGGCACACAGGCTGAGCTCGTCCGCTCAGAGAATGGCTGGCTGCTGGCAGATGAAAGCCAGCACACCCTCACCGAGACCATCCAGCAGGCGCTGGCTGACCTGCCCGCGTTACGCCGTAAGGGGCTGGCCTCTTACCGCGTCGTTGCGCAGGAGGTCAATATTGAAGCCATGGTGGAAACCTTCACCCGGGCGGTAGAAAGTGTCCTTTAAACACGCAGAGGTCGAGAGATGAAACTGCTACTGATCGCCGACGGACGCAGTCCCATTACCAGGCGCTGGATCAAGATGCTCCAACCGCTAGGATACACTATCACCCTCGCCAGTACCTATCCCTGCTCTCCTATCGTTGGCGTGCGTGAGGTCATTGAGATGCCGCTGGCTTTTGCCGGTATGGCAGGCAGCCAGGCGGGTGGTGCAGCCAAGAAGACCCCCAGGCGCACGCACCTGATCGCCCGCCTGCGCGCTGTGGCATCAGACCTGCGCCATTGGCTGGGTCCGTGGACGGTGGAACGCAAGGAAAAAGAATATCTTGACCTGCTCGCGCGGGTTAAACCAGACCTCGTTCACGCGCTGCGCATCCCCTACGAAGGTATGCTGGCAGGGTTAACCCCTACGGGCATCCCGGTGATCCTCTCCACCTGGGGTAATGACTTGACCTACCACGCTGAGACCACTAACGCGATGGCAGCCAGCACACGCCGCGCATTGCTGCGCGCCAATGGGCTGATGTCGGACACGCTGCGCGACATCCGGCTTGCGCGCAACTGGTCATTCAACCCCGCCAAGCCCACGCTGTCAGTACCCGGCAACGGCGGCATCGACCTGGGCGAGATTGAGCAGGCCACCCGCGGCATCGGTCTGGCGGTACCCTGGCAGGTGATCAATCCGCGTGGTTTCCGCTCGGGTTCGGTGCGCAACGACACCTTTTTTAAATCCATCCCGCAGATACTCAAGCGCCACCCCAACACTCAATTCATCTGCCCTTGGATGGCAGGACAGCCTGAAGCGCTGCGCTGGATCGAGGACCTGCACATTTTCGACAACGTCACCCTGCTGCCCATGCTCACACAGCAGGAATTGTGGCGCGAATTCGCCCGCTCGATGGTGACTGTTTCGGTCAGCGTGCACGATGGCACGCCCAACTCGCTGCTGGAGGCGATGGCGGTGGGCTGCCTGCCGGTGTGCGGGGATATCGAGTCGATCCGCGAGTGGATCACCGACGGTGAGAATGGGCTGCTGGTCGACCCGGCTGACTCGTCAGCGCTCGCGGCAGCGGTGCTGCGCGGGATCGAAGATGAGGGGCTGCGCCGTATGGCTGCCAACCGCAACCTCGAGATCATCCTTGCCCGTGCCGAGGTCTCTGCGGTGCGCCGCCAGGTAACGGAATTTTACGCTCGGGTCATCGAGAACGGCGATTAAGCCAAACAAATACCGGGCTCCACATCGGAAAACCCGGTACATCCCAACACTCAAAATTCAAACCTGTTCAACGCCGGTTCATGACTTGGCGAGGTGTCCCTCTTTTTGGTAGCGTAGGAAGTGCTGCCCCCAGGTAGTGGTTTCACACCAATGTTTGAAAACCTGTTTTTCCTTCAATGGCCAATGCACATAGTCGTGATACACCTCAGAGAAAGCAATGGGGATCGCCACCAGCGGAGTGCGTGTGACCAGCTTTTGCAGGAACTTGGTCGGGCCGTACCAGGTGAGCCAGCCCATGAACTGGTGCATATTGTGCCCCACCTTGAAGCGCCAGTTCTCGCCTGAAACGTCATCTCCCACCAGCTCGATCTCGCGCGGATCACCCACACCCAGCCCCTGGCTATGCCCGAGGTTGATGTACTTGATGCCCAGTGGGTCAAAGCCCATCAATTTCGCTGCCACAGCGTCAATCGCCACCTGGTCTTCAGACGCCAGGATGATATTCTTCACCTCAGGCTTCATCACACGCGGACCAGTGCCATTGCCGGCGGTCGTGCCGTCCATCATGGCGAACAGCCCGCTGTGGATCTCCTTCTGGATGGCAAGGAGGTCGATGATCGTCTCGTGGATGTAGGAGTGCGTGTAGTGGCGATGCTTGGTGAGCAGCCCACCGAAGGCGTTCTTGATCGCTCCAGTGGTGGTGGTATAGATGTGGCATTTGGCGGTGGGCAGGTGGACAATATTCTTGCCGATGAAGTAATCGGGGATGTAAACGCCTTCGGGGTAGATGTGGTCGAGGGCGTTCATCTTCGCCTTGGGCTTGTACGCGATCCAGTTCATGTCGCTTTCGTTGAAGTTATACAGCACGGGGATGTCGTACGCCTTGAAGATGGGCACGTACCCATTCAGGTCTTCACCCTTGAAAGCGTTGGTCACTACCGTCTGGTTCTGCACACAGGAAACATCGGAGAATCCATTGTTGCGCAATGCAAGGATCGTGCCCTCCAACTGCCAGGGCGTGGTGTTGGCGCTGGGCATGGGGAAATGCCAGGAGATGTTGTCTTTGAGTATGGTGGTGGCAGATGGGTCGAGCGCTTGCCTGCCGCCAGCCAACTCGAACAGCCGCTGGTAGTCCTGCAGGACGCTCTCGGGGGTGGTGCGTAATACAGCAACTTTGGTTTTGGTCATCATACCTCTATTCATTATCAGACCCATTATACCAATCAGAAGTGCCCTCTTCGGCAATCGGTCTATAATTCGATTAATTGACATGAGCCAACGCGCGAGAAAGATTCTCTTATTGCTTATCGTGACCCTGTTCGTTCTGGTCGGGTGTAATTTTCCTATCAAGGACCTGGGGGTTGTACTGCGCCGCTATGCCACGCTTGACCCGGCGATCTTCGAGACTGGCCGCACGCCGACCCCGCCGACCATCGAGAATACGCCCGCCGTGCTGGGCACGGCGATCCCTTACCCGCAGGTGGATGAGCAGCTGTACCATGTCTACGCCGCGCAATCTGGGGATACGCTCAACGTGGTCGCCAGCCACTTCGGGGTGGCATTGGAGGAGATCAGCTCACCCCGCCCCATCCCTGCCGGCGGGATCATTGCGCCGGGGCAGTACCTGGTGATCCCAAAGAACGACACCAACCGCGTGTTGCGCGGAATGATCCTGCCGGACAGTGCGGTGATCAATTCGCCCTGTGCGCAGGATTTCAATGTGGCGGAATTCGTCAGCAACGCCGGCGGCTACCTGAGCAGCTTCAGCCAACTGGTGGCAGGCGAGCGCATCAGCGGAGCTGCGGTGGTGCAACGCGTGGCCGATAACCAGTCGGTCAGTCCGCTGCTGCTATTGGCGTTCATCGAGTACCGCGCACGCTTGGTGTACGGCAGCCTCCCTCCGGTGGATATTTACCATCCCCTCGACATGAACAACCGGCATTTACAGGGGTTATACCAGGAGCTTTCGCTGGCGGCGCGCATGCTCAATACTGGCTATTACGGCTGGCGCTATGGCACGCTGAACGACGTGATTTTCACCGACGAACTCGGTACACGCATCGCGGCCAATCTGAACGCTGGTTCAGCCGGCGTGATGCACCTCTTCGCCGCGCTTTACCCTTCGTACGAATGGGAAGCCCGCCTGCTCGGCGCCGACGGATTCACGCAGTTGTACGCTTCAATGTTTGGCGATCCCATGCTTTGCGCTGCGCGGGTCGAGCCGCTGCTCACCGACCAGGTGCCCGCGCCTGATCTGCAGCTGCCGTTCGGGGAGGGCGAGGTGTGGGCGTTCACCGCCGGGCCGCACTACAGCTGGGTGGAGGGCACCCCGCTGGGGGCGCTCGATTTCGCGCCGAACGTCAGGAACGCAGGCTGCGCCGTTGCGGCATCATACGCGCGGGCGGCCGCGGCGGGTCGGGTCACCCGGGCGGATAACGGCGTGGTGGTGCTGACGCTGGAGGACGAGAACGGGCAGCCGACCGGTTGGGAGGTGCTGTACTTGCACATCGCTGCGCAAGACAGCATATCGAAAGGCACCCGCTTGAATACGAATGACCCCATTGGTCACCCATCATGCGAAGGCGGCAGTGCCACCGGCACGCACGTGCATATCGCCCGCAAATATAAAGGGGAATGGATTGGTAGTGCGGAGTTATTCCCCTTCATCCTCAGCGGCTGGCTGGTGCTGCCGGGTAGAACCATCTACACCGGCACCATGATCAAGGAAGACCGCGTTATCTTTGCCCGCCAGGGCGGTGACAGCGACTCGTTGATCAGTCGATAAAAAAACGGGCGGCTGAGGTTCAGCCGCCCGTGGTGCGTATGCGGTAGTTTACTCGCCGCGCTTGCCGAGCTGGTGATCGAGCTGGTAGAGCCCGCCCACGCTGCCGGCGACCTTTTCCACCATCGCCAGGATGGTCGAAGCGTTCTTTTCCTCTTCCACCTGTTCGACCAGGTACCAGTGCAGCAGCGCCTGGCTGGCGACGTCCTTCGCCTCAAGGGCTTTCTCGTAAATGGCGTTCAGAAGCGCGGTCACTTTCTGCTCGTGCTCGTACACCTTCGCGAAAACTTCCTTGAGAGAAGCAAATTCCACCGGGGGTTTGTCAATGGCGAGCAGGTTGACCTTCTCGCCGCGATCGATGAGGTAATCAAAGAACTTCATCGCGTGTTCCTGCTCTTCTTTCGCCTGGAAGCGCAGCCAGGCAGCTGTGCCCGGCAGGTTCTCGTTTTCAGCCCAGGCTGACATCGATAGGTAGAAATAGGCGGAATACAACTCGTGCTTGATCTGTTCGTTCATCGCTTCAAATACATTTTTGTCCATAACTCACCTCTCATAGAGTAAATTGATAAGCAACCTAACAATCTAAGCATAGCACAGGATTATATGAAAAGAGTTAACATCAATAACATCAATAATTGTTATTCCTTCTCAATGGTTGTTCCATTTTCTGCGATAATTATGGCATGAACATAGAACAAAACCGATTACAGGGCATCGCTGTCGGGGCGACGGTGGGTGACGCGCTGGGCATGCCGCTGGAATTTCACCCGGCGCGCCCGGTCTACGACCTGCAGTCCGAGATGACCGCGGGGCCTTTGCCGGCGGGCAGCTTCACCGACGACACTGAGATGGCGCTTGCTTTGGCGGAATCGCTGCTGGCGCATGACCCGCTCGACCCGGATGACCTCGCGCAGCGCTTCACCGCCTGGTACCACAGCAACCCGCCGGATATCGGCATCCACACCAGCCAGGTGCTGGGCATGGTCGCTAACGGCGAACCCTGGCAGGAGGCGGCGCGTAAGGCGCAGGATCAAGACCCCGAAAATGCCAGCAACGGTTCGCTGATGCGCGCCTGGCCGGTGGCGGTGGCGCGCTGGCAGCAGCGTAATCGCCTCGTCGAAGAGTCGCGCCTGCAGTCACTGGTCACCCACACACACCCGGATTGCGTCAGTTCCTGCGTGCTGCTCAATCTCATGCTTTACGAACTGGTGCACCGCCCTGCCGACACCCCGCCGGATGCCGCGCTGCGCGACGCCATCTCGATCGCGGCTGACCAGGCTGACCTTGCTGCGGACTTGCGCCTGCTGGTGGAGCTGGCTGGCGTGCGCAGCCGTGAAACGCTTGCCAACACCGGCTGGGTGCGCCATACCGTGGAATGTGCGCTGTGGGCGGTGCTCACCACGCGGTCCTTTGAAGAGGCGCTGGTGCAGGCGGTCAACCTGGGCGAGGACGCGGACACCACCGGCAGCGTCGCCGGGGCGATCGCTGGCGCGCTTTATGGGCTGGAGGCGATCCCGCGAAGATGGAAAGACGCTTTACACGGAGAGTACCCGCTCGGCTCCGGACGATTCTGGAACGCTGAGAACCTGCAAAACCTTGCTGACCAGCTTGCGGATATGACAACCAGAGGATAGACATGGCTGTATCACACTTGGCCGTATTACACTTTGACGCCGCCATAGTCCTTTGCTATACTTAACGTTGTTCTGCGCACTTTCCGCAGGCGATAATCGAATCCAACCAGGAGGCAACTCAAATATGGCTTCAGATCAGTCGTTTAAGTTAACCTATGCGACCATGTTCAATCCGCCCGAAATGCTGCACGAGCAGTACGACGCAGCGCTTGCCAGCATCAAAGCAAATTTGGGTAAGGATATCCCCATGTTGATCGACGGCAAGGATGTGTTTGCCGATGAAAAGTTCGAGAACCGCTTCCCTGCCAACACGGATGTCGTGCTGGGAACCTTCCAGAAGGGCAACGCGGAGCACGCCAAAGCCGCCCTCGCCGCCGCACGCAAAGCCGCGCGCGGTTGGGCGCACACTCCCTGGCAGGAGCGTGTCGCGCTGCTGCGCAAAGCCGCCGAGATCATGGACCGCCGCACCTTCGAGATGGGCGTCGTGCTCTCACTTGAGGTCGGCAAGAACCGCATGGAAGGGCTGGGCGATGTGGCTGAAACCGCTGACCTCATCCGCTACTCCTGCGACCGCATGGAAGCCAACAATGGCTTCGTCAACCCGATGGGCAGCGACCCGCTCAGCGGTTTCGTCAGCCGTAACACCTCCGTTCTAAAACCCTACGGCGTGTGGCTGGTGATCAGCCCGTTCAACTTCCCGGCTGCGCTTTCCGGCGGACCTTCGGGCGCCGCGCTGGTCACCGGCAACACCCTGGTGATGAAACCCGCCACCGATACCCCTTGGACCTCCCGTCTGATCGCCGAATGCTTCAAGGAAGCCGGCATCCCTGAAGGTGTTTTCAACTACATCACCGGCCCCGGCTCCACGCTCGGCCAGGCGCTCATTGAAAGCCCCGAAGTGGACGGCATCACATTCACCGGCTCATTTGACGTGGGCATGAAGATCTTCCGCGATTTCGCTCAGGGCAATTACGTGCGCCCCACCATCCTGGAATTGGGTGGCAAGAACCCATCCATCGTCACCAAAAACGCCGACCTCGAAGCAGCCGCGGTGGGCATCGTGCGCTCAGCTTTTGGTCTGCAAGGGCAAAAATGCTCCGCCAATTCGCGCATCCTCATCGAAGCGCCGGTGTACGATAAGCTGGTCGCCCGCCTGGTGGAGCTGACCGAAAAGCTGACCATCGGCGACCCGACCGACCGCGCCACTTACCTGGGACCGGTGGTCAACAAGAGCAGCTACCGCGATTACCAGGACTTCGTGGCTGAGCTTAAAGCTGCTGGAAAGATTCTCACAGGCGGCAAGGTGCTCACCGATGGTGAGTATGCCAAGGGTTACTTCTGCGCCCCGACCATTGCTGAAGCATCCTATGATCACCGCCTGTGGAAACATGAGATGTTCGTGCCCATCAGCACGGTCGGCAAGTTTGACAACCTGGAAGAGGCGATGAAGATCGCCAACGACGTGGATTACGGCCTCACCGCCGGGTTCTACGGCACCGAAGAGGAAGCCGCCTGGTTCTTTGAGAACATCGAGGTCGGCGTGAGCTATGTCAACCGCCCCATGGGTTCCACCACTGGCGCGTGGCCCGGCTTCCAACCGTTCGGCGGCTGGAAAGGCTCCGGCTCCAGCGGCAAGAACGCGGGCGGACTGCATTACCTGCAGCTGTATATGCATGAACAAATCCAGAATATTGTGCGCAAAGCCTGATGCCGGCTGGAACGAGCGCCATGTCAAAGGTTTGCACTCTTAGCGAAGCGATCGGGGAGTACGTCCACGATGGTGACACGGTGTTTTGCGCCGGGTTCACCCATCTCATCCCATTCGCTGCCGGTCACGAGATCATCCGCCAGGGTAAGAGGGATCTTACCCTGGCGCGAGCCACGCCTGACCTGATCTACGACCAGATGGTCGCGGCTGGCTGCGCCAAGAAACTGATCTTCTCTTACATCGGCAACCCCGGCGTCGGCTCACTGCGCATCGTGCGCGAGGAGCTGGAAGCCGGTCGGTTGGAATGGGAAGAGTATTCGCATTTCGGCATGATCTCCCGCCTGCAGGCGGGAGCCGCCGGTTTGCCCTTCATGCCCATGAACCAGACCGCCGCCACCGACCTGGAGCACAACAACCCGAATATCCGCCGGGTGCAGGATCCCTACTCCGGGCGCGACGTGATCACCGTGCCGGCGCTCAACCCCGACGTGGGCATCATCCACGTGCAGCGCGCCGACAAGAACGGGAACGCGCAGGTGTGGGGCATCCTGGGTGAGCAGAAGGAAGCCGCGTTCGCCTCGCTCAACGTGATCATCACCGCCGAGGAGATCGTCGACGAGGAGGTCATCCGCTCAGACCCCAACCGCACGCTCATCCCGGGGTTGATCGTCAAAGCGGTTTGCCTTGTGCCGCACTGCGCGCACCCCTCCTACACCCAGGGATATTACGACCGCGACAACATGTTTTACCTGAACTGGGACAAGATCAGCGAAGACCGCGCCAGCGTGAAAGCCTGGCTGGATGAATGGGTGTTCGGCGTGAAAGATGCCGGAGAGTACTGGCAGAAGCTCGGCGCTGAGACCCACGCCCGCCTGGCAGTCAAACCGCGCTTCGCCGCCCCGGTCAATTATGGAGATTATTAGAAGACTAGTCCACGAATTACACGAATATCCACTAATTTTCTTTTTGAGGATTAATAGCTTTGGGTAATGAAGTAAAAATAGATGGGTACCATCACAATCTGATCTTCACGGAGGAAGTCTATCGGGTTGTTGGAGCGTGCATGGAAGTGCTTAACACTTTAGGACCTGGGTTTCTCGAGCCAGTGTACCAGCAGGCATTGCAGCATGAGTTAGCCTTGCAGCAGATCCCCTTTACGGCACAGACCCCGATCAAAATTTCTTATAAAGATTTGGTGCTCGAAAAGTATTACGTGGCCGATTTTGTGGTGTTCGATAGGATCATACTGGAGATCAAAGCGTTGTCCGCAATCGACGCAAATCACTTAGCCCAGGTTCTTAATTATCTCAAGGCAACAGGATACCCGTTAGGTTTACTGGTGAATTTCGGAGCCAAAAGCCTCGAATGGAAACGCGTCGCAAATTAATAAGACATATTTGTGATAATTCGTGTAATTAGTGGGCAGTACTTAATATTGGTGAAGGGTCGCGAATTAATTTATAAATTTGTATGAATTCGTGTACTTTGTGGAAAGGACTTAAAATCGGTTTAGTGTTGCGAATTAATTATAAAAATTTGTGTGCATTCGTGTAATTCGTGGACATTTTTTAAAAAGGACAAATATGCCGGAAATGAGCTACTCTGCTTCTGAACTGATGTGTATCAACGCTGCCCGCCTGTTACGCGACGGCGATGTGGTATTTGTGGGGGTGGGGCTGCCCAACCTGGCATGCAACCTGGCGCGCCGCACCCATGCCCCCAACCTTCAGTTGATCTACGAGGCCGGCGTTATTGGCGCCCGCCCGGCGCGGCTGCCGCTCTCGATCGGCGACCCCACCCTGGTCAGCGGGGCGGTATCCGTCTGCGGTATGTTCGATATTTTTTCACAGTACCTGCAGCGTGGTAACATTGATGTGGGATTTTTAGGCGGCGCTCAGATTGACCGCTATGGCAACATTAACGCCACTGTAATCGGCGAGTACTCGCATCCCAAGGTCCGCCTGCCCGGTTCCGGCGGCTCGCAGGAGATCGCTGGTTGGGCAAACCGCTGCTACATCATGACCCCGCACCAGAAGCGCCGCTTTCCCGAAAAGGTCGATTTTGCGACCTCGGCCGGCTTCCTGGGCGGTCGGGCTGAGCGGGAAGCGACCGGCGTGCGCGGCGGCGGCCCAGTGCTGGTCGTCACCAACCTCGGCACCCTGGAACCGGATGAGAGCGGTGAGTTGATCCTCACCGCCTTGCACCCGGGCTGTACAGTGGAACAGGTCAGGGAAAACACCGGCTGGTCGGTCTGTACAGCTCCCAGCATTCGCACCACAGAACCTCCGCTGGAGTCGGAACTCATGCTGCTGCGCGAAGAATTAGACCCAGGCGGAATCTACCTGAAAGGATCGTGATGAAGCATGGCTTCACAACAGAATATTGAAGTGCTTACCACTGTACCCTTCCCCGAGGCGGTGATGCAGCAATTGCGCGGACTCTCGCCGCGCATCCGCATCACCTTCAACCCGGCGACGAAGAGTGATGAAATCTCCAACGATATCTGGCAGCGCACCGAAGTGCTGTACACCGACATCCTGCTGCCCGATCTCGCGCTGGTACCCAACCTCAAGTGGGTGCAGTTCCATTACGCCGGTGTTGATTTTATCCAAGGCTCCGACCTGCTCAACCGCAAGGGGCTGAAGATCACCTCGATGAGCGGCGCATCAGCTATCCAGGAGGGCGAGTACATCCTAATGATGCTGCTGGCATTGGGGCATCATATGAAGGACATCACCGCGAACCAGGAGAAAGCCGAATGGCCTGCGGACCGCTGGACGCGTTTTTCACCGGTTGAGTTGACGGGTTCGACCGTCGGGCTGGTGGGGTACGGCAGCATCAGCCGCGAAGTTGCCCGACTGCTAAAGCCCTTTGAAGTGAGGGTACTGGCTGCCAAGCGCGATGTGATGCACCCCGAGGACCGTGGTTACACTGTCGAGGGGCATGGCGATCCGGGCGGTGATTATTTTGACCGGCTTTATCCCATCGAAGCGCTCAACTCGATGTTAAAGGAATGTGATTTTGTGGTGGTGACCCTGCCGCTGACCCCAACGACTAACGGCGTGATCGGCGAGGAGGAATTGAAAGCCATGAAACCCGGCGCGTTCCTGGTGCATGTCTCGCGCGGCGGCGTGGTGGATGAGAAAGCCCTGTTGCAGGTACTGACCGACAAACATCTCGCCGGGGCAGCCGTGGACGTATTCTCGCATGAACCCCTGCCGCCCGATCATCCGTTGTGGAAAGCGCCCAACCTGATCCTCACCCCGCATGTTTCAGGTTTTAGCCCCAAGTACAAGGAACGCGCTGGCACCATGTTCGCTGAGAATCTTAAACGCTACCTGCGCGCCGAACCCTTATTGAACGAGTACCAGGCTGAACGTCACTATTAAGGAGGGCGCGGGTTATATCAAATTGATGGCTGAAAAATGAGGCCATTCTGAAGGGGAGGAGAATTTATCGTGCCTGCAAGCGGTCAAATCCAGGTAGTATTGTTCGATCTTGGCTACACCCTGATCAATTTCGAGGGTGATTACCGTCAGGTGATGGCTGAATCCTACCTGGTGCTGGCACAATCCCTGCGTGCCGCCGGCTACCTAATCGATACGCGTGAATTCGCCGAGCGCTTCGACCGCATCATCAATGCATACTATCGCGCGCGTGACGAAGACCTCATCGAGCGCCCGATCGAACAGTACTTGGCGCAGGTGCTGGCCTCTTATGAGATCTTCGACGCGCGAAAAAGCCTGGTGCAAAGCGCACTTGAAACTATGTACCGCGCCACCGAGCGCCACTGGCAGTTGGAAAGCGATGCCCTACCTACCTTGCAGATATTGAAGGAAGCTGGTTACCGGCTCGGAATGATCACCAACGCTGCCAACGCGGATAACGCCAACCGCCTGATAGACATGTATGAACTGCGCCCTTATTTCGACGTTATCTTCATCTCCGCGGTCGAACGGATCCGCAAGCCAGATACGCGCATCTATACCCGCGCGCTCACCAGGCTGGAGGTACCCGCTGTGAACGCGGTGATGGTGGGTGATACGCTCACCGCTGATATCCTGGGGGCGCAGAACGCCGGGCTGCGTGCCGTGTGGCTCACCCAGCGGGCTGACCGCCCGGAAAACCAGCGCAGCGGCGACATCCAGCCGGATGCCGTGATCGAGTCGCTGGCTGACCTACCCGCGACGTTGATTGCCTTGCAGGTGTGAACTCCTGCTTTACCCATCAATACTCAGGCACAATACCCTTCACAAATTTGCGGTCATGTCGCGCGGTGCCTTGTGCTACAATTCCAGCAGGAGCCGATAAACTATGGAAAGAACTGTACCCAAGAGCGCCAGCGACGAGATCGACCTTTACCTGCGCACGATCTATTCCCTGTTGAGGTCATCGACCGAGGTACAGATCCGCTCCCTTGAGGAGGTTCACGCCGGTATGAATTCCTCGCTGCATACCGAAGCGCGCAAGTCTACGCTTGACACCTCCGCATTCGTCTACACCAGCCTGCGACTGCCGGAATGCATCACAGATGTGCACTCCATCGTGCTGGGGCAGAGCGCCCAAGTATTTGCCCGTCAAGGCTACCCGGATGTGGAATCCTGGCAGTTGGTACCAGCGCGAGCCCGCCGCCGCACCACTTATTACGATGGCAAGGGCACGCTGGCGGTGTACATCGCCAGCCGCTCAGATATTGAGGATATCGTCCCCAACCTGACCGCCTTCCAGATCGAGTGGAACAAGATGCACAACCTGCTGCACGATTGGCAGCCCGCCGATGGAATTGCGGTCGCCGACCCGGCCAGCCCGGAATTTCACAAACTCGAAGAGCGCTTGGGGATCAGTACTGAAGACCTGTTGCGCCTGCATGCGGTTTGGGGCAATACCTTTACCGCCATTCTGAAAAAGGTCGCATCACGGCGTTGCAATTTCGGTATCCGCCTGTTGAGCGGCTCATTGAGCGAGTACTGGCGCGCCACCCGCATGTGGTGGCATAATATTGAACAACATGTGCCGCAGGTGATAGACAGGCCGGTATATTTCATTTCCAGCAACACCCATAGCATCCCCAACCTGCTCACCGGCTACGCGCTTTCCATGAAACAAAGCCTGCTCAAGTACCTTGAGAGCAGCGGCAACCATGACCTGCTGCACGAGTGGCAAGACCTGCAGGAGTGCGACCAATGTGGCTCGCATGAAAACTTCTTCTACTACGCTTTGAAGAAATTTCAGCAGACCCCAGGCGGCGTTGCTTCACTTGCCGAGATGGCGCGTGAGGAAGCTGCGCACGGCATCACGCGCGTACCCGCCGCGCACGCCTTTGATATCGAAGCCCAGGTGGTTGAGCTCTCCCGCCTGGATCCGAAACGCTTTGACCCGCGCCTGCTGCCGGGTAATGAGGTAGACTTTCTGCGCTCAAGCAACGCATACATCGTTAATATCGATTATCCGTTGGGTCTGGGAGCCTATAACGTGCTCTCGAAGATCGCGGAACACATCCCCGAGATTTTGGGCGTGTATATCATGGGCAAAGCCGCCACGCTCAACGGGGTAGTCGGAGACGTGATGATCCCCAGCGTGGTGCAGGACGAGCATTCACAGAACACCTACCTCTTCACAAATTGCTTCACCGCACCGGATGTGATGCCCTGGCTGATTTTCGGCACCGTGCTGGATAACCAGAAAGCGCTGACGGTGCCCGGTACCTTCCTGCAGAACGCCAACCTGATGGATGTGATGTACCGCGAAGGCTACACCGACATCGAGATGGAAGCAGGTCCGTATCTCTCGGCAGTTTACGAGATGAGCCGCCCCAAGCGTCACCCGGTGAATGAGATCGTAAACTTGCAGGGCGCCAACTTCGACATCGGCATCCTGCATTACGCCTCAGACACGCCTTTGGGCAAAGGGCGCAACCTGGGTGCAGGCGCGCTCTCGTACCGCGGCATGGATTCCACATACGCTGCCTCGCTCGCCATCCTCCGGCGCATCCTGGTGCTTGAAAAACGCCGGCTTTCCTGACCCGGCCCTGCCAACTTCCAACCGCGTCCGCCAGCCAGACATGCCTTTGCGGTATAATCGAAGTACGGAGGTTGCATGGAAATTACCTGGTACGGACATTCCTGTTTTCGATTAACAGAACGCAGCATGGCAACGGTGGTCACTGACCCTTACGACAGCAAGCAGGTCGGTTACGAATCGTTAAAGATCAAAGGCGATATTGTCACCGTCAGCCACAATACTGCCGGTCATAATTTCACACACGCGGTGAAGGGCACTTCACACATCATTGACGGCCCCGGTGAGTACGAGATTGGCGGTGTATTCGTCACCGGCATCCACACCAACGGGCACACCAAAAAGTCGGAAGTCGAACCGCGCAACACGATGTACCTGATCGACTACAACGGGATTAATGTCCTGCATATGGGTGATGTCAACCGGGTTCCCAGCCAGACAGAAGTGGAGTCTCTCGGACCTGTGCACGTAGCGCTGGTCCCGGTGGGTGCTGGGGGCAGTCTCAGCGCCATCAAAGCTACCGAAGTCATCAGCCTGCTGGAACCCAATATAGTCATTCCGATGCACTACGCCACCCCCCATTCTGCCAACACCACGGTCAAGCTCGAGCCGCTCTCCCGCTTCCTCAAGGAGATGGGGTTGGGCAGCCTGGAAAGTGTGCCGTCATTGAAGATCCCCAACGCCAATTCGCTGCCGGATGAAACCCGCGTGGTGGTGTTGGAGTACCAAAGGAACAATCAGTAACGCCATGGACGAAGAAACGCCGTTAAAACTGATTCTCACATGGGATATCACCCCGGAGCACGAACAGGAGTATTTCGAGTTCGTTATCCGCGAATACATCCCTGGGATTCAACGACTGGGCTGCGAACTTTCAGATGCCTGGGCGACGGTGTATGGCGCGAAACCACAGATCACGGTCAGCATGGTGCTGCCAAACGCGAAGAAGGTGCGCCAGCTCTTCGTCACAGAGGAGTGGATCACGCTCACCAACCGGCTGCAGGATTTCATTCAAAATTACAACTTGAAAGTGGTCTACGCGCGCAGCAATTTTCAGATCTGAACCCAGCAATGAAAGAGGAATTTACCTCTCGTCTACTTAAATGGTATGAGCAAAATGCCCGCAGCCTCCCCTGGCGCGGGCATACTGATTCCTACGCCATCTGGGTGTCTGAGATCATGCTGCAGCAGACGCGCGTCGACACGGTCATCCCCTACTTCCTGAGATGGATGCGGCGCTTCCCCACGTTGGACGCCCTGGCTGCCGCCCCCGTAGACAGCGTACTGAAAGCGTGGGAGGGACTGGGGTATTACTCACGCGCGCGATCCCTGCATGAGGCGGCGCAACAGGTGGTAGCACATCACGGCAGCCAGGTGCCGCGCGATCACAAAACGCTGACCAGCCTGCCGGGGATTGGCGCTTACACAGCAGCCGCCATCACTTCCATCGCCTTCGGGCAGGATTATGCCGTGGTAGACGGCAATGTCAAGCGCGTACTCGCCCGACTGCTGCCCTACACGCAAGCGGTGAATACACCGGTGGCCGAAAAAGAGCTGCGCAAAATCGGTCAAGACCTGCTGCCCACGGGCAGGGCGGGAGATTACAACCAGGCGATCATGGAACTCGGCGCACTTATCTGCTTGCCGCGTCGCCCTAAATGCAGCGCTTGCCCTGTGGCGAGCCTGTGTGCCGCATCCAAGGAAAACCGCCAGGCTGAGCTGCCTGTGATGAAAGAAAAGAAAGCCATACCGCACATCATCGTCACCGCGGGCATCCTGTGCCAGGATGGCAAGGTGCTCATTGCCCGACGCCCGACCAGCGGTCTGCTGGGGGGAATGTGGGAGTTTCCAGGCGGCAAACTGGAATCCGGCGAGACCCACGCCCAAGCGTTGGCGCGAGAGCTGGCAGAGGAACTGGGGATTACCACCTTACCAGGCGACCTGCTAGGTAAATACAATCACGCCTACACGCATTACAGGGTAACACTCTACGCCTATCACGCACAGATCACCTCTGGCGAGGTCAGGTTGCTGGAAGCAAGTGACGCCCGCTGGGTAGAAGTGGGTGACCTGGAGACCTACCCCATGGGAAAGATCGACCGTATGATTTCTCGCGACCTGGAGAAAGCGAGTCAATCTAATGGATGAATACGAAATCCGCCGGGATCGCATGGTAAAAGAACAGATCCAGCGGCGCGGGATCACCAATCCCGCGCTGCTGCAAGCCATGCGCAGCGTGCCCAGGCATGCCTTCGTGCCGCCCGAAATGCGCGAGAACGCCTATGATGACACTCCCTTGCCCATTGGTAGTGGTCAGACCATCTCGCAGCCGTTCATCGTGGCGTACATGACCAGCCTGTTGGACCTGAAAGGTGATGAAAAGGTGCTTGAGGTGGGTACTGGTTCCGGCTACCAGGCAGCTGTGCTTTCGCTGTTTGCCCGCGAAGTGCACACTACGGAACTGATCCCGCAGCTGGCCGCCCGGTCTTCTGAAACCTTGCGCGACCTCGGCTATGATAATGTCATCGTCCACCAGAGCGACGGGTCGCTCGGTTGGCCGCCGGCTGCCCCTTACGATGCCATCATAATCACCGCCAGCGCACCAAAACTCCCCGCCCCGCTGCTCGAACAGCTATCCCCGCTGGGCAAGCTGGTGCTGCCGGTAGGCGGCAGGGGCGTGCAGTGGCTGGAGCTCTGGCAGCAGGAGAATGGCGTGTGGCAGCCCGAACAGATGCTGCCAGTGGCGTTCGTACCCTTGCGCGGCGCACATGGGTGGAATAACTGGGAAAACTAAAAGAGGCTGTCCCAAAAGAAAGGGGCAGCCTCAAAAATTTAATATAATAGAGGAATGAAAAGACAAATCTTCAAACCCTATGAACAAAACCAGGCGATGCTGTTACCACCGAGCG
>JBCFBD010000015.1:40803-52033 GCA_038562455.1 Anaerolineaceae bacterium | reverse complement strand
AGATGATGTGGATGTGCAAGTGAAACACGGTCTGCCCGGCGGCCGACCCGGTGTTGATGACGGTGCGGTAGGCGGGGTGTTCACCGATAAACTGGCGGGCAACCTTTTGCACGGTGAAGAGCATGTGCTGCAGCAACGCGCCGTCCTCCGGCTGCAAGGCATCGAGCGAGTCGATGTGGCGGCGCGGAATGACGAGCAGGTGCACCGGTGAGACGGGGCGGATATCCTGGATGACGATGACCTCGCTGTCCTCGTACACCAGGTCAGCGGGGGAGGTCTTGTTGAGGATGTCGCAGAAAACGCAGTCTGTCATGTCGTTTATTGGTTGCAAGATTCTTGCCTAAAAATTTGCCGCTCCAGCGGGGTAAAGCAACTGAAGCGGCGTTTGTATACGACCAGTTATTGGAAAAGCTTATTCACCACGGATGAAGGCTTCGGTCTTTTCACGGCATTCGTCGTCCCTGAATTGCACCGGCGGGGTCTTCATGAAATAAGAAGAGGGGTCAATCAGTGGACCGGAGATACCGCGGTCGAGCGCCAGTTTAATGCAGCGCACCGCGTCAATGACCACGCCTGCCGAGTTGGGAGAATCCCACACCTCAAGCTTGGCTTCCAGGTTCAGGGGTACGTTGCCGAAGGTGGTGCCTTCCATGCGGATGTAGCACCACTTGCGGTCAGAGAGCCAGGGCACATAGTCGCTGGGGCCGACGTGCACGTCTTCAGCCGGAAGTTGATAGGGCAGCATGGAGGTGACTGCGCCGGTCTTGGAGATCTTCTTGGATTCCAGGCGTTCGCGCTCGAGCATGTTCATGAAGTCGGTATTGCCGCCGAAGTTCAGCTGGTAGGTGTGGTCCAGCTCAACGCCGCGGTCGACGAACAGGCTGGTGAGCACGCGGTGAAGAATGGTGGCGCCTACCTGGCTCTTAATGTCGTCGCCGATGATGGGCAGACCGCGCTCGACGAAGCGCTTACCCCAGTACTCAGAGCTGGCGATGAAGACGGGGATGGCGTTGACCATGCCGACGCCGGCTTCGAGGATCTGTTCAACGTACCATTTGGTGGCCATCTCAGAACCTACGGGCAGGTAGTTGATGACCACATCAGTGCCAGTATCCTTGAGAATCTGGACGATATCGGCGGTGGGTCCGGGCGCTTTTTTGACAATCTGCGAGAGGTACTTACCCAGCCCGTCGTGGGTCATGCCGCGCACCACCGGCACGTTCATGTGAGGTACATCACTGAATTTGTAAGTGTTGTTGGGATAGGCAAAGATGGCTTCCGAAAGGTCCTTGCCCACCTTGGTATCGACGATGTCGATGGCGGTGCTGAATTCGATGTCACGGATGTGGTAGCCGCCCAGGTTGACGTGCATCAGACCGGGCACGCGGTCTTCGTCTTTCGCGTCTTTGTAGAAATGCACTCCTTGTACCAGCGAGGATGCGCAGTTGCCAACACCAATGATCCCTACGCGTACTTTTTTCCCATCACTCATTCCAGTTCTCCTTAAATAAGTTATCCCAGGTTAAGGCTGGTGAATATATTCAACGGGGGAATTATACCCTCACCAGCCAAAAATCACATCAATTTTCGCCGGTTGGCAGCAGCCGCCACAGCCAGAAGCCGCCGTAGCCAGTGCGGCCGATGAAGCGGTTCTTCCAGTCGGTCCACTCGTAGAACTGACCGACACCCGGGTTGGCGGGGTCGTAGAGCAGCACCTCGGCGATGATCACTTCGCCGTCAGCGGTGTTGACGTTGGTCACCGCGTAAGCCCGCCCGGCATCGTCCACGCGCGAGACGACCAGCACGTGCTCAAAGCTGCCGCTATCGCCGGCGAACAGGTAAAGAAAGTCACCCGGGTAGAGCGGGTTGGCGCCGTAATCCACCTGGCGAATGGAAAGCGGCTGCTCGATCTTCTCGAAGCGCTCCGCCGGGAAGACTTGCTGCAACATACGCTCGTCATGCGGCGGACGCGGATCGAGGTACCAGAAGTCGCTGATGTTGATTGAAGCGTCGACCAGACCCACCTCGCGCAGGATGGCGATGGAGAGCGGTCCGCACATGGTGGCAGGGTTGGCGTTGCGCCCAAGGTAATCGAGGTTGATGGCGGTAGTCTGCGCCTCTTCGGGCGTGAGGCTGATGTAGGACCGTGCGACGGTATCGAGAGTTGCGCGCTGTTCAGCGGTGAGCGCGCCCAGGTAGGGCGGCGGGGTGGTAGGGGTGGGTGTGTAAGTCGGCGTGGGCGGGATAGCGGTGGCGGTGGGCGTGGCGGGCAGGGCGGTCGGTGTGACGGTGGGGACGTGCGTTGGCGCGGCGGTTGGGGCGGGGGCGCACGCGGCGAGGATCAGCGCGGCGAGCAGGGAGAGGGTGAGCAGGGGGTGGCGGGGCATCACGGACAATTGTATCAAAAAAGGCAGCTCCCTCTCGTTTTTTCGCGGGTTGCGGTATAATGCGAAGCGTTCGGGGCGTGGCTCAGTCCGGCTAGAGCACTCGGTTCGGGACCGAGAGGTCGGCGGTTCAAATCCGCCCGCCCCGACCAATTACCGCTGACATTCTGAAGTGAGGTCGGCGGTTTGTATTTCCAAAATCGGTGCGTCCAGGGACGCACCCTACATATTGCAAGCTGCGCGGCACTTTACAGTGTGCTGCGCTGATCCTTTCAGGACGCTACGCGGCACTTTACAGTGTGCTACGCGGCCCGCGCCGACAGATGCCGCCAACCTTTTAGAGAGGTAGGCGGTTTTTATTTCCAAAATCGGTCCGTCATACCGCTCACTTCGTTCGGGTACGCAAAAACCGCGGCGACGCATCTACAAAATCTGAAATGAAGGTTTCGATAACTGCAGGAACGAATCAAAAACGAACCCATTTTGGCAATTGAAAAGAGCAGCCCTCAGACTATTCGATTATTAAGGTAATTTATAAACCGGATATAGAACGCCGGAAAAACGATGGTTTCGATAAGTGTTGAAACAAATAGAAACAATTCCATGATTGATCATTGAAAGGGGCAGCCCAGGGCATACAGGTATCAATCAATTTATAATAATAGAACAAAATTTCTGTTTTGTCAAGGGGTTTTAGGAAATTTTAAGATTCCAAACGAATCACCGAAAAGAAAAAATAAGCGGAAATATTTACAATTTTAATGTACGGCGCGTATCCAGTTTTCACAATCGTTCCTTGGGCTTTCGGGTAATTGTATAATTGATGATAAACGGGTTTAAATTTTTATTTAATGGGGTGGAAAATGATTGACATTAAAAATTACGGAAAGTTTAAAGAGACAGATGTTTTTACTTCATATAACACTCTTACAGAAGAATGCATTCGATATAGATATGCTAATTTTCCATGCTTAAAATTTAATGAATTACCTCCAGAATTAAAATTACTTTATCGTTTTGTAGTTTTAGGCGAATCTACTAGTGATTCTGTTCGCTTATTGTTAAATTATAATTGCGTTGTACCCGCTCTAATGCTAATTAGGATTCGTCTTGAACAAGTAATCATATTTTCTTATTTGACAAATGAAGATCCAACGATTGGAATCCTGAATTTTGTAAAATTTTTACCATCAAGCAATGCACGAATTGTAAAGGGAGTGCTTGATAATAAACAATTAGTTGACCATTTTAAAAACTATTTTCAAAAATATGCAATCTCTGATGAAAACGAAAGCTCAAATTCTGAGCTTGATTTCAAAAGAAAATGGACTGACTTGGATTTATTGTCTATGGCGAAGAGGCGGGATGATCTTGTGAAAAATGATGAATTTCTTGTCGGTTGTGAATTAGAGCCAGAATATGCTGCTTTTTATAGGATGTTCAGTTCTCTAGTTCATTGTGATATTTCAGCAATTACAGATTCGTTTACAGTAATCAAAACCAAAAAAGTCGAGGATGATATTTATAGCATGATATTACCGGATGAATTTTATTTCAAATTCGCCCTTTTATTGAATAGCCAATATGACATCATTCAAAATTATGAGTTCTTTAAATTTTTGAAAATTGATAATCTAGATTTTCGAAAAATCTATTGGATTCCTGGAAAAAATACAATAAAGATTATATGTCCGTTGAGCAGTAGCACTTAGCAAATCCGCACTTTACAGCTCGTAGGGTGCGCCCCTGGACGCACCATTATTTTCCCCCGCAAAACGATCATTCCCAATTCAAGCGTTGAATCCGCCCGTCGTCACCGCCATTCCAGTCAATCATGTAAATGCCCTCCCTTACATAACGATGAAAACTCGAGTATGGCCAATCCTTCACGCGCGCGACATACCCATGCTTGACCGGGTTGTAATGGATGTAATCAAGGTGATGTTCCAAATCCTCTTCGGTCTCAATCGTGTGCTCCCAAAAACGACGCTGCCAGATGGCGGCTTCTCTTCTCGTTTGACGGGATAAATTCCGCTCTTCGCCAGGTCCGATTTGGGCCAAATAACTTTTGGTAAACAGCCCTTTGATCTCCTTCCATCGGATCGAGTAATTGGCGTCGTCGCTTGGGAGTCTCCAAATGCAGTGCAGGTGATCTGGTAATAAGCAAATTGCCAATGTTTTGAAAGGGAAGCGTTGCCTGGTGTTATCCCAAGCATTATGTAAAATCCCACGCGCAATTTCATGCGAAAAAATCGGTCGCCGGTCATATGTGACAACGGTAAAGAAATATGTTCCTCCCTTGACTTTTGAGCGGCGATATTCAGGCATGGGTATATTTTATAGCGGGTTGGTATTTGGTGCGTCCGGGGACGTGATGGGTTTGAGATGGCGCGTCCGGGGACGTGATGGGTTTGAGATGGTGCGTCCGGGGATATGATGGGTTGGAAATGGTGCGTCCGGGGACGTGATGGGTTTGAGATGGTGCGTCTGGGGACGCACCCTACGGTTTTCTCTCCCCCACCTAACATTTCTGGAAAGGCACAGCCGGTTTCGCTGGCTATAATGGATGTGACGGTGGACAGAAAACCGGTCTGCCGGGTGGTGGTCTTACTATTGATCACATTGAGAATGAAACAAAAGGAGAAACTCAAGGTGAAACAAAAGTTGCTGTTAACCGTTTTGTTGATCGCCGGAGCACTGGTACTGCTCTCCTCCCAGGCGATTGCCGCGCCGCAATCGATCGAAGCCAAGAAGACCCCCGCGGCTGCTGACAAAGACCCTGAGGCGAAGGCGACGCAGAAAGCCGAAACCCAGGCGCTGAAAGCTGAAGCCAAAGCATTGAAAGCCGCCGAAAAGGTAAAGAAGGAAAATTACCAGGGCACCATCAGCGCGGTGGACACCGGCAGTGTCACGCTGCTGCTCAAGGACGGCTCGGTGCTCGTGTTTGCCGTGACCGAGGAAACCCGCCTGACCATGCCCACGCTGAAAGCCGCGACGCTTGAAGATTTCGAGCTGGGCAGGAAGGTGAAGGTCAAGGCGGTCCGCGCGGAAGATGACACACTGACCGCGTTGTCGATGAAACTCGTGCCCGGCAAGCCGGAGAAGAAATACCGCGTGGGCATCGTCACCGAGTACACGCCGGGCGAAAGCATCACGATCCAGGCGAAGGAAAACAAAGTATTCACCTACCTGCTGACCGAAGACACCAAGATCCTGCCGACCGAGCGCGAAGCGCTGCTGCAGGTGGGCGCGAAGGTTACCATTATTTCGCCGCGCGATCTGACCAGGATCGACCAGACCGCACTGAAGATCGTGGTGCATCCCGAGGGCGAGGAAGAACCTGAACCCTAAAATTCAGTGACACTCCAAATTTGGGGCAGGGTAATAGATTAAACATCTCTATTAGCTTTTTCACTTTAGACCCTAGAGGAATCGATCAGCAGCAAGCCGCCAGTTTTTTAAAGACTGGCGTTTCTTTTGTATGGATCTATTGACAACATGATTTGAGTATACTTATCAGTAAACTGCATGAAAATGAAATCTGATTCACCCGACCTGAACCGCCTTTATACGCCAGCCCTCGCGCTGGTTTTTGCCATCGGTATCGCCTTCAGGGTCTATGCACTTTTCGTTGTCGGTTTTGACGAACCTTTCGATCTGGGGGGACTGTTCTACCAGATGTCACTTGAAATTGCGCGTAATGGTTTCGGCTTGCCCGTTTCCATTCCTTATTACTTCCCTGGTGGGTTGCCCTTTGCCTACCCACCACTGGCTTTCTACATCCAGGCAGCGCTGATCCGCCTATTCTCGCCGCCACTCTTTCTCACGGTCAACCTGCTGCCTGCGCTGTTTTCGGTGCTGAGCCTGTGCGCGTTTTATCTGCTCGCTAAGGAGGCAATCCTGCCGCGTTGGCAGAGGCTGGCTGCATTATTCATCTTCGCCATACTTCCGCTGGCGGTAACCGAGCAAGTGCAGGCGATGGGGCTGGCTGAGTCATTAGGGACATGCGCTCTAATCCTTTACACTTGGGCGCTGTTACGCGCAGGGCGTCAGCCACGTATGAAACGCTGGTTGTTAGCAGGATTGATGCTTGCGTTGTGCGTAGTAAGCAGCCCGGGTTCGCTCTACGCAGCCGGGTTGATCAGCCTGCTATTCACGATCACTTTAATCGTCCAATGGGTCAGGCAGCGTGACGCGCGGGGTTTGTTGGGAGTTGTTGTCATTGGTTTCACCGGGCTGCTCCTTTCAGCACCTTACTGGCTCAAGGTGGTATTAACTCACGGCTTCGACATCTTCACCGGAGCGTTCATGGCTCAGAATACCAGTCTCCTGATCGAATTGAAAGAAAATCTTCTCGCGTTCCGTTTGATATGGACAACACCCTTGTGGAACGGGCTATTCCTCCTTTGCCTTGCTTTGATGCTTTTCCGTAAGCAATTTCTACTATTCATATACACCCTACTGTTGCTTTTAATCATCCGCGAAAGATGGATCGTGTCGATCGCAATCAGCCTGGTAATTGGCAGCGGCATTGGTGTGCTGCTTGATCTGCTTGCCGGGTTGAAATGGAAAGGGCGCGATCTGGTCAGGGTTTCGCTCACCTGGGCGCTGGTGCTGGTACTGGTTTATAACGCTGGAGCCTACCTGGTATACACTGTCAACGAGCAAACCTATGACCTCCCGGCAGTCATCGTGGAAGATCTTCAAAGGATCAGAATCGCTCAGTTGATCCCGGTTGAGGCGAACGTGGTCGCGATAGGAGGGCTAGGCATGGTGGAGTGGTCACCAGCACTGCTTGAACGGGAAGTGGTCAATAACCCCTATGGGTTGGAATGGGTTCCCGCCAGGGAAGATGAAATGCATTTTTTGACCAGCCAGTTGCAGGAGGCGCGCAACCCAATTGATTACGCGATTCTCATCCGCCAGTTTTTCCCCGAAATCCCCGAGGTTTACCTGGTACTCGACAATGCATGGATCGAGATGGAAACATTTACCGATCTTGAGAACAGTGATCTCACGATCCTGGAGACGTACGAGCAATTGATCCTTGCGCGGCTTAATCTTCAGTAGCAGGCGTAATTGCCGATCAATTCAAATTGTTAACGCCCAATATCTAGCACTCTTCCTCCATGTTTCACCCATATTTCTATCTTACTATTTTTTTGCAGCAAGCTGCGGGGAAATGCTCTCTTGTGTCTATAACTCTCTGTGCAACCAGGTCTTCTGACTAGTAAATAAAGTAAAACGTTGTATAAATATAATTAATATATGGCATTGAAAAATATAATATTATTAAAATATGTATTGACAAAATTCTAATATTAGCTAAAATAATTAAAACATAATTATTGTGCTGAATTTTTGCAGGAAAAGAGGAATCATGAAACAGGTATCCATTCCCATTAAGCTGGAAAACAAGTTGAATATCAAAGCGTCAGAGGACCTTTTTGTTGAGGGCACTGATAACAGTATATTGATCTCAGTAGTGCGCGAAAGCGACTCCTTCCGCTACACTGAAGCAGGCGGAAAGACCGAGATCAAAGCCACCAGCGATTGCCATCTACAAATCCCAGCAGAGATGATGGTGACGATAGAAAAAGTGGGCGGTGATGCCTCGCTGGCCGGCTTGCAGGGGCGGGTGATCATCGGTAAAGTGGGCGGTGATCTGGTGATCCAAAACCTGGGCGGCGCATCAGTCGAATCGGTGGGAGGGGACCTGCATATCAACAATACTGGTGATGGGATGGAAGTCTCGCGCATTGGCGGCGACCTATTCGGCAGGCAGATCGAAACGCTTTCCACACGCGCGGTGGGCGGCGACGTGCGGCTGCTACAGGTAAGCGGCAAGGTCAGCCTCACTGCCGGCGGCGACGCTGACTTTGAGTTCAGCGATCCGCAGCTGCCGGAGGTGGCGGTGACCGCTGGCGGGGATATCCGCGTGGTAGTGCCGAAAGACGCACATGGTCAGCTGGAGCTGCACAGCGAAGGTGAATCCATCCGGGTGAGCGCAGCCGGGCAACAGGGAGAGTGGGAGATGGACCAGATGTCGCTGCCGTTGGGCGAAGGCGGAAACGTGGTTCGGATATCCGCTGGAGGGGACATTGTTGTGACAGACCAAGAGACACTGGAATCTGATTTCGATGAAGTCTTCGATGATTCGGTCAATGATTGGAAGACTTTCGGCGCCGACCTGGAACGGCAGATCCGCGAGAGTATCGACAACTCGATGAAGAACATGAAATGGGCCACTCGGTCTGCTTCTATTTCCGCAGAAAAAGCGCGGGCGAAAATGGACAAGGCGATGAGCAAATTGAGCGCCAACGGCGTGATCATCGATCACACTGGCGTCAACGTGGAGCGTAATGGCAAACACGTCGGGATTAACTTCGGCACACCAATCGAAAAACAGGCGAAAAGACCCGGCGGCATCAGCGATGAGGAGCGCATACTCGTGTTGAAAATGCTGCAGGATAAAAAGATCACGGCCGAAGAAGCGGATAAACTATTGGCTGCACTGGACAAATAGGAGAAGCAGATGACCTCAGATCAATCGAGATACGAGATATTGAAGAGCGTGGAGGACGGCACGCTGACTGCTGAGGAGGGTTCAGACCTGATCGGCATCCTCGAGCGCGGACGCGACGCTGCGCCGGAAGCCGAAGTGCTTGACCCGATCCCGCCGATGAACGACGCTGGCGTCACTGATTCGCCGCGGGTTTCAGGCTGGTGGAAGGCGCTATGGAGCCTGATCCTGCTTGGAGGAGCGCTGCTGACGGGATTTTCCGCGCTGTGGTCTTACCGCGGCTACGAGCGTGCCGGTCTGGGGTGGGGGTTCTGGCTTTCGTGGATTCCGTTCATCCTGGGGGTGCTGCTAATGGTCTTTGGAGGCATTCTACTCGACTCGCCGTGGATGCACCTGAAGGTTTCCACCCGGGAAACTGGTAAAGCGCAGAAGTTCCATATCGCCATCCCGGTGCCACTCAAGTTGGTCTCCTGGGGCATCAGCAGGTTTGGCTATCATGTGCCATCAGATCTGAGAGGGGGAATTGAGGACGTGCTGCGCGAAGCTGAGGATGTAATGAAACGCGGCGAACCTTTTCAGATTGAAGTGGATGATAAAGAGGACGGCGACCAAGTTTACGTCACTTTTGCTCGATGAGAATGAATACCCTTTTTCAATGCCTCGCCGGCGCCATCCGCCGGTGATTTTTTACTCCGGTATAATCGAGGCATGCGGCGACGCTCTTATCTAGTCGGTATACTATTGCTGGTTTGCTCCCTTTTGCTGCTCCTGACGACGGTTAACAATACAAAAAAGGAGCAGATCGAGCTGCCTTTTACCACTGGCGAGGATGTTTCCGGTGAGCTCTCGCTTGCATTGCCCACGGAAATCTACGCCGGTGACAATCAATATATCAGCCTTAGTATTGACCTGAATGATGGTGTTGATATTTCTTCCGTGAGTCTCATTGTTCACCTTGAGGTTGGGTTTGATGAAATCGAGCCAGCTGGCTTTGTTAATGTAAACCTGCTCAAACCCGAACCAGTTCACTTGGAATGGCGCATGCGCACGGCGAACGCTGGAGAGTATCCCGGAACTCTTTGGATATGGGTTGATACAGGCGAGGGGAAAGACCTGGTGATGGCAAAGGAGTTCCAGGTCAGGTCAAAGTTTTACTTAGGAGGGTGGGTCGGTCACTTCAGAATAGCCTACGGGGTTATGGGGGTATTGGCCATTGTCTGGCTTTTCGGGTTGATATTGAAGTTCAAGCATGACAATACCGAACAAAACTGAAAACCTGGCTGCGTTGCGGTTGTGTAATTTTCACCTTGTGATAAAATTTTCTTGTTCGAAATTCCACGAAGTACAGGAGCCGGAATGCTGCAAGAGTGGTTATACCTCGCGATATTCTTGGCAATTTCGCTTTTCATCCCAGCAGCTGCCATAGGTGCGGCAGCACTCTTATCACCAAAAAAACCCTCAGCTCTAAAAAACTCCATTTATGAATGCGGCATCGAAACGGTCGGTCCGACGCGCATTCAATTCAAAGCACAATATTATCTGTACGCAATTCTTTTCCTTGTTTTTGACGTGGAAACTGTGTTCCTGTTCCCGTTTGCAGTGGCATATAATCAGGTGTTGCTTTTCGCTGTGGTCGAAGTCATTTTCTTTGTGCTCATCCTTGCGGGAGGGCTGGCGTATGCCTGGCGCAAGGGAGCGCTGGAATGGTCTTGAGTGTGTTAATGGTGGCAGATCATGACTTTTCTTGCTGACCCTATCACTTTTATCGTCAACTGGCTGAACGGCATGCTCACAGGCTGGGGCATCCCTGCAGGGTGGGTGCAGTTCATCATGTTTATCCTCGGTGCCGGCGTGCTGGCTTTGGGTGCGATGCTCTTCACCATCGGGCTCATCTGGCTGGAACGCAAACTCGGTGGGCGTGTGCAGGACCGGCTGGGTCCCAACCGAGTTGGACCATGGGGTATCTTCCAGACGATCGCGGACATGCTCAAAATTTTTACCAAGGAACTGATCACCCCAGTGGGGGCCGATAAATTCCTTTACAACCTCGCGCCTCTGCTGGCAATGGCGGCTGTGCTGGGCTTGTGGGCGGTTATTCCTCTGTCGCCCACGGTGTTTGGCACCAATATCAATGTAGGCGTGCTTTACCTAATCGGCGTCGGCGCGATTGGTGAACTCGGCATCATCCTGGCTGGCCTCAGCTCGAACAATAAGTATGCACTGATCGGTGGTTTTCGTGCCGTTGCCAGCCTGCTCAGTTACGAAGTGCCCATGGCGATCACTCTGCTAATCCCCGTGATGTTGACCGGTTCGATGGGACTGA
>JBCFBD010000015.1:0-40793 GCA_038562455.1 Anaerolineaceae bacterium | reverse complement strand
GTTGGTATTCTTCATCGCTGCCATCGCCGAAAACGGCCGCGCACCGTTCGACCTGATGGAAGCGGACTCGGAGATCGTGGCAGGGTTTAACATCGAATATTCAGGCTTGAAATTCGGTATGTACTACGTGGCTGATTTCCTGCACGCTTTCACCTCAGCCATGATTTTCTCGACCTTGTTCCTGGGTGGTTGGAATGGCCCCGGTGCTGAGCAGGTCCCCGCGCTTGGTTTTCTCTATTTGTTGATCAAAACCGCGGCGGTTTACTTGCTCACCGTGACCATCCGCTTCACCGTCCCACGCCTGCGAATTGACCAGATGATGGAATTTGCCTGGAAGTATCTCACCCCGCTGGCGCTGGCATCACTGCTTGTAACCGCCCTGGTCGACAAAGCCGCCCCTCCCGGGCAGGGATTGCTGCGCATCGCGTTGCTGCTGGCTACCAATTTCGTGCTCTTCCTCATTGCAGATCGACTGGTAACGTTATATCGTAAGCACACTGAAAAAGAGCGCAAAGTGGTTAGCGAAAACCGCACCGTTCCGGTGGCGATACGTAAGACCGTGGTGGATGAACCTGAGGTGAACACATGACCGCCATGCAGTTGGTCTTTCTCATCACCGCAGCCGTGACGATCTTCGCGGGTGTTATGATGGTCAGCGTGCGCAAGCTGCTGCACGCAGCGTTGTGGCTGATCATGGTGTTATTCGGTGTGGCGGTGATCTTCGGTCTGCTTGAATCCAGTTTCCTGGTGATCATCCAGATCGTGGTCTACATCGGCGCGATCGCCATCCTGATCGTGTTCGCAATCATGCTCACGACCAACGCGGTCGACGAAACCTATCAACGCAGCCGCCGCTGGATTCTCACCGCGGTTGTGGCGGTCATCGCGCTGGCGGGCATCCTGCTCGCACTGTTCACCTGGCCGCAAGGGCAGGCGCTGACCTCAGCCTTGCCGGGCGGTCAACAGGATATCGCCGCGATCGGTATGGCGTTCCTCGACCCTGAGGGCTACCTGATCCCATTCGAGATCTCTTCGATCCTGCTGCTGGCAGCGCTGGTAGGCGGTATCTACGTGGGCATTGACCATAAAGGAGAGGAAAAATGATCCCACTCTATTGGTTTCTGATCCTTTCCGCAATTCTGTTTTGTCTTGGTTTGTACGCGGTCATCACCCGCCGCAACACGATCACCATATTGATGGGCATTGAATTGATGCTGAACGCGGCGAATATCAACCTGATCGCTTTTTGGCGCTACCTGTACGCAGGCAGCAGCAACCTTGACGGCGTGATCTTCGCGCTGATTGTGTTCGCTGCGGCGGCGGCGGAGGTAGCAGTCGGCCTGGGCTTGATCATCTCCGCTTACCGGCGTAAAGAGACGATCATTGCGAATGAACTGGATACTTTGAAAGGGTGAGGCACTTAATCGTATTATGACCATTAACTCACTCATCTGGTTAATCCCTGTACCACCGCTGGTGGCGTTCGCGGTGATTGCGCTGTTCGCTTATCGCTCGAACCGCGCCAGCCACAGCATCGCGCTGCTTGGGGCGGGGCTTTCGTTCCTCGCAAGCCTGGTGGTGGTTATCAAAGCGGTCACCACGCATGATCTGGCATTGGATCCGTTCGCGGCGGCGATCGACTGGCTGCCTACCGGCGCGACCTGGCTGAAGATCGGTGTGCTAGTCGACCCTCTGACCACAGTGATGCTCTTTTTCGTCGCCATCACCATTCTGATGATCTTTATCTACAGCATCGGCTATCACAACTTCGGGCAGCCAGCCGGCAAGCATGACCACCCCGGCTTACCGCCGGAGGGGGCTGAGGTCACTGAACACGGCAAAGTGCACAAGGTTCCGTCCATCGAACCAATGTATGCCAAATTCTTTGCCCTGCTGAGCCTTTTCGCTTTTGCCATGTACCTGCTGGTGGTTAGCGACAACCTGTTGACGCTCTACATCGGTTGGGAGATCATGGGCTTCTGCTCCTACTTCCTGATCGGTTTCTGGTACGGCAAAGATTCGGCGCGCAAAGCAGGCATCAAGGCTTTCATCACCACCCGCATTGGCGATGTGTTCATGCTGCTCGGCATCGTAGCGCTCTATTCCGCAACCAGCACGCTGAACTTCCATGATATTTTCACTAATCCAAACACGTTGGAAACACTGGCTGGTACGGTCTCGCCTGTGTTTGGTTGGAGCTGGTCGACGCTAATCGGCATTCTGTTGTTCTGCGGTACGATCGGCAAATCTGCCCAGTTCCCGCTGCACGTGTGGCTGCCCGACGCGATGGAAGGTCCAACCCCGGTCTCGGCGATGATCCATGCTGCGACGATGGTCTCCGCTGGCGTGTACATGAGCATCCGTGTCTTCCCCATCATGTCAGCAGGTTGGGAGCCAGGCGGCGCGCTGACCACGCCGATGATCGTGATGGCGGTGATCGGCTCATTCACTGCCTTGTTCACTTCCACCATCGCGCTGGCGCAAAATGACATCAAACGTGTGCTGGCTTACTCAACCATTTCGCAGCTGGGTTACATGCTCGCTGCGCTGGGCATCGGCGCCTATGTGGCGGCGGTCTTCCACCTGATGACCCACGCCTTCTTCAAGGCGCTGCTCTTCCTTGGATCGGGTTCGGTAATCCACGGCATGGAGCATGGCGTGCTGCACAGTGGTGAGCACATCGATCCGCAGGACATGCGCAACATGGGCGGGCTGCGCAAGAAAATGCCCACGACCTTCTGGACCTTCCTGGCAGGCGGACTCGCGCTTTCGGGCTTTCCTCTCATCACCGCGGGCTTCTGGTCAAAAGACGAGATCCTTTCCGGCGCTTTTTCTGCCCACCAAATGACCATATTTATTGTGTTAGCGGTTTCAGCGTTATTCACTGCTTTCTACTCCGCCCGCCAGCTTACGCTCGTATTCCTTGGGAATCCACGCACCAAGGCAGCTGAACAGGCTAGCGAATCGAAGAAAGTAATGACCCTGCCATTGGTGGTGCTTTCGGTCTTCGCCATCGCCATCGGCTGGGTGGGCATTCCCAAGGCTTTCCCAATTCTAGGTAAGATTTCGCCAGCGTGGTTCCAGGAATTTGTGGGCACCATGCTAGCGCAGGAAGTACATGCAGAAGCTCACAGCAATATCCCGCTGCTCGTTTCAATCGCTGTCTCACTTGGCGGTCTGCTGCTCGGTTGGCTGGTGTACCGTAAATACCACACCGCTGAAGCCAGGGATCCGCTGCAAAAATCACTCGGCGGGGTGTTCACTTTCCTGCAGAACAAATACAAGGTGGACGAGTTTTACCAGGCAGTATTCATCAATCCATCGCTCTGGTTCGCCGACAAGGTCGTCTACCAGTTCTTTGATCACAAGCTCATCGACGGCGCATTGCATGGTCTAGCAGCCATCGGCGTGTGGCTGGGCAACCTGCTGCGCAATAAATTCGATGTGCCGGTGGTAAACGGTGCTGGCGACGGGTTGGCGCGAACGACCCGCGACACCGGCGGGTTGCTGCACAGGCAGCAGAGCGGTAAAGTTCAGCAATACCTGGCGATTGCCATCGGGACCACAGTGGTCGCTGGTTTGATCATTCTCTTGCTCGTGATATCTGTGTGAGTTGGACGATTCATGAATTTCTTGACTGACCATCTACTTACCTGGATTCTCTTCGTTCCCACCATCGGCGCGGCAATACTGCTGTTCGTGCCTGGCGGCAAGGTGAAATTTTTCAGGATCGCCTCCCTGGTGATCAGCATCATCCCGCTCCTCTTAACACTCTACCTGTGGTCTATTTACCAGGCACCAGGGCAGGGTGGATTCCGCTTCGAGGAGAATTATCCGTGGTTCACGGTGATCAATTCCAGTTATCACTTGGGGATCGACGGCGTATCATTGGCGATGCTGCTTCTAACCACGATCCTCACCCCGCTAGCTATCCTGACCTCGTTCAACATCAAGGAACGCGTCAAAGCCTTCATGATCCTCTTCCTGGTGTTGGAGACCGGCATGCTGGGTGTGTTCATGGCGCTGGACCTGCTACTTTTCTTCCTCTTCTGGGAGATCGGGCTGGTTCCAATGTACTTCCTCATCAATCAGTGGGGTGGTGAAAAGCGCAATTATGCTTCATTAAAATTCATTTTGTTCACCATGGGTGGTTCGCTGGGTCTGCTGCTCGCGATCCAGTTGATCGGGGTGATCAGCGGCACGTTCGACCTGGTGTCGATCACCCAGAGTTGGCCTGCACTCAATGAGGGCGTGATGTTCGGCATCCCGGTGGCGACGGTCAAGGCAATCGCATTCTGGGCGTTCGTCATTGCCTTCGCGGTCAAGGTGCCGGTCTGGCCTTTCCACACCTGGCTGCCTGATGCGCACACCGAAGCCCCCACCGGAGGTTCGATGATTCTGGCGGGCGTGTTGCTTAAGCTTGGTGCGTACGGCTTTATCCGCCTGGTGTTGCCGCTCTTCCCGCAGGAATCAGCGCGTTTTGCTGGCTGGTTAGCAGCGCTGGCTACGGCTGCTATCGTCTTCGGAGCACTGGCTGCTGCCGCCCAAAAGGACTTCAAACGCCTGGTGGCATATTCATCGATCAATCATATGGGGTTCGTGGTGCTGGGCATTGCCGCGGCAGCCTGGGCGGCTGTAAACGGCAACGCGGCGATACGCGAAAGCGCCGTAATCGCCATGAACGGTTCAGTTTTACAAATGTTCAACCACGGTTTGAGCGCGGCGGGCATGTTCTTCCTGGTCGGTGTAATTTACGACCGCGCACACACGCGCAAATTGGAGGATTTCGGTGGCTTGTATGCCATCCTGCCTGTTTACGGCTCCATCCTCATCTTCACATCGATGGCATCACTGGGGCTGCCGGGATTGAACGGGTTTGTATCAGAATTCATGATCGTGCGCGGTGTATGGCCGATCTTCACTCTATGGATCGCACTGGGCATGATCGGTCTGCTATTCACGGGTGTATACATCCTGAAAGCGCTGAAACTTACGCTCCACGGACCGCTGAATGAGAAGTGGAACGGAAAATTAAGCGAAATCACCCTGCGTGAATTATGGGTGATCGTTCCCTTGATGGTCTTGATGTTGTCCATCGGGTTATGGCCTTCCTGGATCCTTAACCTGATCAATTCTACTGTGATGACATGGTTTTAAGTAGGAGATAGATGCAGAGTCCGATCCTTCCCATCCTCGCCCTTCTCCCGCTGGCAGCTGCGCTTGTTCTGCTCTTCCTGCCGGCGGGCAAGCGGAACCTGATCCGCGGAATCGCGCTGGGTACTTCTATTGTTACTTTGATCCTATCAGTAATCATTTTCTTCGCTTACGACACAACTGCTGCTGGTTACCAGTTTGAGATCAATGGGAGCTGGCTGCCGGCGCTTGGCATTGGCTTCCACATGGGTGTAGACGGCATCGGCGCTGCGATGGTGTTGATGGCGGGGTTGGTGGTATTCAGTGGTGTGATGATCAGCTGGCGGGTGGAAGACCGCCCGCGCGAATTCTTCGCCTTTTTGCTCTTCCTCGCATCGAGTGTGTTCGGTGTTTTCTCCTCACTCGACCTCTTCCTGTTGTTCATTTTCTTCGAACTGGCTGTCTTCCCGAAATACCTGATGATTGTGATGTGGGGCTACCCGAAGACCAAGGAATACGGCGGCATGAAGTTGACCCTCTACCTGTTCTTCGGGTCGATGGTCGCGCTGGTCGGTGTGCTTGCAATGTACTTTGGGTCAGGGCTGCACACTTTTGATATGGTCGCGCTCGAAAAAGCCGGTTTTAGCATGGAATTCCAGCAGTTGTGGTTCCCCTTCGTCTTCATTGGGTTTGGCGTGTTGGGCGGTATCTTCCCGTTCCACAGTTGGGCGCCAGATGGTCATGTCGCCGCTCCGACTGCAGTTTCAATGCTGCTGGCTGGCGTCGAAATGAAGGTTGGCGTTTTCGCTGCCCTGCGGGCAGGCGTGATGCTTATGCCGGATGGTATGCGCGCCTGGGCTCCGCTCATTCTCGTACTGGCAACCATCAATGTAGTGTATGGCGCATTCATCGCCTTGATTCAGAAGGATTTCAAGTACGTCATTGGTTTTTCGTCAGTTTCTCACATGGGACTGGTATTTATCGGGTTTGCCACGCTGACACCTGAAGGGCTCACCGGGGCAGGGTTGCAAATGTTCTCGCATGGCATCATGACAGCTCTCTTCTTTGCTGTCGTCGGCATGGTGTACGACCGGGCACACACGCGCAACCTTGACGAACTCGGCGGGCTATTCAAGTACATGCCGATTGCTATGCTTGGTTTTATGGTCGGCGGCCTGGTATCTATGGGCATGCCAGGTTTCTCTGGATTTATCGCCGAGATTCCCATCTACATGGGTGCTTGGAAAACCGCACCGGTAGTGGCAATCGTATCAGCAGTGTCCATCTTGATCACCGCTGCATACATTTTGCTGGTCGTGCGCAAAGTGTTTTTCGGCGAGACTCCCGAGCCGATCAAAGCTGGGTTAACAGATATCTCGATCATGGATAAGATCGTAGTGGTCATGCTTTCGTTGATTATGATCATCATCGGTCTTTTCCCCTCGGTGATCACACCGGTGATCGAATCGAGCGTCAACCACATTCTCGTCCTCGTGGGAGGTGCCTGATGCCTGCCTTCACGCTTGAAATGCTCACCTCCCTGATCCCAGAAACCGGTTTGCTGGTACTGGCGGCAGTTTTGCTGGCACTGGTATTGATCAAGAATAATAAGTTCTTTACACACTTGGATTGGATTACCGCTGCAGGTTTTACGCTGATTGCGGTACTGGCAATTGTTTTCGGCCGGCCAGCGGAAGAACCAAAGCTGCTGTGGGGAGAAATGATCCGCGTGGATAAGGCGGGTTACCTGCTCAGCCTTCTGGTACTGGTCGGCGGTGCACTGACCGCAGTGTTCGCGGGTACTGACGAGACGGTGGGTAAAAAACCCGAGTTCTACTTACTGCTTACGCTTTCATCCATCGGACTGGTATTGATGGGTACCTCAGCCAACCTGATTATGCTTTACCTGGCGATTGAAACCGCAGCCATTCCACTATATGTGCTGGCGGGCATCAAGTACCGTGAGGCAGCCTCAGTGGAAGCTGGCATCAAGTACTTCCTGTTTGGCGGTTTTTCCTCCGCCATCATGCTTTACGGTTTCAGCTTGTTCTACGGTTTTTCCGGCACGACCAGGATCTATGGTCTATTGGACGCGCTGCAAGGCAACGGCACACCTCTGCCAGCCATTGTTTTAGCCGCCTTGATGGTATTGGCAGGTTTTGCCTTCAAGATCAGCGCATTCCCCTTCCATTTCTGGGCGCCCGATGTGTACCAGGGGTCGCCGACCCCGGTTGCAGGTTTTCTCTCCACTGTCTCAAAGGCAGCCGGCTTCATTGCGCTGGCGCGGGTGCTCATCCACGTGTTAGGCGTTGACCCAGGGAATGCCTGGATGATCATTGTGGCGGTTATTTCTGCCGCGAGCATGTTTATCGGCAACCTGCTGGCTATTGCGCAAAAAAACCTCAAGCGCATGATCGCTTACAGTTCTATCGCCCAAGCTGGTTACATCCTCGTGGGTGTGGCTTCCGGTAACGAATTGGGTTTCACCGGCGCCATCTATTACCTGGTGGCTTACCTGGTGACCAACCTGGCTGTATTCGCCATCATCAACTGGATCGAATTCAAGACTGGTTCCAGCGAGATCAGCGCCTTTGCCGGGCTCAATCGGCGGGAACCAGCACTGGCTTTATTGCTCATGGTCGCGCTATTGTCGCTCGGTGGCATCCCGCCGCTGGCAGGGTTTTTTGCCAAGGTGTTGGTGTTCGGCGCGGCTATACAAAATGGCATGGTCTGGCTGGCTATCCTCGGCATCATCAACTCGGTAATCGCGCTTTACTACTACCTGCGGGTGATGAAGGTGATGTATGTCGACCAGCCTGCCGAGTTATTGAAAAGTGATAAACCGCCGGTTGTTTGGGCAATCGCGCTGGCAGTCTGTATTTTCGGGGTTGTGTTACTGGGTGTGGTGTATTCACCCTGGTACAATTTCATCTCTCTGGCAGCAGCGGGGTTGTAGACGGGTTTGTCTCGTCTGGTTTGACCCTATGATATAATCGGAAATCATGAATCCACCGACAGAGAACCCTAATAAAAAGCATAATTTGACCAATGTGACGATTGCGGTTCTTACAGGGCAGGTGGGAGTGCTGACGCTGGTTATCATCCTTGCCGCTGTGTTCGGCGGCCTGGCGCTCGACAATGCGCTGGGTACGAAACCCTGGGCAACGGTCGGCTTACTGGTGCTCAGTCTGCCTGTTTCATTGTTCTTAATGATCTTCCTTGCCCGCAAAGCGGTAAAAAGACTTAAGACTTCGGAAACCACAAAATTGCAAGAGGAGGATGCGGTTGGAGAAGACTCGTAAATGGCGTTGGGGTAAGCACCGCTGGATTTTACTAGCTTTGATTATCCTCAGTGTGGTAGGGATGAACGTGATTGCACCGGTGCAGCCGCATATACAGGTGGCAGCTGAGAACCTCAGCGCGGAACCTCTGTTTACATTACCCGTCATCGGTGATTTTTACCTGACCAACACGATCACCGCAATGCTGTTGATGGATGTGATTATCATCCTCATCGCGCTGGGTGTGCGTAATTCGGCGAAAAAGAATGCTCTGGCACCGAAAGGCATCGGCGGCGTCTTTGAAATGCTGATTGAAGTACTGTATAACCTGACCGAATCGACAGCCGGTAAGTACGCTGCCCAAATCTTCCCCTGGTTTGCAACCATCATGATTGTGGTGGTTTTCGCCAACCTGATGAAGCTGATCCCGGGGTATGAAACTATCGGCTTTCTGCACCATAGTGAGCAAGGCTATGAAACGCTCGCTCTGGGTGGCAACTGGTTTAGCGTGATCAACAAGGAAGCGCAAGAGGGCGGATACCTGGTCACCCCATTCCTGCGCGGCGTTTCGACCGATCTGAACTTCACCCTGGCGATCGCCCTGGTCTCAGTGGTGATGACACAGGTTATCGGTATTCGTGCGCAGGGTTTCAAGTACTTTGGTAAATTCTTGAACGTCAGCACGATGTTCAAGAAGCCCTTCTTTGGTTTTATGGATTTCCTGGTCGGTATTCTTGAGACCATCTCTGAATTTGCTAAAATTCTCTCATTCACTTTCCGGTTATTCGGGAACATGTTCGCCGGCATGGTGCTGATGGCATTGGTTGGCGTAATGGTACCGGTCTTTGTGCCGTCCATGATCATGATGTTTGAATTATTCATTGGCCTCATCCAAGCGTTCGTATTCGGCATGCTAACCATGGTCTTCATGGCGCAGGCTACACAGGGCCATGCTTCAGAAGAAGAACACGTTTAGTAAAACTAGCAGATATCAATTAGGAGGTTATGCAAGCTTATGAGTGGAGACATAGTTGAGGCAGCAAAACTTATCGGCGCGGGTTTATCGATGATCGGGGCGTTGGGCGCCGGCATCGGCATTGGCTTGAGTGTGCAGGGTGCGTTGGAAGGCATGTCCCGCAACCCTGACACTTATGGCAACCTGTTGACTAACATGATCCTTGGTATTGCGTTCTCAGAAGCCATCGCGATCTATTGTCTGGTGATCGCATTCCTGATGCTCTTCGTTCTGTGATCCACCTGTTAAGGAGCTTACCTTGGAAAAACTGGGTCTAAATCTTGGGTTCATTATCGTTCAGGTCATAAGCTTTCTGACCATTCTGCTTGTATTAAAAGTATGGGTTTATAAACCGTTATTGAATGCCCTGTCCAAACGTCGTGAAACCATTGAAAAGGGGCTGGAAGACGCGCGTATTGCAGCCGAAGCCCGTGAAAATGCCGAAAAGGACGCTACTGCTATCCTGGCTGAAGCGCAGGCAAGCGCCGCTCAGATCGTCCGCGAGGCAAAAGAAAAAGCTGAAGTAACCGCGCGCGACGTAAAAGCCGGTGTGGATGTCGAAATTGCGAAAAGCCGAAAAGATGCGTTGGTGGACATAGAGCACGAGCGAGAGCGCGTGCTGGGCGAGATTCGCAACAACGTGGCATCACTTGCGATCGCTGCCGCGCAGAAGCTGGTCGGCGAAGCGCTGGATGAAAAGCGCCAGCATGAGTTGGTGGCCGAATTCTTTTCCGGCATCAAGGAAGGCAAGGTCAGCATCCTTGAAGACGCTACCCTGACGGGTGAGAGCGCTGAAGTATTGAGCGCGCTTCCGTTAACCGACGCTGAGCAAAAAACCATAAAGGGCGAAATGCTCAACCGGCTGGGTGAAACCGCAGAGATCGCCTTTAATGTCAACCCGAACATTCTGGGTGGGCTCGTCGTACGCGTTGGCGACAAAGTGGTCGACGGCTCGGTTGCCGGGCAGATCCAGAACCTGCGCAATTCCCTCGACTAATCAGATCATTTATTGAGGGCGTTACTGAAAATATTTTCAGGGGACGCTCTCTTTTTATTTAATGTTATTATAGTGCCGAATGAAACCGATTTCTCTTTCCAGGATCATTGAATCTTTACCTATCGCCTGGCACTGTACAAGCCAATTGGGCGATACGCCCATCAACTCACTCCAATTTGATTCTCGCAGCGTTGCTGACGGGGATATTTTTTTCGCTTTCATTGGGGGAAATATTGATGGGCACGATTTCATTCAAAACGTGATTGATCAAGGTGCCATCGCTGTGGTCGGTACGCGGGAAATCGAAGGATTGCCAGTTCCTTATATAAGAGTGGAGGATGCGCGTGAAGCGCTTGCGCATCTCGCTGCAGCGTTTTACGACCACCCAGCGCGAAAAATGACTGTGATCGGTGTGACCGGCACGGATGGCAAGACTACCACCTCGAACCTGGTTTTTGAAATTCTAAGTGAAGCGGGATTGAAAGCCGGTCTGATCTCGACGGTCAATGCGGTGATAGGCACTGAGATTATCGATACGGGTTTTCATGTGACCACGCCAGAGTCGACTGATGTGCAACGCTACCTGGCGAAAATGGTGGAAGCCGGTATCACGCACGTGGTGCTCGAAACCACCTCGCACGGATTGGCGCAGCACCGCGTGACTGCTTGCGAATACGACATCGCGGTGGTCACCAACATCACGCACGAGCACCTCGATTACCACGGCTCGTATGAAGGGTACCGGGCTGTCAAGGGACGGTTGTTCACCAGTCTCGCGGAAACAACTCCGAAAGCTCACGGGAACCTTCGGCTGGCGGTGCTGAATCGGGACGACATTTCTTATGATTACTTGTCTTCCATCACCACGGTCAAGCAGGTTTCTTATGGAACACATGGGAATGGCGACCTGCTTGCGCTGGATATCTTGAACGGCCCAAATGGCGTTGACTTTTCAGTGATGATAGATGAACAGAAGCAGCGCTTCCATTGCAATATTCCCGGCAGGTTCAATGTTTCGAACTGCCTGGCGGCGATTGCTGTGGGGCGGGCGATTGGTTTAGATATGGGAACTATTGCGCGGGGCATCGAACGTCTGCATGGTGTGCCCGGACGAATGGAAGTGATCGACATGGGGCAGCCTTTCACGGCGATTGTTGATTTTGCACATACCCCTAACGCGCTCAAGGTTGCGCTCGAGACTGTCAGAGAAATGACATCTAAAAGGGTTATCGCGGTGTTTGGCTCCGCAGGCTTGCGCGACCGTCAAAAACGGCGCATGATGGCTGAAGTCTCCATTGGGCTGGCGGATGTGACCATCCTCACCGCCGAGGACCCGCGCACTGAATCATTGGATGCCATTCTGGAAATGATGGCGGACGCAGCGGATTCTGCTGGTGGGATCGATGGCAGAACCTATTACCGTGTGCCTGACCGGGGCAATGCGTTCCGCCTGGGTATCAAGCTGGCCCAACCTGGCGACCTGGTGATCGCCTGCGGCAAAGGGCATGAGCAATCCATGTGCTTCGTCACCACTGAGTATCCGTGGGACGACCGCATCGCAATTCGAGCCGCCCTGGCTGAGTTGCTGGGCATCCCTGGGCCGGATATGCCAATTCTTCCCACATCTTGATGCTATCAATCTATCAAAAAGACCCGGATGTGAACTGCACCGGGTCATTTTTTGTTTGTGTGAGTTGATTATCTGCGGTTGTTGCGGTCGCGGTTTCCGCTGCGGTCGTTGAAGGAACGATTGCCTCCTCCACGGCGATCACCACCGCTGCGTGGGCGTCCGCCACCGCTCTTGCTGCCCTTGTCGTGCTCGAGTGCTTCTTCGGGAGTCCAGCCTTCGAGAACCGCCTGGCGTGAAAGGCGAATCTTGCCGTTCTCATCGATGGCAGTAACCATCACAGTCAGTTCGTCGCCCAGCTTGACCACATCTTCCACCTTCTCCACGCGTTCGGTATCGAGCTGGGAAATGTGAACCATGCCGTCGATTCCAGGCAGGATCTGCACAAATGCGCCGAAATCAGCCACCCTGACGACCTTACCAGTGTAGATATGACCCACTTGGGCGCTCTCGGTGAGCGATTCGATGCGCTCGCGCGCGGATGCTTCGCTGATTCCGTCTGTGGCGGCGATGAATACGGTGCCGTCATCATCGATGTCGATCTTGACGTTGAGTTCATCCTGGATGGCGCGGATGATCTTGCCACCTGGTCCGATGATGGCGCCGATCTTTTCGACGGGCACCTTCATGGTGGTGATGCGCGGAACGAAGGAGCGCAGTTCAGGGCGGGGCACGGGGATGACCTCTAGCATTTTATCGAGGATGAAGAGGCGGGCATCGAATGCTTGTTTCAACGCCTGGCGCATGATCTCGGTGGTGATACCCTTGATCTTGATGTCCATCTGCAGGGCGGTGATGCCCTTGGTGGTACCCGCTACTTTGAAGTCCATATCGCCCAGGTGATCCTCAGCGCCCTGGATGTCGGTGAGCACAACGAAACGCTCTCCTTCCTTGATCAGACCCATGGCAACTCCGGCCACCGGGGCTTTGATGGGCACGCCGGTATCCATGAGGGCGAGGGTGGAGCCGCAGACCGACGCCATGGAGGAAGAGCCGTTGGATGCCAGCACTTCGGACACCAGGCGCAGCGTGTACGGGAATTCGGATTCCGACGGGATGACCGGCACCAACGCGCGTTCAGCCAGCGCGCCGTGACCAACCTCGCGCCTGGATTGCCCGCGCAGCATTTTCACCTCACCGGTGGAGTAAGGTGGGAAGTTGTAATGATGGATGTAACGCTTGGAATCAGTTGGTGAAAGCGTGTCAATCTCCTGCGCTTCCTTGGGTGTGCCAAGAGTGGCAAGGGTGAGCACCTGGGTTTCCCCGCGGGTGAACAAGCCTGAGCCGTGCGCACGCGGGCTGATGCCCACATCGCACCAGATCGGGCGTATCTCAGTCAATGTGCGGCCGTCAGGTCGTTTGTTCTGATTGAGAATACGCGAGCGCACAACGCGTTTGTACGTTTCTTCAAACGCTTCTTTGTACTCGCCGATCTGCTCGGCGTCATCAGGATCGGTGTATTCAACCACCACGTTTTCTTTGAGTGCGTCGATGGCGTCCTGTAATTCGTGTTTGGAATGGGGGGCATCCAACGCCTGGTTGATTTCTTCAGCGATGCGATTACTGACTTTTTCGACCAGGGTTTCATCTAGAGTGAATAGCGTCACCTCGCGTTTTGCTTTGCCGAGCTCTTTCGCCATTTGCAATTGCGTTTCCACGATGCCCCGGATGGCTTCGTGACCGAACTGCAGCGCAGCGAGCATGGCTTCTTCATCGATCTCGTTGGAGCCTGATTCAACCATCAGGATGGCGTCGGCAGTACCGGCGATGCGCAGGTCGAGGTCGGATTCATCCAGTTGCGTATAAGTGGGGTTGAGGATCATTTCGCCGTTCACGCGGCCAACTCTCACCGCGCCTACCGGACCCCCCCAGGGAATGTCAGAGATCATCAACGCGCACGAAGCGGCATTGATCGCCAGCACGTCCAGCGGGTTCTCCAAGTCAGCGGAGAGGGAAAACATGATCACCTGCACCTCATTGCGAATAGCCTGGTCGAACAAAGGGCGCAGCGGGCGGTCAGTGAGGCGGGCAATCAGAATTGCGTCGGCGCCGGGGCGACCTTCGCGGCGGAAGAATGAACCGGGGATGCGTCCGCCGGCGTACATTCTTTCTTCGTATTCCACAGTGAGTGGGAAGAAATCCTGCCCAAGTCGCGGTTCATTACCCATCGTCGCGGCAGCAAAGACGACAGAATCACCGAACTGAACGGTGACCGCTCCGCCTGCCTGCGCGGCGAGTTTGCCGGTTTCGAACGTCAAAGGACGCCCACCGACGGTGGAACTATATTTCTTGCTTTCTGGTTTCATAACATCTCCTAAATGTTCTTTCCCGCCTGGTTAGGAACTGAAAATCATGGAGGACGACCGAAGGTCCTCGATCATTTTCAATGCCCAACCGGCGGTTACAAGTTTCCGCGCCTTGTGGATAAATCAAAACGAGTAGAGGCTCTCTACTCGTTGAGCTTCCTGCCTACTTGGTGCGGATATTCAATTTTTCGGTAATGGCGGCGAACCGGGCAAAATCGGTGCGGCGCAGGTACGCCAGCAGTCGGCGGCGCTGCCCTACCAGTTTTAGCAACCCGCGGCGCGATGAGTTATCGTGCTTGTTGTTGCGCAGGTGCTCCGTCAGTTGCCTGATACGGATGGTGAGGATCGCGATCTGAACGTCGGCGGAACCGGTATCCGAATCATGCAGGTGGTACTCTTCGATCAGTTTCTGTTTTTCTTCCTTTGTTAAAGCCATGACAGTTGCTCCTAAAAATATTTTAGCAAGTCGCCATCCGGCAGGTCATCCCCACCGACAGGTCGAGTCACCGCATGAAATTATACCAGAAGCTTATGAAGCTGCACAGGAATCTGTTTTTACAGGAATCTGTTTTTACAGGAATCTGTTTTTCAGGGCTCTGTTTTCCTGTGTATGCTGGTCACGGGGTAACATTTTGGTGGTTAAATGCGCTCGCGAGAAGCATTGCGCAGCGAAGTTTGCATGTCTGGTGAGAAATACTCCAGCGTGCGGCGGATGAAACGCGGCATGCCAGGGTCGCTGGATAGGGTGATCGCTTTCTTGAGGTGATAAACCGTCTCAACCTCTGAGCGTTTGGCGAGATGCTGGATGATCGTGAGCAGATCGAACTGGAATTCACTACCAGGATTGATGATCAGTGGTGTGATGAAAGTGAAAATAGCTGGCAGGTTCTCATAATCCTCATCGTCAATCAGGGGAATGACCCCCTGGATGGCCAGTTTCACGAGCCAGTTATTTGCTGAAGTCTCCCACTCGTAGAGCAGATCAAGCCAGCGTTGCGGCGCATGTTCGCGAATGCCAATGGATGCCTGCTGGTGTAGGAAGGGGAGTAATTCAGGGTTCGATGCTGTTTCAGACCATGTTCGAATGCGGTCGATCACCTGGTCAAATTTTTCAGCAGGTAGTTTGCCTAACAGTTGAGCGGCGAGCTGGCGTAATTCCACTTCCGGCTCCTGCCAAAGCAAGTCTATCAATTCCAGCACCAAGTCTGGTTCGGCTACAGTGTAAGGAGTAAGTCTGAGCAGCACCTCGCGGGTTAATACCGGGGGCGTGTTGAATGCTGGGAGAGTGAACACACCGGTCGGTGGCTCACTGACCGGGTGAGTATGATCTGCGTAAAAGTTGTAGATTTCGCGTAACCCATACAGGAACTCAATCAAGTTCCCAATCTGTGGGAGGAGTAAATCAAGTTGAGTTCTTAATCGTTGCAGGTTGATCGCGGACATAGTTACATGGTTGGACTAATATGCCCGGGCGAAATATACTTTCTCACGCGCCGGTTTGCCACACACCACGCAAACACCGCTGCCGCCAGGCTGGTCCATCGGGATGCAGCGCGTAGTTGCCTTGGTGTCTTCTTTTACTTTGGCTTCGCACTCGCCGCTGCCGCACCACCAGGCGTACGCCCAGCCTTTTTCGACCGCGCTGACGAGCTCATCATACGTATTCACCGCCTGAATATGGCTGTCGCGGAAAGCTTTGGCGCGTTCGAACAGCGCGTCGTGAATTTGCGTCAGTAGATCATTCACAGCGGAGAGGATGTTTTCCTGCGGCAGGAAGGATTTCCCGTCTCTGCCGGGGATGTCGCGCCGGGCGGCCATAACTGAGCCCTTTTCCACGTCCTTCGGTCCGATCTCCAGGCGTAAGGGCACGCCGCGCATTTCCCAATCGTTGAACTTGAAGCCCGGTGTGACCTCGCTCCGATCGTCGACTTTGACGCGCAGGGAAACCAGGTCGGCGCGCATCTTCTCTACCACTGGCATCACCCTGGCGCGTTCTTCGTCATTCTTGTAGATGGGCACGATCACCACCTGGATGGGTGCCAGGCGGGGCGGCATAATCAACCCCTGGTCATCGCCATGGGTCATGATGATGGCGCCTATAAAGCGGGTGGAGACCCCCCAGGAGGTTGTCCAGCAGTGTTGCAGCTCGTTGTTTGGATCGAGGTATTGAATATCAAAGGCTTTAGCGAAGTTCTGCCCGAGCAGATGCGAGGTGCCCGCCTGCAGGGCTTTGGTGTCGCCCATCATCGCCTCGATGGAGTAGGAATTGATCGCGCCGGCGAATTTTTCGCTGCTACTCTTGCGACCAGGGATCACCGGCACAGCGGCGTAATCGGTGGCGAAGCGTGTGTAGATCTCCAGCATGCGCAGAGTTTCCTCGACCGCCTCTTGCTCTGAAGCGTGAGCGGTGTGACCTTCCTGCCAGTAGAATTCAAGCGTGCGTAAGAAGAGCCGCGTGCGCATTTCCCAGCGCACCACGTTGCCCCACTGGTTGATCAGCAGCGGCAGATCGCGGTAGGATTTGATCCACTTGGAGTACATGTACCCGATGATGGTCTCGGAGGTGGGGCGCACGACCAGGGGTTCCTCCAGCTTTTCACCGCCACCGATGGTGACCACAGCCAGTTCAGGTGAAAATCCTTCCACATGCTCCTTTTCCTTTTCTAGGAATGACATGGGGATGAAGAGCGGGAAAGCTGCGTTGACATGACCGGTTGCCTTGAACATGCCGTCCAATGCCTGCTGAATATTTTCCCACAATGCCCAGCCGTAGGGGCGAACCACCATGCAGCCGCGCACCGGCGCGTAATCCGCCATCTCTGCCCGTTGTATGACCTGGTTGTACCATTCGGAATAATTTTCACTGCGAGGGGTCAATTTTTCATTGCTCATTTTCAACCTGCCAATGTGGAGTGATGCCTGGGGTTACCAGGATTGGATCTTTTCTAGCGCTGTGTCGATATCCGGTACAAGTTGGACTAGCTCCCTGTCCTTGAAACCAACGAATGTTCCCAACGAATCAATGAATTGAGAGAAAACGGCATTCCATTCGCTGCCGACCAGTATCAACGGACGGGGTGACAGACCGCCAACGATCATTTCGTTCCATGTGACCATCAACTCGCACATTGTGCCCACGCCACCCGGCATGACCACGGCAACTTCGCACGAGTCGATCAGGTAGTACATCCTATCGCGCAGTGATTCAAAATGTATTTCCTCGCTCACCCATTGATTTGCTTTCGCCCCACGCAGGACTTCAATTTGTGTGCAGGTAATGCCGATAACATGCCCGCCGGCTTCATGGCAGCCACGCGAAGCCGCTTGCATCACCCCGCCATACCCACCGGTTAAGACCGTATGCCCGCAGCTGCCAAGCAAAGCGCCTAACCGGAGTGCCTCTTCATAAGCAAATTCACCAGGTTGAGTGGAGGAACCACCAAACACTGCCACCTTCATGTGTTTTCCTCCCTGGTCGGGTTATGTCCATCCCAATTGCGCTTGTAGTTCTGTTCGAGTTTCGCCAGCACGGCTGCTTCCAGGTCGATGCCGGTTACGCTGGCCAGTTGGAGCAGGTACAGCGCCACATCCGCCAATTCACCGCGTAGTTCATCGGTCGAAGCCGCTGATTCGCCCCACTGGTAATGTTCCAGCACCTCGCTGGCTTCCAGCGCCAGCGATATAGCGAGATTGCGCGCGCTCTGTGGGCGCGGGCTGCCGCTTGCATACCAGCCTTTGGTTTGTACAAAGCGGTGCATTTCTTCGGTGAGTTCGCGAATGTCCATTACCGGGTTTCCTCACTTTTGATCGCTTCCAACGCGCTCTGTGCGGAGAACGCCTGTTCCAGGTGCCAGCCTGGTTCGTTGGCCATCCTGGTTAAGTGATCCAACACAACCTGGCGGCTTTGTGGATCAAGGGCCTGATAGGCGCGCAATACCTCGACCCCGTCACGGGAGAGCAGTGCGCCCCAGGTTTCTTCAAGGAAGGTGTCGTGATCAATCAATTGGCACTCAACTAGTTTCTGATAGAGCCCTAATCATACCATAGCCCTTTTCATTTACAGCTCACGCAGGGTGTTAACAAAAAAGCTGGACGGTGGTTGCCGCCCAGCTTTGGTTGATCACAGAACTAATCTTCCTTTTTGGCTTCCAGTTCCTTCGTGCGGGCATCGACGATAGGTTGAGCGATGTGCGCGGGAACAACTTCGGTGTGATCCATTTCCATGGTGAATACACCACGTCCACCGGTCATGGAGCGCAGGGTGGTGGTGTAGCGCAGCATTTCAGCCAGCGGCACGAGCGCGGTCACAACCGACCGACCCTTCTGTGTTTCCATACCCTGGATGCGGGCGCGGCGTGTGTTGAGGTCACCCATGATATCACCCATGGCGGATTCAGGAACGGTGATCTTGACCAGCATGATCGGTTCACGCAGGACAGGGTTCGCTTCGCGTACCGCCAGTTTGAAGGCTTCGCGTCCGGCAATTTCAAAGGCGACCGGTTTGGAATCCACCGGGTGTTCCTTGCCGTCAAAGACTGAAACGTGTACACCTGAAACGGGGTAACCGGCGATGACGCCTTCCTTCATCACATTCAAGATGCCTTTTTGAATGGACGAGGAATAAGATTGTGAGATAGCGCCGCCAAAAACATCCCATGTAAAGTCAAATTCCTTATCGGTCAACGGAGAGACTTTGAGGTGGACTTCACCAAATTGACCAGAGCCGCCGGTCTGTTTCTTGTGGCGGTACATGGCGGACCCGGGTTTGGTGATGGTTTCCTGATACGGAACCTTGGGTTCGTGTACATTGATTCCCACCTGGAACTTGCTCTCAGCTCGTCGGATGGCGACTTCAATGTGCTGATCGCCCATGCCTTGCAGGATGGTCTGCTGCGTGGAGGGCTCGTTATGCCAGGTGAGGGTCATATCCTCTTCGCATAAACGGGTGAGGGTGGAGGACATCTTGGTGGAGTCCGCCTGGGTCTTGGGGAAGAGTGCAACCTGGAAGAGCGAGGTGGGGTATTCAGGGATCGGCAGCGTCAGCGGATGCGCCTTGTCGCAAAGTGTATTAGAGGTGGAGGTTTCGGTAAGTTTTGGCACCACGCAGATATCGCCGGCGTGCAGCACTTTGACGCCCAGGGTTTCCTTGCCGCGTGGAATGTTGACCGATCCGAGGCGTTCCTCGATCCCTTTGGTCTGGTTCCAGATGCGGGCATCGGGGCTGATGGTACCGGAGTATAGTCGGAAGAAGGTTTGCTTGCCCACGAAGGGATCAGCGGTGGTCTTCCAAACGTATATGGCGAGGGGACCGTTGTCTTTTGCTTCAAGCGTTTCTTCACCGCTCTTGCCCTGTGCGACGGGTTGATTGGCTTCGGCGGGAGAGGGCAGCAGGTCGATGACTGCGTTTAGCAGCCTGAGCACGCCTGTCTCGCTTGAACCGGCTGACACAAGCACAGGGATGAATCCACCCGACCGCACCACCAGGTTGAGCCCGCGGGTCACTTCTTCGTCTGACAAGCTGCCATTCTCAAAAAATTTTTCCATCAGGGCGTCATCGCCTTCAGCAGCGGCCTCGACAAGTTTGACACGCGCTTCTTCAGCGGCATCCTTGTACTCGGATGGAATCTCTTCGGCGGTTTCGCCCTTGCCTTTGTAGGCTTTCATGGTGAGCAGGTCGATCACACCGTTGAAGCCCTGTTTCTCTCCCCAAGGCAGTTGAACGGGGATCAACCGGACTTCAGAAAACTCTTCAACCGATTGGAGGGCTTTTTGGAAATTCGCATTGTCGCGATCCATTTTGTTGATGACCAGGAAGCGAGGCAGGTTGAACTTCGCGGCGTAATCCATGGCGAGTTCGGTTCCGACCTCAAGACCATTGACCGCGTCCACCATCAAGACGACTGAGTCTGCAACGCGCATCGCAGAGATGACCTCACCGATAAAGTCGGTGTATCCCGGAGTGTCGAGGAAGTTGATTTTCATGTCACGATATTCCACCGGGATAACCGAGGTGGAAAGTGAGATCGTGCGGCGAATTTCTTCCTCATCGAAGTCCGAAACAGTGGTTCCGTCCTCGATCTTTCCCATGCGGGTGGTAGCACCAGTGGTATGGAGGAACGCCTCGCAGAGAATGGTCTTCCCGGCGCCGGAATGTGATGCGAGCACAACGTTGCGGATCTTGTCAGTGGAATATTCTTTCATAACAGGGGTCCCTCTTATCGTTTAATTTGTGATGGTTAAAACCGTCTAATTCTACTTGACGAGGCGCTTTCTGTCAAAGTGAAGCTGCTCAAAGCTGCTCAAAGTGAAGCTGCCACAAGTGAAGCTGCCACAAGTGTGAGACAAACGTGAAGCTGACACACCTGAAGCTGCTGTGATGCTTGCAGATCGGTAAAGAAGCGTGTAAACTGTTTTTACAGTTGAGAAGTTGTACAATGGGGGAGGGGAACTCACGAGAAGATGAACGCGTCTTTAAGAGTGTTACGATTTTTCCTGTTTATTTTATTATGCATCACCAACCTGTCATCCATGCGTTTTTCCAGCCTGGTGATGGTCGATTCGACTTTACGCCGGATTAGCGCATGGCATTCGCGTGAAAATCCCTCGTTGGTTTTCCCGGTTCAACGCGCATGGATAGGCACTGAAGAGCTTTGCCTGCACCTGGCGGATGGAAGTGCTGAAGTGAAATCCTGCATTCCTGGTATTGCGGAAGAGATTTGGCGCAGTCCAGCTGATTGGCAGGTTCAAGAGGCCTTCTTTTCAGACCTCGATGGCGATGGGGTGCAGGAACTGGCGCTGCTGGTATGGCGGGCGTTCGAGCCCTGGCCGGTGGATCGCTTCATGCCGCAAGGAGGGAGGATCGACTCTTTCCATGATGCGGCGGGCAATAGCTGCCACCTTGTCTTGGTCTCACTGGAGGATGGGAATCCACGGGAATTATGGGCGGGTTCAGCGCTGGCCAAGCCTATCCATTCACTGGCTGTAGCCGACCTGGATGGCGATGGTCACCAGGAACTGGCAGCTATTGAATATGATTACGACGGAGACGCCACTACTGGTGCGGTAGTCGTCTGGGCGTGGAGCGGGTTCGGATTTTCACTAGTTGATCGTGAAAAGGGTGGATATACCTCACTGCAAGTGATGAAGACGGATTCATCCGTGATCCTTTTGGCTCTGATCGAATAGGAGGAAGAAATGTTCTCAAAACGAGCTGTGCAGTTTGTATCGTTAATTATTGCGGCTGTAATGCTGCTTTCCTCATGCAGTGTCACGCCTGTTGTAGAATCGCCGCCGGAGGCGATCGAAACCGAGAATCCCATCATAGACACGGAACAACCTCCGCTCAACATCCCCGAGGTGCCGCAGCTTTCTGCCAGCGATTTATATGCAGCGCCCTTCGCCGAATACAAGCAGCGATCCTATGCTATGCCGGCGCGCTTCACCGGCGGCTACTCGCTGCCGCTGAGCCCCAACCAGGTGGGCAGCATCGAGAATTTTGAATTCACCAATGGGCAGCTTGCAGCTTTGCTGGAGAATGGTTTCGTGGTGGTACCGCCTGTAAGCGACCCGAACCGCATGTTCCAGGAATTCTACCAGGCCTACGAATCAACACGTTATGATAATACACCGGTCTTCGTGACCACTGACGCTGTTTTCCATGTCTATCACCTGGTCTTCGACAAGATGCTGCGAGACCTGGAACGGTCATCCTTCATGGATCTTTTGAAAGAGCTGACTACTGCCATGTTGGATGAGTCACTAAACCAGTACATGATTCTCAAAGGCACTGCCATGGAAACTGCCGCGGGCAGGAACGCGGCATACTTTGCGGTGGCAGCCAGGTTGCTTGGGCTGCCAGCCGATATGCCCATGGAGTTGAGCGGATTGGTCGAGACAGAACTGGGGTTGATCGAAGGCGGCGGTGGTTTTGCCACCTCACCGATCTGGGATACCGGCGGGCAGGCATCGGAAGACCTGCTGCTCGAGGATTACTCTCAGTACATCCCGCGCGGACACTACACTCGCGATGAGGGGCTGAAAACTTACTTCAAGGCAATGATGTGGTATGGGCGCATGACTTTCCGCCTGAAGGACCCGATCGAGACACAGCGCGCGCTGCTGGTCGTACAGGCAATGCGCAACGCCATGACTGCGTCTGGCAGGTCAGCGCTTGAGTTGTGGCAGAACATTTATGACCCCACTGTATTCATCGTTGGCAAAGCGGATGATCTTTCGATTTATGAGTACGGAAAGCTTTCTGATGAAATATTCGGTGAGTCGCCAGACCTCGAAATCTTCGCGAACCCGGAACTTTCAACGGTCTTCTTTGAAGCTGCCCGGCAACTGCCGCCTCCGCAGATCAACTCAATGTGGGTGTGGATCTGGCAGGATCGAGACGAAGCTACCCAGGGATTCCGCTTTATGGGGCAGCGCTTCACGCTTGACCAGTATGTATTCGGAGAATTAATGTGGCGCAAGGTGGGCACGCTGGAGAATCCGCGCGACCTGCCCAAGAGCCTGGATTTCCTGGCTGTGCAGGGTTCAGAGGAAGCTTACACGCTGCTTGAAGAGATGGGTGAGACTGATTATGAGAATTTTGATACCCAATTTGCCAAGGTAAAAAATGAAGTTGCTGAATTGGGGCTGGATTCGTGGACGCAGAATCTCTACTGGTCGTGGTTGTATGCGTTGCAGCCCATCTTTGAACCAAAGGGAGAGCAATACCCAGCGTTCATGCAAACGCAAGCCTGGCTGCGCAAGGATATGCAGACCGCGCTGAGCTCCTGGACGGAGCTGAAGCACGATACGATCCTGTATGCCAAACAGGTGATGGCGGAAATGGGCGGTGGTCCGGATGAAATGCCTAAGGGGTACGTTGAGCCGAACCCTGAAGCCTACGCACGTCTGCTGGCGCTGGCGGAAATGACCCGCGACGGGCTGGAAAGCCGTGATCTGCTGGATGAAGTGACTCGCGGCAACCTGGATAATCTCATTGAGCAGTTGGATTTCCTGCTTAAGGCTGCACAGGCTGAACTGAACGGAGAGGAATTGACTGAGGAGGATTACTGGCGCATCCAGTATTTCGGTGGCTGGCTCGAAGCCATGACTATCGCGGCGTCAGACCCGGCTGATGCAGCCATGGGCGGCGGAGACCTTTCTGACCAGAAATCTGCACTGGTCGCCGATGTGGCGACGGGCATCGGCAGGGTGCTGGAGGAAGGGGTCGGCTACCCGACGCTCATTTACGTGGTGCTGCCCGATGCTCCCTACCGCATCGCAGTAGGCGCGGTTTTCACTTACTACGAATTCACGGTTGAACCTGATCAGCGCATGACGGATGAAGCCTGGCAGGCGATGCTGGAAAGCGGCAACGCGCCTGATGCGCCGGATTGGACGTCTACTTTTATCGTGCCATGACCTTGCGCAAACTCGCGGCAGCAGAAGCGCTGGCAGCAGCGCTCCTCCTGCTCGCAAGCTGTTCTGCCTTACAGGGCAGCTCCTCGATGATATTGGGAGGAGACGTCATGTTGGCGCGCGGCGGGACGGCATTGTTCTCTGTCTCCGATCCCTGGCAGGCGATCGCTCCTTACCTGGCTGAGGAGACAGGGGCGTTGTTCGCGGTCAACCTCGAATCCCCATTGGGTGAGATCCCAATGTCTCTCGACCCGATGGATGCCGAAATGAACCTGTGCGCAAACCCGCGCGAAGTTGACCTGTTGATCGAAGGCGGTGTCGACCTCGTCACGACCGCCAACAACCATACAGGGGACTGCGGTCTATCAGAACCGGAAGCTTTGACCCAGTTGTTGCAGCCTTTGGGTATTACGGGCGTTGCCGCGGGCGAGGTGATGATCGAACGTGTTGGCAGGCAGCGGGTCGGTTTTCTTGCTTATGATGGGTATTCAGGGGACGGGAATCTCGACGCGTTGGTGAACGGGATCAAAATTGCCATGGCGAACAGTGACCTGGTGGTAGTTTCAGTTCACTGGGGCAATGAGTACCAGGCAGGACCCACCCGCGAGCAGGAGGAGTTCGCACAAACGCTGGTCGATGCCGGCGTAGACCTGGTATGGGGGCATCACCCGCACGTGCTGCAGCGCATGGAATGGCGTGCATCGTCGGTTGATGAGCATCAAGCACTGGTGGTCTATAGCCTGGGCAACCTGCTCGCTGACCAGTGGATGCTGCCGGACACCCTGCGCACCGCGCTGGTGCGCATCGAATTTGAGCCGCATGAGATCAAGCGAGTGGAAGTGCTGCCCCTGCGTATGGACACCGTCACGCAGGTGTTGCAGCCGGCATTAGACGATGAGACAACCGCCTTGATCACCGACCGATTGGGGTTGAATGACCTGGAGCGACAGGGCGTGCGCGTGGGCGTGTGGGGGGAGTAGGAATCCGCTGCGGTAGCGTTTAAGCCAGTTTTTTTTCCATGCGCCAGGAGGGTTCGATAACTGTTTGCCATTGACCTTCGTGGTCGATGTAAGACCAGATCCCCGGTTCCTCGGCGATGATTTGAAACCCCTGGCGTTTGTACAAGCGGATGGCATCAGGGTTGTCGCGCGCGACGTTCAGCGTCACGTGGTGGTAATGCCTGGCGATCAACGCATCCTCAAGCACGCGCAGCATGCGTGTTCCCAATCCCCGGCTGCGGTATAGCGGTTTAATGCGGAAGGAGTACAGGTAGGCGCGGTTCCAGCCGTCTGCCAGTTCCGGTCGGTCGCTCATGTATTGCAGAAAAACCTGCCCGATGATCTCACCCTGTGCTGATTCCGCCACCCAGGCATCAGCGCCGCCCTGTTGCATGCGGTGGTACACGCTTTTGTAGACGTTGCGGAAATGCTTGAATTCGCCGTTCCATTCCAGAGCTGGCAGGTCTTCCCGTGTCATGCGGCGGATGCTGACCTTTGCCAGGTCTGATGGCGAGATTTCCTCATGTACTTTTTCCGTCATAATGTTCCCTGAGCAGCATTGTGACCATGGATTCCTCTTCGCTTGCGGAAGTGATCTCGCCATCCAGCCAGGCGTTGCGTACCTGCGCCAGGATGTGGGCGTAGAGGGGACCGGGAGGCACCCCCAGGGCGCGCAGGCTGTTGCCATCCACGCTCGGGGTGATGAAGCGCCATTTTGTGGCGTAGAGGTTTAATTTTTCCTTCACTCCTTGATCGTCGATCATACAATAAAGCGCAAACACGCCGTAGATGGGCATTTTTTCGAGGGTGAGCGTAAGCCGGCTGGCGGGAAGGATTGCCCAATCCTTGATGGTGCGCAGCATTTCGATCGTCTTTTCCTGGGTTTCGAGCATGGATTTCGATATTCTGAAACGCCCGGCGATCTCGAGTCCGGAAAGTCCCCAAAGTTGGGTGAACCAGGTGAGGTAGGTGAGCGCGAAGCGGATGGGTGTATTACCCACGCTGGCGGGGAGCTGCCATTGTGGAAATTGCGCATAGTTGAAAGCTTTGGCGACCGCGACTTCATGTTTTGCCTCCCACACCAGGTGCGGGTGGATCTGTGAAAGCAGACCTAGTTCAGACAGCCGGCGCAGGATGGGGAATGGTGAACTTTCATTAAAAATTAAATCGAATTCGTGGTGCAGTCTTTCACCACTGAGTTGGCGGAGCAGCTCACGTGCTTCACTCATCAACTGTAGCGTGCGCTTCTCGATTTGGAATTGGAAACGCTGTTCAAAGCGCACGGCGCGCAACAGGCGGGTGGGGTCATCCACGAACGAGAGCGAATGCAGCACGCGCACGAGTTTCTTTTCGAGGTCAGCCAGACCGCCCCAGTAATCATACAGCTCGCCGTAATGATGACCGTCGAGCCTGAGTGCGAGCGTGTTGATGGTGAAATCGCGACGGTGAAGGTCAAGCTTGATGCTGGAGCGCTCAACCGTCGGCAGTGCGGTGGGGTGGTCGTAGAATTCGGTGCGCGCGCTGATGAAATCCAGCGCTTCGGGCAGGTCTGCTTGTGTCGAGTTCAAGCAACCCATTTCTTTTTGCAGGTTGTTGTGAACTCCGCTGATCTGCCACTTGGCGGTATTGAACCGCCGATGGGTGACCACGCGCCCGCCGTATTTCTTCGCCAGCGCGTGAGCGAAGCGGATGGCATCGCCCTCGACCACAATGTCGAAATCCAATGACGGGCGCTCAAGCAGCAGGTCGCGCACGAAGCCGCCAACGATGTAAATCGATTGGCGCTCCTCGCCGGAATACCTGGCAATCAATTTGAGCAGCTCCAACCGGCAGGCGGGCAGCGCTTTTTCCAGCATGTCGGCGTAATTCTTTTGTCCGGGGAGTACGCCGTTGTGCCCCGGAAGGGTTTTCAATAGGTCGGTGCGGGTGACAATGCCAACGATGCGCCCGGTATCCGGGTTCACCACTGGAATCTGGCCCCAACCGGTGGCAGCCATGAGCTGCTGCAGTTGGTCGATTGTGTCGCTGCTCTTCAGGCTGTGTTCACCGGCTTCCATCAGGCTGCCGGCATTCAATTTGAGCTTGTGCTGCCGGGCGCGGTCCACCGCCCGCCGCGTGAGTAACCCGACCACCTTGTCATCTTCCACTACGGGATAACCCTCGTAGCCATAGCGCTGCATTAATTGATGGGCATCCTCCAAGGATGTGGCAGGGGTAATCAGATGCGGCCGCTGGGACATGATCTTGCTGATGGTGAGCGGTGGTTTGATCACGCGTTTCAATTCCTCCACCACCTGTTGCTGCAGGGATTCCAAAGTGACCTGGTTCTGTTGTATCATCCCAGGTTGGATCAAGGCAGCCGCAGCGCGTTCATGTCCGCCACCACCCAGCATCCTTGCGATGTGCGCCACATCCACCTGGTCTGACGTAGAGCGGCCGACCAGGCGGATGCCCTCGGAGGTACGCACGAATAGAAACAGCGCGTCAGGGTCCAGCAGGTCGCGGATCTTGTGCGCGATGCTGGAAATTTCCTCGTTCATGTCGGGCGCGTCAGCGCTGGCGATGAGGATGGATTTTCCATGAATGGGGATTGTGCTGGCGTTCGCCAGCAGTTGATCCGCCAGTTTCTTTTGCGCGCTTGAGAGCGCTGGGTTCAGAAAATCCACCGCCACCCGCAAGCTTGCGCCGTGCTCCAGAAGGTATGCGGCCGCTTTGACATCGCGCACGGTGGTGGAAGCGTAGGATAACGACCCCGTGTCTTCATAGATACCAAGGAGCAGCATTGTGGCTTGAATTTGATTGAAGTGCCGGTTGAGTTCGCGCAGTTGTTCAACCAGCATAGTGACAGTTGCACCGACCCTCTCGAATCGCACCTGCCAATCATCGGGCAGGTCGGCGCGGGTTTCGTGGTGGTCGATGACGCTGACCGTCGTTTTGGCTGTGACCCCTTTCAGCGTGACAAGCGACTGAGTGTCGACCAGGATGATATGCTGGATGGCTGTAGAAACCAGGTCGCGTGCTTCTTTGAACGGGAACTCCGCGCCGTAAAGGTTGAGAAAATTGCGCACATTGCGATTGAGACGGTTAGGCAATAGCGGGATTGAATGCTCATTCAGGAGATGCGCGCAATATAAAGACGCCAGCGCGTCAAAATCAGCCTGTTCATGCGTCAGGATCACTTCCATATTTTTATTGTAACATCAAGGCAAATATGCATGATGTTGGCGGGGGGCAGAATTAGCTGAAAGGATTTACAATTGGAGCTATGGAATTAAGCGACCTGGAAATCGAACGTTATAAAAAGCATCTGCAACTGAAGGAAATTGGCAGCGCTGGTCAGGTGGCACTCAAACAGGCATCGGTGCTGGTCGTCGGCGCTGGCGGGCTTGGCTCGCCAGTGTTGACCTATCTCACGGGTGCTGGAGTTGGGAATATCGGCATCATCGACAGCGATCGGTTGGAACCCTCCAACCTGCCGCGCCAGGTGCTGCACGATACATTCTCTATTGATAAACTCAAAGTCCAATCTGCACACGAGAGATTGAGCCGCTTGAACCCGCATGTGCTGTTTGACCTGCATGCTGAACGTCTAACGCTTGATAACGCCAGGCAGCTGGTTAAAGGCAGGCAGGTAGTGGTGGATTGCACAGATAACCTGGAGGTGCGCCTGCTTCTCAATGAGGTTTGCGCCGACCACGGCATCCCTTTGGTGTACGGTGCGGTGTTTGAATTCGAAGGCCAGCTTTCGGTGTTCGATGCCCAGCGTGGACCATGCCTGCGCTGCATGATCCCCGAGAACCCACCGCCCGGTTCGGTGCCTGACCCCGCGGCGCACGGGCTGCTCAATACCATTCCGGGGGTGATCGGTATGCTGCAGGCGACCGAAGCGCTCAAACTGTTATTGGGGATCGGTGAACCGTTGATTGGTAAATTGATGCTGTACGACGGTCTGACTGCCAGGCTGCAGCAGATCCGTCTCAGCAAACGTCCAGACTGCCCGGTCTGCGGCAGTTATCATGCACAAGATAGAGGTAAAGATTAACGATGGCGAAAAAAGTTTTACTGGTTGTTTTGGCGCACCCGGATGATGAGACCTTTGGCACCGGAGGCACGCTTGCGTATTACGCGAGCAAAGGGGTTGACGTGCATCTGCTTTGCGCGACGCGCGGCGAAGTGGGTGAGGTTGATCCACAAATGTTACGGGGATTTGGTTCAATTGGTGAGCTGCGCGAACATGAACTGCGCTGTGCTGCAGAAAACCTGGGACTAAAAGCGGTGCATTTTCTCGACTTTCGTGATTCCGGGATGGAAGGCTCTCCGGATAATCTGCATCCACAAGCCCTGGCTGCCACCGATCTTGACGAAGTAGCGGCGAAGATCGTAGTGTTCATGCGCAGCATACGCCCACAGGTCGTGATCACGTTCGACCCAGTGGGTGGGTACATGCACCCTGATCACATCGCGATCCATAAAGCGACAGTGCGCGCTTTCCATGCAGCGGGAGATGCTAGCCAGTTCATCTCAGAGCTGCCCGCCTACCAGCCTGAGAGGTTGTATTACCACACCTTTCCGCGAGGCTTCTTACGCATAACCGTGGCATTGATGAAATTGGTTGGCAAAGATCCGCGCAAGTTCGGTAAAAATGGCGATATCGATCTGGTGCGGGTGTCAGGTGCGCGTTTCCCGGTGCATGCCAGTGTGGATTACCGCTCGGTATTGGACAAGAAGAACCAGGCGGTTGCCTGCCACGCCAGCCAGGGAGGGATGCGTATTACAGTTGGCGCGCTTGATTTTCTTCGTAAAATATTCGGGATCAGCGATCAGTACATGCAGGCATACCCACCTCCAGGTAAGCATCGATTGAAAGACTTGTTTGCAGGTACGGACTAGAAAAAAACACCAGGGATCATTTTCCCTGGTGTTTTGTAAATGAGATTAATTGGTTTTGAATTTGAACAGGGCGTAAAGCGGGCACCAACCTGCCAGGCTGTTGATGAGGGGGAGATAACCGAAGTTCTTCAGGAAATGTCTCCAGCCGCCGCTGACAAAACCTACACTGCCAAGCACCAGCAGCATGATTACCAGGATTACGCGGATAATCCGGTCGAGCTACGATTGAAACAGTTTTATATCATCCTCCTAATTGTCTGTTTTCAGGAGTTTCGATGGGCATTTCGATGGGCATTAGCTCGAAAAGTGATACGGAATAGTAAAATTTACAGTTTGATCACTCGACCGCAGAAATCGCAGGTGATCGTCTCCATTCCGCGCAGTACCGGCTTGCTGAGCGTACCGCCGCAAGAGGGGCATATAACCGGCGCGGATTTAACTTTCGCCACTGCAGATTCATCCACCGCAAAGGCGCGGTCGCTATCGAGTTCACGGCTCTTCGCCTGGTTGATCTGTGCCTGCCATTCGGTGCAGCTCTGACCGTCCAGGTGCAGTTTTGCACTGCGGGCGAAAGCGCCAGACTCGAATTCCAGATCCAGCCAATCTTCGTTTTTCAGCATGCCCTGCCGGGTGGCTTTCACCGAAGTGATCGAAAAGACCGGCACTTCGAACTCAAGGTTCTGGAGCTTCTTGCGCTCGGTCGTGATGAATACTACCTTCTTGGTGGCGATCTCGTCCCGCTGTTCAAAGACCAGGCGCTGGTCGGTGAGGTAGAGAATCCCTTCGGGGTCTTCCTTGTCCTTCTTTTCATCGCGCGTCCAGGTGGCTTTGACCGCGCGCACGACGCTCTCCGTAGGTAGAAAGCCGAAACTGGCGGTGTCGCAATACTCGAGTGCTTTTTCGATGCGCAATAACTGGGTTTTGACCGAGCTGACTTCGCTCTCGAGGTCATCAAACATATTGGCGACATTGGACTCAGCGGCGCTCACTTTGCTGCTGAAGGTGGAGAGGTCGCTGCGCAGGGATTTTACAGTTGTGGCAGGTGTCGAGGCAAGGCTTAACGCTTTGACACGCATTTCCAACGGGCGCAACTGGTTCTGCAGCGCAGCGGAATCCTGCGTGATCTGATTGACGATGGCGCTGCGCTTAACAGCCCACTGTCGCTGAAAGCTTCTGGTCTGTTCTTCAAACACCTTGTTGAAAGCGTACTTGCGGTCGCGGATCTTCTGCACCCGGGTTGGCAGGTTGTTGATCTCTGTCTCGAGCGCTGAATACCTGTCACGCACCGACTTGAGAGTTGCCTTGTCTATAAGGGTCCTGTATTCCATTTCAACAGACGAAATGTCTCGTTTGATCTGCTCTTGCGGTGAAAGCTCTGTTTTCGCCATGTGTCTCCTCCTGGATGGTGAAAGCAATAAAAGTGTTAATTGATACGTAATTATAGAAGTGATAGTCTGAAATCAAAATGATTAGAAGTGTCAAGAATGCCGGTTTATGAGCGATTGCGGGCAACCCTGACCAGGATGTCTTCCATTTGTTTTGCGATCCTGCGCCGGTCAAAGTGTTGCACGACATATTCCCGTCCGTTCATGCCCATCTGCCGCGCATCTGCGCGGTTCTGGTGTAGGGTGAGCACGGCTTGCATCAGCGCAACCGGGTTGCCCGGCTGAACAAAGAGTCCGGCATGGGCGCTCTCAACGACCTCGCGGATCACCCCGTCGATGGCGCACAGCACAGGTCGACCGGCAGCCAGGTAATCAAAAACCTTGTTGGGATAGGTTGTTTTGTACAACTCCACCGGTTTGAGAATAGCCAGGCAGGCATCCGCCGCAGCGAGCACATCTTTCATTTCATCCTTGGGTACCGGGGGGACGAAGACCACGTTGTATAAATTTTTCGCTTCGGAAAGTTTGACTAGATTTGATTTTTCCTTGCCATCCCCCACCAAAACGTAGGCGATATCTGGCTGGTCGACAGTGAGATGTGCTGCATTGAGCATCACTTCGAGATCATTGGAAATTCCATGCGCGCCGGCGTAGAGGATGACGAACTTGCTCTCCAGACTGTGCTGCTGTCTAAAAGTTCTACCTCTATCCACCGGATCAAACATATCCGGATCAACCCCGTTTGGAACCAGTAGTGGGGTTGCGCCGCCCTTTGCGGTAATGTGGTCAATGAACCCGGGGGAATTGACTACCAGCTGGTCGGCGTGCCGGTAGAGAAACCCTTCCAACCAATTCGACAATCGGATGATGAGAGGGCTGCGGATCACCTGCATGGCGATGGCAAAAGCAGGCCAGAGATCGCGAATTTCGAAGACAAATTTCACGCGTTTAACGCGTGCCAGCAGCCAGGCGGTCCAGCCCTGGAAAATGGGGGGTGAGGTGCCCCAGATCACGTCCACATTTCTGACGCCCAAGCCGATGAAAAATGATGAGAACATGAAGCTGAAGAAACTAAGCAGGCGGTGGAAGAAACTGCGATGCAACGCCGGATAGGTGTACGCGCGTAGGATCTGCAGCCCTGGAAAAGGGGCTTCGCGGCTCACCCAGCGGACACCTTCTCCGGCAGGTTTTCCAGTAAGGTAGCTCACCGGGCTGGTGATCACGGTAACGCGGTGACCGTGCTCTACGAATGCACGCGCCATCTCAAAATGCCGTGTGCCGCCCGGCTCATCAAGTGCAGCAAAAGCCTGATGGATCAGGAGGATGTGAACACCTGGTTGATGATTTGATTCAGATTCGCTCATGTGTTATGGATCTTCCATTCTGTTGAAATTTCAACAGATCCGATCACCCGCCATCTCAGCGATAACGAAAGAACAGGATGTTTTTCACCATATGTGTCGGATTCCCAACCCAAGATCTCATCCATTTGCGTACCCATGAGCGTATTACCAGCGCGGATGAGGGAAATGTCAAAAGGCGGCGTGATTTCGCGTCCCACCAGACTGACCCCGCTGAACTCCAACAAGACACTCATTTTGAGTGAGGACAATTGAAAACGTTGACCCTCGAACGACCACTGCCAATCAGGCAGCAGCCAGTGCAGGCGGTATTCATGAATGTGTTGGTCAGTGGGAGCGGGAGTGAGGGTGTCGGTCACGAGAAAGCCGGTCGGCTCTCGGAATTCAACCGCACGGCCATGAGCGATCCCCAGGTTGCGGTAGCCGTTGTGTTCAGCTGCAATTTGGTTTTCCCGATCCGTTTTCAGCCATTTTGCCTGTGCCTGGTCAAGCCATAGAAAGCGACTGATGCGCTGCATTTGATCCTTGTCGTCGACCGTGATCGTATTATGCACGCGCGAGACATCCAGTGCGTTCTGCCAGGGATGTAGGGCGTTGTAAAGGTAAGTGCCCGCGTCGCGCGCCAGATTCTCTCCAGCGCTCCAAATCTCTACATGCAATTGATCCGCGTGCGCTGGGCGGTTGTGATACCTAATCCCGCGCAGGCTTGCCCAGCATACCGGGGTGCCAACCACGTGTACTGCCGGTGAAGTGACCATTTGCAGAGGAACGACTGGTTTGTCACTGTGCAGCCCAAGCCATGACGATAATTCGTCCCAGGGGCCTGTTGGCAGACAGGGATGGCCGAGAAAACCGATGGCAGCAGCCTGGGCGGTGGGGCGGTAGTCACGGTAATCCATGCAGCCGAAGGGCAGCAGCAGCGTGCCGTCGTTGTGCCCCAGATTGGGCAGGCGTCCGCTGGTGACATCCAATTGGGCAGCCAGCCAGCGGGCAGCCAGCGCGAGCCTGGAAAGCACCGAGCCGGGTATCTTTCTTTTTGACCTTTGCATGAACGACGCATAAAGCAACGCGAGTTGCAGCATCATGCGCTGGTAATTAGCGCTGTGTTGTGAGTAATTGCCTTCCTCGTCCACCTGGCGCAGGATCGCCCGTTCAAATTCATGTGCCCCCCGCTCGATCCACTTTTCGGCTCGGGGATCGAAACCGCGCAGAAAATCCCCGCCCACCATTAAACCGAGTGCTTCGCTCAAGATGTGATTGTTATGTTGGGAGCGGGCGTAAGCAATGGTTGGCAGAATACGCTCGATGTGCTGCACGACAGCCCTGGTTAAGTCGGTCAGGCGTTCCGTGGTAGTGGCGGGAGCGTGCTTGAAAGCCGGGACTGCAAGGATCCACATGATTGCGCGCAGCGCGACTTCCTGGGCTGACGCCCAGTTGGGTCCGCGGTTGACCGGATTGGCTGCGTTGAACTGCTCAAATTTCTGCCAGAAGAGCTGCGGGTAGCGCTCATCCCCGGTGGTCTGATACGCCTTTGCCAGCGCCAGGCTCCAGGTAAAACGCGCGGGTTCCCAGGCGAACTTGATATCCTGACCCATAAAATCGTTGGTGTACGCAGTCCAATGGTTGAGGGTGTTAAAGGTTGGAAAATCCAATGGTTGTGGGGTGTTGAAGAATGGGTGGAACTTCCCATTTAAAAGCATACCTGCTTCTTCAGTCAACAATGTTGAAGCACTATCCCCTTCTGCTGATTTCCAGTCAACGATTCCTTTGGACAGATCAAGTTTTGTGTCCAACAAAATTTCGCGGCGATATTGAAATCCATTGCCTGGGGTGCGCAGTCGCAGCCATCCACTCCTCAGCTGGAGCTGGTAGAGACCGTAACTCGCCAGGTCAGGCCAGCCGATCTCTTTGACGAGCAGGTGGATCTTTCGCAGAGAATTCAACGCGTTGGTCCGAGAAGTCCGGTTTAAAGGTTGACCGGCTGACCACTGCGCAGCGATTCAACCGCCCCGAAACTGGCGCGCGCGGTGCTCATCAACTGCTCATATGGGATAGGCGGTGGCGAGCCCTGTCTAATCGCGGTGAGAAAGCCCTGCCAGGCATTGGCGTGACCTTTATCCTGTCGCATGCGCGAGCGCATGACGGACTTGCGTTCTTCGGTGACCAGTTCGAGGGTGCGAAAGTCGTTTAAGACGGCAATCCTGCCACCGGTAAAAGCCTCCACCCGTTCCTTGGCGAAATTCTTGTTGCCGTTGGCCAGGTAGGTCACCGTGCCGATCGAGCCATCCGGGTAGCGCAGAGTGATCAGTACATTGTCGCGGTTGTATTTTTCATTGTCCGGCAGACCTACCGCTTGCACGCTGAGCGGTGACTCTCCGACCAGGAAGGTGAGTAAGTCGATAAAATGACATCCTTCTCCGACGATACGCCCGCCTCCCTGCAGCGGGTCGTGCAGCCAATGGGTGGGAGGCAGGTAGCCGGCGTTGACCCTGTATTGAATGAAAAGCGGTTCGCTGCGCACACGCAAGAACTCTGACATGCGGGAGGCCATGGGGGCAAACCGACGGTTGTAGCCCACGGTCAGCAGCGGGGTTGCCGGTTGACCGAGCATGGTTTCGATTTCAGCCAATTCTTCGGCATTCAACGCCAGAGGTTTCTCGCAGTATACTGCTTTCTGGTTGTGCAAAGCAGTGAGCACTTGGCGCGCGTGATGCTGGTGACGCGTCAGGATGACTACAGTGTTGATCTCAGGATCTGCAAGCACCTCGTCCTCAATCGTGGCAGCGGAAATGAAACCGAACTTTTTGGCAGTTTGTTGCCCGCTCAAACCGGAGGCTGTAACGATGCTTTTGAGTTCCGCCCCACCAGATTTACGGATGACCGGCAGGAAGACCGCCTGCGCATAGTTGCCTGCCCCAAGCACCCCCAATTTGATATCTGAGCGAGGCGCGCTGTCTGTGGTCTGGATTTTCACCTTACGACTGATGTTGATTCCCCCGGTAGTTTCAGGATAGGTTAGCAACACCCCCAGGAAGGGTTCTTTCGCATGTCCAGTGATCAGCTCGTATGCCTTTGGTGCGTCAGCCACCGCAAACCTGTGGGAGATGAGCGGATGCACATCAACCTGACCGCTGGCAAGCAAGTTAACAAATGACTGCAGGTTACGCCCTTCGGTCCAGCGTACAAATCCGATCGGGTAATCCGCACCAAATTCCTCATAGAGCGGGTCGTAGCGACCGGGACCGTAGGAGCGCGAGACTTTGAAGTTGAGTTCCTTGTCGTAATAAAGCTTACGTGGCAGATCCAAACCGACCGCGCCGATAGCCACCACACTGCCGCGGTCGCGCGCCACCTGTCCGGCGAGTACCACCGTGTCGTTGGAATGAGTGTCTGCACAGATCAGCACGTGGTCAAAACCGCGTCCGTTGGTCACCCCGGGCACCAACTCCAGACTGGCGTCATTAATCGCGGCAGAAAAACCCAGGCTTTGCGCCAGGCGCACACGATCGGGGGATAGGTCGATGCCGAATACACTGCAGCCGGCTGCGTGGGCGATCTGCGCGGCCAGTAAGCCGAGCAGGCCTAACCCAATCACGCAGACCGTCTCGCCGACTTGAGGAGAGGAAAGACGGAAGCCGTGCATGGCGATTGCGCCCAGGGTGGTGAAGGCGGCGGAATCAAAATCAACATTATCCGGCAGGCGCACCAGCAGGTTGTATGGGACCAATGCATATTCCGCGTGAACGGCGAATCCTCCGCCTGCGCAGGCTACCCTGTCACCGGGTTTAAATTTGCCCATTTCGGTCCCAACTTCGATGATGGTCCCTGCGGAGGAATAACCGAGTGGCATGGGTTGATCGAGCTTGTTGAAGGCTGCTTCAAGTGTTGGCAGCACGCCTTCGCGTTCAGCTTTCGAGATCATCTGGCGCACCAGGTCGGGCCGGGAGGCAGCCTTGCCGATGAGGCTTTTTTCAGCAAAATCTACTAACATTCGCTCTGTGCCGGCTGACACTACTGAAGCAAAGGTTCTAATGAGCGCAGTGTGAGCCCGCACCACCGGAACTGGCACCTCTTCGACCACAGTTTTTCCATCGTTCATATGCTGAAGAATTTGCTTCATGGCGTCACCTCTACACGATTATATTCGATTATTGCGCTGCAATAATGCTGCCTTGCGGCATGAATGTTGGCATAATATATGCACCCTTTTTGGGGCAGGATTTTGTAACATGATGGAGGTTGTGATGATAAAAAAATTAATCTGGATCGTCATTTTACTGGTTATGACGGCTTGCACGATTATGTTCAGCGAGCAGCTGGATTTCACCAAGCCTGAAGACGCGACTGCCACGCTTGAGCCTTTCGAGCCCACTGATGGGATGGTGAGGTTGAGTGAAGCCGTCAATTCAGCCTCCTCCACAATGAGTGAGATTGAATTTCCAGCTCCGGGTGATGTGTTAATAGACGATGCATTGGAAAAGACCATCACGGCAGCGGAAGTCAATCCATCCGTTACCTATAAATTTGGTGTACAGGAGGGCAGCCCTGCTTACCTGGCGAATTTCAATTATCTCGACAGAGGTTGTGAATGGCAAGGTGTTGCGGGACAGGTGTTCAACAAGTATAACGAACCCGTCAAATACCTTATCGTGAAGGTGTTCGGTACCTGGAATGGCCAGGAAGTGTCACAATTCGCGGTCACCGGTATGCTGGAGGGTAAGGCATATGGCAAGGGGAGCTACGAAATTGAGTTGGGCAGTGTTGCAGTCGATTCAACTGATCCGCTGTACATCCAGGTATTCAAATCCGATGGAACGCCGTTGAGCGAACCATTCCCATTTACTACCAAGGCCAAGTGCAATCGCAACCTGGTGTTGATCAATTTCGTACGTAATTGATCCAAATATGTATGCCTGACCCGGAGCGTATCGGCAGCGTGTCGGCAGCGTTCCGGGTCTTTTTATTGCAGGGTATAATTTACTGAATGGGTATACCGGATGCTCATCATCAAGATGAATTTTCCCTGCCGGACATATTCGGCAGGGCTGTGCGGTATTGGTGGCTACCAGCAGTACTGATGATTGCAGGCGGGTTGATCGGGCTGCTGGTTTCCGTTGTTCAAAAACCGGTGTACGAATCCAATTCGGTGATTACGACGGTAATCGATTTCGCGTATGCCGGCAGGTTGACGGATTATGAAGAGGACCACCTGCTCAGCGCGGTAGGCGATGTGATCTACTCAAGCGATGTGATGGCTGAGGTGACCGAAGCAGCGATTGAAGCCGGGTTAGCGCCAACGGTTGAAGTCATTCGCACCTCGCTGGCGGCGTCCCGTCAGGGCTACCGCTGGGTATTGAGCAGCCGGTCCGCCGACCCCGAGATTGCGATGGAACTCAACCGCTTATGGCTGGATGCCGCAGTGGATGCCCTCGCGCGCTTCCGCATGGATTCGATCCTCGCGCTGGCAGAATTCAATACGCAGGTTGAGGTGGAGAATTGTTTTCAACAAGCCGTAGTGGTAGAGCCGGTATCATCGTACTGCTCAGCGATTGATTTCCAAACTTTGAGTGACCAGGTGAATCAACTTGCATCCAGCTCAGAAAAAGCCACGCTGCTTTCCAGGCTGCTTGCCTCACGTATCAGCTTCCAGGTGACCCAGCAGTCTGAATTGCCTGGTTCACCTGTACACCTGGGGCGTGGGGTTACTGTCGCCGCTGGGATACTACTGGGATTACTGACTGCAATCCTGATGCTAGTCCTCGGTCTGCCACGCCACCATTCTCCGGAAAAGTAATATGATGTTCAAGACCGCCTCAAAGCTCTCATGGCTTTTATGGGTCCTGCTGGTCACCGTATTGCCGATCACCACATTTCCCCTGGTGATGAAACTGACCGGTTCCAGCTCGGTTGCCCCGGCTGCCTTGTTATTCTTACTCCCCCTGGTTGTGATCGCAGTCCCATTGGCGATTGCCCAAAAGACTCGGCTTCCTATCCAGGTTAAAGCCGTACTGGTCTTTTTTATCTTCGCTAGCGCCACCATTGCATTGGCTTTCCTGCGTCCGCTCCCAGATTATAAGGATCAAACCCTGATCCGCGCAGCACTCGAGGGAGAGGTTACCTTACTGCTGGGTCTGTCCTTCTACATGGCCGCAGTACTGGTTCCCAAAAAACCTGGCGCGATCGACACTACCTTGCGCATTCTCAATTGGTCAGGCCTGGTTCTGGTGCTGGTATCGATCCTCCAGGTTCTCATAAGTCAAATGCTGCCGACGGTTTTCGTTAAGCTTGAAACCATCCGTCCGTTCTTTTCGCCCACCCGCATACACACCGATCGGATGATCGGCTTTGCTTCTGAGCCTTCCTGGCTGGCGCATATGATGAACCTGGTGTACCTGGCTTACTGGCTGGCAGCAGTGTATACCCGCAAAAGTGTGCATCATTTCAAACTTGGGATATTTATCTTCGAAGACCTGCTGCTGGTATTGGGAATCTGCACGCTGGTGGGGACGCTCTCGCGTGGCGGATTGATGGCGTTCATGATGGTCATTGGATTCATCTTTGTGCTGCTTAACTTCCGATTAGTCAAATGGATTGTCAGTAAATTCACTGGCCCACGCAAGGTCCTCACCACCGTGGGCATCAGCCTGGGATTGGTGGTTGTGTATATCGGTTTGCTCATCACCGCGCTGTGGGGTTTCAGCCGCATTGATCCGCGCATGACTGAAGTATTTCAATTTTCAAAGGATCAGCCAAACGCTTTGTTGGCTTACGCGGATAATCTTCAATTCGGCGAAAGAGTCGTCTATTGGCAAACGGGTTGGAATATATTTTCCGACCATCCCGTCATTGGAGTGGGCGTGGGTCTGTCGGGTTTTTACTTCCCGCAATACCTACCCGATGTCGGCTGGGAACTTGTGGAATCGCGAAAATTACTTTATCGGTATGAGGGTCTGATGAATGTGAAGAACCTCTGGTTCAGGCTACTGGCTGAATCCGGTATTATAGGATTCGCATTGTTCGTGAACTTCCTGGTGCTTTTTGGCTTCACTTCCAGTGAGATGGTCAAGAGAGGCGCCGGAAGGCGGAGAACGCTGGGCTTCATGGGTTTGTTCATGCTGGTCGCATTGATCGCTGAGGAGCTCAGCGTGGATAGCTTCGCGCTGCCATACCTATGGTTCACAATGGGATTAGTGACGGCCGCCTGGAAATGGTACGACCTGGCGCCTGGTGATGCGTATGGATAGGTCTGAAAAGACCATCCTGCTGGTGCTGGTGAGTCTTTTACTGGTTGCTTGCTGTCTGCTCGTGCTGTGCGGGGGTGTCTTTTATATAGTGACAGGCAATCTCGGTTTTTTTTCACTCGGAATTGACCTGCTTAACTCTCCAACACCTGCTGTCATGCTCGCCCCATTGTCGACAGTCGTGTCACCTACGTCTACTACTGAGCCTAGCGACTCACAGGGAGGGGGGGGCTTGTGGATCAACCAGGAATTCTCTGATACGCTCACCACACTGCAAAATGCGCAGATTCCCAACGCCGACCTGGTATACCTGGCGGAGCGTTACGAGGGAAAAACGCGCATCCCCTTGCAGTTGACCACTGAGCCGGTCAGCTATCGCTTGGGTGACCGCCTTGATTTCTTTAAACTCAATGTGGATACCAATACCACTGCGCGCGTGACCGCCGTCTTGCGTTATGCCTCAGAGCGGGTGTATTTCTGGGTGGAAGACGGGTTGAACGTGAACAACAACGAGATCAACCAGTTGTTATCCGAATTTGAGACCAGGATCTATCCCACCAACCTGGAGTTTTTCGGCCAGGAATGGATGCCAGGAGTGGATAACGACCCTCATCTTTTCATTCTTTACGCGAGTGAAATGGGCAACAATTTAGCTGGTTATACCGCGTCCACTGACACGGTGGTGCCGCAGGCGCATGATTATTCCAACGCGCATGAAATGTTTTACATCAACTCCGATGTGCAGACCTTATCCGATCCTTATACGCTCAGTGTGATGGCGCATGAACTTCAGCATCTGGTTCACAGCTACCATGACCCGAACGAAGACCTGTGGATGAATGAAGGCTTTTCAGAGCTGGCTACCCTGTTGAATGGTTACAACGCCGGTGGTTTTGACAATATCTTCGCCTTTAATACCGATATCCAACTGAATGACTGGTCAGTCATTCCAAGCGTGAATAATTCCCATTACGGCGCGAGTTTCCTTTTCGTCACATATTTGTTGGAGCGTTTCGGTGAGGATTTTACCAAGGCGCTGGTGGCAGATCAGCTGGGCGGTTTCTCGAGTATCGACCATGTGCTCTCAATCTTTGACCACAAGAATGCTGAAACAGGCAATTCACTCACTGCGGATGACATCTTTA
>JBCFBD010000115.1:0-4413 GCA_038562455.1 Anaerolineaceae bacterium | reverse complement strand
CCTTCAGTACTTTCAGGTGGCTTACAAATTCGGGATCATCGGCTGAATTGAAATAGACTGGAACCAGGATTGCCTTCATGATTTCGCTCCAAAGAAACAAATACCGGGACGGGGCCATCGACCCCGTCCCGAGAGAGATTACTTTACATCTGCGACAGTGACCTTGCGTCCTTCGCGGGCTGAGATGATGGCAGCTTCGAGCACTTGCATGTCCTTCAGACCATCGTACAGGTTGGGCGTGATCTTGGTGCCCTTTTCAAGCGCAGTAAGAAAATCGACCACCGCGTGGGTGAACTCATGTTCATACCCAATGATGTGACCGGGCGGCCACCAGGCAGCCACGTAGGGATGGGTGGCATTGGTAACCAGGATCGTCCTGAAGCCCTGCTCATCGGCTGGGTCATCAAGGTTGAGGTATTGCAGTTCGTTCATGCGCTCGAGGTTGAAGATGAGGCTGCCCTTGCTGCCGTAGATCTCAAAATAGTTGTAGTTCTTGCGACCTGAGGCGAAGCGGCTGGATTCGAAAGCTCCCAGCGCGCCGTTAGCGAACTCAACCACCATGAAGGCAGCATCATCCACTGTCACTTTGCCCATTTCAGCCGCGGTGGAACCGGATTTGAACGTACCAGCGCCGACGCCCGGAAGCGGTCTTTCGGTGACGAAGGTCTTCATCATCGCGGTCACAGTATCCACGTCGCCGATCAGATAGCGCGCGAGGTCGACACTATGCGAGTTGAGGTCATAATGCGGTCCTGCACCGGCGTACTTTGATTGAAGGTGCCAGGTCAGCGGGAAGTTAGGATCGGTGATCCAGTCTTGCAGGTAGGTGCCGCGCCAATGGAAGATCTGCCCGAGTTTACCACTTTCGATCATCGATTTGGCGAAAGCGATCGCCGGGGTGCGACGATAGTTGTGATTGAGGTAGTGCAGCACACCCGCTTTTTCAGCGGCTTCGTACATCTCTTTGGCTTCGGCGTAGTTCAGCGCGATTGGCTTCTCGCAGAAGATCTGCTTGCCGTTTTGTGCAGCGGCTACAACGATCTCTTTATGTAAATAAGTGGGCGTACAGACGTCGATGATGTCGACATCCGGGCGTTCCACCACTTTCTTCCAATCCGTTTCCACTTCCTCCCAGCCCCAGTTGTCAGCGAATTCCTTTGTGCCCTTGGGGTCCTGGCCGCACGCCACCTTGAGAACCGGTTTCAGACCGACCTGAAAGAACCTGGGCGCGCTTAACCAGGCATTGCTGTGCGCCTTGCCCATGAATTTGGTGCCGATAATGGCAACATTTATTTCCTTCACTATTCACGCTCCTTTCTAAATTTCGCGCTTGAATACGGTGAAATGATGGTTCAGTCCAGTGTCGCGGCGATACGCTTGAGTTCCTTGATGCTCAGCGCCACGGCTTCATCTTCACGTTCAGTCCAGTCGGTGTGCGGATGATCGATCTCAACCGCCAGGAATCCCTTGAAGTCAGCTTTGTGTAGCAGCTTGGCGAGTGCTTCGTTGTCGATCAAGCCCTGACCGACAGGCACGCCGGCGAAGAAGAACCAGTCGGTCGGTTTGGCGTTCTTGTCAGGGTACAGGTCTTTAACGTGGGTCGCGAGCACGTAGGGAGCCAGCTTTTCCATACCGGCGATGGGATCATCCAGCAGGCGCAGGAAGTTGCCGGTGTCGAAATTCAGCCCGAAATTCGGTGAATCAACCTCGGTGAGCAGGCGCAGGATCTCGTCGGAGGTGAAGTCGATATGATTTTCAACCGCCAGCTTGACACCGTTATCCGCGGCGATCTTGACGGCTTCCTTGAACATCTTGACCAGGGCTTCGATCTGCGGTCCGTGCGGCTCATGGCGGAACATCAGGCTGCTGCCCACCACGCGCATCACATCCGCGCCGATGGCCTTGGCGTACGGGATCATGGTCACCATTTCGTTGTAGGCGGTCCAGTTCTGCCCGCGCTCCAGCCCATCGGGGTGACCCCAGGCGTAGACCCGGTCAAATTTGTACTCATCCAGCTGCGCCTTCAGATCTTTGAACCAGCCCAGATCGTAAGACGGGAAGAAGCAGGACTCGAGGGATACGCCGTCGACTCCGAACTCGTGCGCGCGGGTGAGAAAATCCTCCATGGTCATGTTCTTCGCAGGCGGTTTCTGGTCGGGGTAGACCTCACCGAAAAACCTGTGGTAACAATAACTGTCAATTCCTACCTTCATCGTATTCCTCCTGGATCATTTGGGTTATATTTTGGATTGCAGCTCATGAGCCGCAGCAACAGGGTTGAATAAACTTGCGGAAACTTGCGAGAACTCGCTGGACAGCTTTTAAGGTTCAACCTGTCATTACAGGATAACATTATTATATATTTGTCTGTTGGGAATTTCAATAGAATTCTTGTTAAAAGTTGAAGATTCGTGACATTCATGCTCAAGGATTGATGTTTTGTACTTTTATTGGATTATCCAGCAGAAATCTATTGACATTGACCCTTAAGTTTCCTATAATAAGTTGTAATAACAGGATTACAACGACCCCTGTGTCTGGAGAACAATGGATACCTCCCCGCAAATCGACTTCGATAGTCATATTCCTTTTTATATCCAGCTGATGGAAATCCTCAAAGAGCAGATCCGCTCGGGTAAATGGCAGCCAGGAGACCAGATTCCGGGTGAGCAGGAATTATGCAGCATTTACAACATCAGCCGCACGGTTGTGCGCCAGGCGCTGCTGGAACTTGAACTGGTCGGTGTGATCAACCGGCGCAAGGGGAAAGGCACGTTCATTGCTGAGCCTAAGATCAGCGAGGGTCTGGTGCAGAACCTGACCGGCTTTTACCAGGACATGATCGAGCGCGGTTTGAAACCAGTCACTCAGGTGCTGCACCAGGTGGTTGTGCCTGCTGAAGAAAAAGTCGCGGGTTTCCTGGAGATCCAGCCCGGCACGCCAGTGATTGACATTCAACGGTTGCGCTTCATCAACGACGAGCCGATCCAGCTGGTCACCACGTACATCCCCTACGAAGTCTTCCCACCGCTCGCCAGCGTTGATCTTTCCGATCAATCGTTATACGCCTATCTCGAGAAGGAGGCAGGCATCTTTCTCACACGTGGACGCCGCTACATCGAAGCCGTGCTGGCTGACGAGACCGAGGCGGACCTGCTGGATATTGAACGCGGCGCTCCGCTTGTGATGCTCGATAGTGTCAGTTACATCGAAAACGGCAAACCCATTGAGTATTACCACGCCGTCCACCGCGGCGATCGTTCGCGCTTCGAGGTGGAGCTGGTGCGCATGCGCGACCAATCCAAACTGGTGCTGGAGAGCAGCTCGACTTTCACCAGTTCGCCGGAAGATGTAAAGAATGGGAATTACCCACATACCCTTGAAACCAAAGTAAATTAATTCAGAGCCTTGATGACGAAAAAATACCTGGTCGGTGTAGACCTCGGAACCAGCGGGACCAAAGCCGCGCTTTATCAGGTGGACGGCAGCAAGATCGCCGAAGCCAGCGCGGAAGTTCCCATCTATTACCCGAAACCTGGCGTGGTAGAGCAGGACGAGCGGGACTTCTACGCCACGGCGGCGCAGACTGTGAACGAGATCATCACCACCAGCGGAGTCGACGCCCATGAGATCGCCGCCATCGCCTTCGATTCGCAAATGGCCGGAGTGGGCATGATCGATGAGCATTTCCAGCCTGCAGCACGTTTTGATTCGTGGTTGGACATGCGCTGCCAGCCGCAAATCGAGCAGATGGAGCGCGAAGCCGGCGAGCTGGTCACGCGCCTGACGGGCTGCCCTCCCACCTGCGATCACGGCCCGAAGATGCTGTGGTGGAAGCAGGAACACCCCGAAGTCTACCGACGTATCGCGAAGTTTGTGATGCCGGGTACTTACGTGGCAGGCAAGATGGCCGGATTGCGCGCCGAACAGGCGTTCATCGATTACACCTACATCCATTTTTCGGGTTTCGCCGATTCAGAGAATGCACGCTGGTCGCAGGTACTGTGCCACCGCTTCGGGCTGGACATGGACAAGCTGCCGGAGATCGTGGAACCCTGGCGCGTGATTGGCGAGGTTAACGAGGCAGCGGCGCGCGAGTTCGGACTGGCCCCCGGCACGCCCATCGCGGCGGGCGCAGGAGATACTGCTGCCAATGCGCTCGGTGCTGGCGTCGTCGATCCGGGCATGCTGTTCGACGTCGCGGGTACTGCCTCCGTGCTGGCGGGCTGCACTGACAAGTTCGTGGCAGATACGGCGCACCGCGCACTGTTGACCATGCGGTCGGTCATCCCGGGGTTGTGGAACCCCCTGGCGTACATCGGCGGCGGCGGCATTGCACTGCGCTGGTTCAGGGATAATTTTTACAACACTTCACGCGGTGAGCCATTGCCCGCTGACGAAAACCTTTACGAA
>JBCFBD010000014.1:49259-52089 GCA_038562455.1 Anaerolineaceae bacterium | reverse complement strand
TCCATCCTGCCCGGCAATGCCGGTGATGAGTGCTTTTTTCATACAGCGCCTCCTTGGCGTTTTTCTCGAGATCAATACTCTGTAAGTAAGGGCATCGCCCTGTAATCTAGGGCATTGCAGATTATAACCGATTGAGCCACCAAGTCCGTTTAAAAATCAATACCGGCATCATACGAGAAATGATGCCGGTATTGTGTTCATTCACTTACTTCTTCGTGAAGCTGATTTCCTGTTTTTCGCGGTCGAGTCCTACGATCACAGTATCACCGGTGGTGAATTCACCGCCCAGCAGCGCGATCGAGAGCGGGCTTTCCACATGTTTTTGTAACGCGCGTTTGAGCGGCCGCGCCCCGAACGAAGGATCAAAACCTACCTTCGCCAGCCATTCGCGTGCTTCGGCAGTGAGCTCCACATTTAACCCATGTTCCTCGAGCCTGGCGCTGACCTCTTTCATCTGCAGGTCAACGATATCCAGCATTTGCTCGGTAGTCAGCGGTGAGAACATAATGATCTCATCGATGCGATTCAGGAACTCTGGCCGGAAAGTACTCCTTAACGACTTTTCAATCTTCTCGTGCGCCTGCCGGTCTTCGTCTGTGTCAGTCTTCTGCAGGAAGCCCAACGTACCACCCTGGCGTACAAACTCAGTGCCGAGGTTGCTGGTCATGATCAATACGGTATTGCGGAAGTCAACCACCCTGCCCTGACCGTCGGTCAGGCGCCCATCATCCAGGATCTGCAGCAGTGCGTTCCATACTTCGGGATGGGCTTTCTCGATCTCGTCGAACAGGATCACCCGATAAGGACGGCGGCGCACAGCTTCGGTCAGCTGACCGCCCTCCTCATACCCCACATAACCCGGAGGCGCGCCGAACAGTCGTGAAACGGTGTGCTGTTCGCGGTATTCGCTCATGTCTATACGCACAAGGGCTTCCTCGTCGTCGAACAGAAACTCCGCCAGCGCTTTCGCCAGCTCAGTCTTGCCCACACCCGAAGGTCCGATAAAGATGAATGATCCGATCGGACGCTTGGGGTCTTTCAATCCTGAGCGCGCCCGGCGGATGGCATCCGATATCGCGTGGATAGCCTCCTCCTGCCCGATGATGCGCTCATGCAGGCGTTCTTCCATTTTGAGCAGCTTCTCGCTCTCGGCTTCCAACATCTGGCTGACCGGGATGCCCGTCCATTGCGCCAGCACCTGGGCAATATCGTCAACATCCACCACCTCATCCAGCTTATGTTCTTCCTCCCATTTATCCCGCGCCTCGTTGAATTGTTCTTCCATGCGCAGGCGTTCAGCCTTCATACGCGCCGCACGCTCGTAGTCACGTTCCACGCCGGCAAGTTCTTCCTCGGCTTTCAGCCGATCCAGTTCAGATTTGGTGTTCTTGAGCTCTGGCGGCATCGAGTACAACGCCACGCGCAGCTTGGCAGCCGCTTCGTCCATCAGGTCGATGGCTTTATCTGGCAGTCGCCGGTCGGTCACATAGCGCGAGCTAAGCTTGACTGCGGCAGCCAGCGCCTCATCGGAAAAATGCACCTTGTGGTGGGCTTCGTATCGGTCGCGCAGCCCTGCCAGCATTTTCAGTGTATCGTCTTGTGTAGGTTCATCCACGAACACAGGTGCGAAACGCCGCTCTAGGGCGGAATCTTTTTCGATGTGTTTCTGGTATTCATCCAGCGTCGTTGCGCCAACGCATTGCAGTTCTCCGCGCGCCAGCGCTGGTTTGAGCATGTTCGAAGCGTCCATCGCGCCCTGGGCTGCGCCAGCCCCCACCACCGTGTGCAGTTCATCGATGAAGAGAATAATCTCACCAGCAGAACGCTGCACCTCCTCGATCGAAGCTTTTAGGCGTTCTTCGAACTCGCCGCGGAAGCGCGACCCGGCAATCATAGCGCCCAGATCGAGCGATACCACCTTCTTGCCCATCAGAATTTCCGGTACATCATTCGAAGCGATCTTTTGCGCCAGACCTTCCACGATGGCGGTTTTGCCGACGCCGGCTTCGCCGATCAGCACCGGGTTGTTCTTGGTGCGCCGCGAGAGGATCTGCATTACACGCAGGATTTCCGTGTCGCGCCCGATGACCGGGTCCAGTTTGCCCTCGCGCGCCTGGTGTGTGAGGTCGCGGGAATACTTTTCCAATGTGCGGTAACGACTCTCAGCCTGCGGATCGGTGACCCGCTGTCCGCCGCGCAGCATATTGACCGCCTCGAGCACCCGTTCCCGTGAGAGCCCGGTAGTCTCCAGCAGCCTGGCAGCCGGCGTGTTCTTTTCGCTCAGGATTGCCAGGAAAAGATGCTCAGTGGAAATGTATTCGTCCTTTAACTTGCTCGCTTCCTCGTTAGCCAGGTCGATGATGCGCTTTACGCGCGGCGTGATGAAGATCTGCCCGGCTCCCCCACCAAAAATGCTGGCTTTGGGGGATGTTTTTAATATGTAATCCAGCCGTTCCTCCAGGATTTGGGGATCGACTTTGAGTATTTCCAGGATCTGAGGAACCACGCCTTGCGGCTGTTCGATCAACGCCAGCAGAATATGCTCGGTATCGATCTGGTTGTGACCATAGCGCTGAATGATCTCGGCAGCCCGCTGCGCAGCTTCCTGTGCCCGCTCTGTAAACCTGTCAAATCGCATCATAATAAACTCCAAATAATAGAGGTAACAATCTTCTCCTTTGTTGCAATAAGAATACCAAAGGAATCAAAGATTTTTATTAGAATTCTGAACATAATTTCGCTGGTGTGATCATCTCGCTGCTTGAAAAGCCTGAGTTGCTCAGCGCTCGCCCCAAGTACTACTAAGAACTACTGATCGAAATTCTTCCTC
>JBCFBD010000014.1:0-49249 GCA_038562455.1 Anaerolineaceae bacterium | reverse complement strand
TCCTCAAGTGATCCTCATTCTCACTTGGAATTACCTGCCAAGGTGTAAAATCTAAACTATGGATTCGATTGAATTCGACCCCCACATTCGCCCCATCAATATCAGGCACGACCTGACGGCGATTGCGGACCTCATCGAAACCGCGTTTGCTGGTCAAATGGACGCCGAAGGCCGCGATTACCTGCACCATATCCGCCAGATCGCGCGCGGGATTGGCAGTTATCTCATCGACGGCAATTCTCCCGAGACTTCGCAATTCCCCTTTCATGGCTATCTGTGGGAGGAAGACGGACGCATCATCGGCAACCTCACGCTCATCCCAGTGCGGAAGTCCAGGATGCGCACATACTTTATCGCCAACGTGGCAGTGCTGCCAGAGTATCGCGGGCGGGGGATCGCTCGCCGACTGACTGACCGCGCTATCGCGCATGTAAAAGCCCATGATGGCAAGCGAATTTATCTGCAAGTACGGCATGATAACCTGACCGCCCAACATATTTACCAAACCACCGGTTTTGAGGAATTCGCCTGCCGCACTAACTGGATGCTCAGCCGTAATGGCAGAACCCACCCGTCAGCAGATCCCACGATCCGCGTGACGCGCAGGTATAAAACCGATTGGACACAACAAAAAGACTGGTTAATTTCGCTTTACCCGCCAGAGATCGCCTGGAACCTGCCTATCAGCCTCGAGCGGCTGAAACCGGATTTATTGGGGAACATTATGAGTTTTCTCAATGGCGTATCCAGCCGCAGCTGGGCTGCCAGGCAATACGACCGGCTTATTGGGTTAGCGTCTTGGGAAAGTGGTATCACCGGCGCCGATTACGTCTGGTTAGCGACCTCACCTGTGTGGGAGGATGCTGCCCTCACAGCGCTGCTGCCGGTAGTAACTGCAAGGGTCTTCCAACCGCAAAAGATAACCATCAACTACCCCGCCGGTAGGGCGGTCGAAACATTTATTAAATGCGGCTTGCGCGAGTTGAATACCTTGATCTGGATGAAGAAAGACATCCCGGGCGACACGCATTTTAATTGAGCCTGCAACTTTTCGTTAGACTGAGCGTAAGTAGTTAATGAGGAGACAACCATGAAACACTTATTGTTACGAGTCATCGTCAACGCGGGGGCTCTTTTCCTGGCAGTATGGCTGTTGCGCCCGAACATTGTGATGCAAAATGATGCATGGTATGCATATCTGGTGCTCGGTCTGATCTTCGGCCTGGTCAATGGCTTAATCAAACCGATCGCCATGCTGGTTAGCTGCCCGCTCATCATCCTTACATTGGGTCTCGGCACACTTGTGATCAATACCCTGCTCTTCCTGCTCACAGGCTGGCTGGGTACCATCGTCGATTTCGGTTTCATCATCCCGCAAAATAGCCTGTGGTATGCATTCATCGGCGCGATTATCGTTAGTATTGTCAGTTTTATTGGCACCCGCCTGCTGGTACCTAGGAGTAAATAATCCATGATGAAAGCAAACAGCGCCCTTGCGGACGCTGTTTTGTTTATGGCGTGGTGCTGACAGCCACCCAGGCGTAAGTCAGCGGATCCCATTGGAACAACACATAGCCCTCTGCAGAAAGCAGCACCCACTCCCCCTGGTCATCCCTGGTGGGTTGGGCGTCGACCGGTAGAAAAGCTGCGATGCCATCCGGCACCACCGGAAGCCATTCCAGTCGATCAGCTCCCAATCGGTAAACCGGCATTCCCAGTTCGTTGTACAGCATGTCGCTTGCAGCGTTATAGGTCAGTCCGGCGAGTACTGCAGGAATATCTACAACCGTTTCAATCACATTCAATGCCAGGGCGGGCAGGGTGAAACGCAGTGCGAAATTATTCTCGGCGTCGGTGACCCACACTTTGCCTTCCGCATCGACGGCGATGCCCGCCGGGATGCCAAAGCCGTCGACGCCGGAGCTCGGTGCGCCCCAACCGCGCAGGAACTCACCCCTGGCGTCGAAAACCAGCACCCTGTAGCCATCCGGATCAGTGATGAAGACGTTATTCTCCGCATCCAGCGCGAGGAATGGTTTGTTGTTGATCGACTGTCCGAACCAGGCGTTGACCTCCCATTCCCGCAGGTAAGTGAAACCGCCTATGCCGTCCTCCTGGAAGACCTGAATACGCTGGTTCCAGGTGTCGGCGACGAACACGAGCCCGTCTGATCCGACGGCAATGCCAACAGGTTCATCAAACTCACCCGGGTTGATGCCGTTTCTGCCGAACTGGGTCAGGAAGTTGCCCGAGTCGTCAAACACGACTACGCGGTTGTTGCCGGTATCGGTCACGTAGACCCGGTTTTGCGCATCTACCGCGATGCCGCGCGGACCCCAAAACTGGTTCGGCTGTTCTGCCAGGCCGGGCACACCCCACATGGTGATGAATGTGCCGTCAGCTCTGAATTTCTGAATACGGTGATTCCAGGTATCCGCCACATAAACCGCGCCATCCGGTCCAACCGCGATACCCCAGGGTTCGTTGAAGGTGCCGCCCGGGGCATTTCCGCTATCGACTGGCGCGTACATGCCCCAGCTGCGAATAAATGCTCCTTCTGCACTGAACGCCTGTATTCGGTGATTCTGCGAATCCGCCACGTAGATCGTATCATCTGGCGCGATGGCGATGTCGCGCACAGCATTCAAACGGCCTTCTTCATTCCCGCTCGTGCCAAATACCTTGTCAGGAATCAGTTCAATATACTTTCCCTCATAAGGATCGGTTTGTGCAGTTTCAGCCTGAGCCGGCAGTGCGCCGTAAGTCCATATTTGTGAAACGATATCCTTCTTTACGAAAAGATAGATGCTGCCGGAAGGCTGCCAGGATTCAAGCGAGAGATTGTTGTTACCTGAAACTTTGGAATAAAGCGCGTAATCCTTGTAAAGCCATATATCAAAGATTGCCTGGCGCATTTCCGGGTTGGTCACGCCTTCCCACAGGCGGCTCCAAGTCAGATTCCAGTAATCCTGCATCGGCCACACCAGGCGCATATACTTGGTCTCGAAATATCCATCCTTCAAAATTGCCTGGACTTTGGTGATTTGCGCATCATCTGCGATCACAATAGGGTAATTTAACAGGTCGCGGGTCAGGTCATCCTGCAGCCAGGTTTTGTTGGGATACTCACGGAAGTACCACCAGTACGGGTAGAGCGCATCGCCGATATATGCCACTTTTACCTGCGTGCCGCCTGTAGTGCGCTGAGAAATCTCCTCGACCTGCTCCAGCACATCCTTAGGTCCGCGCGCTGAGTGTGCGTACACCAGGAATTCCTTAGCGTTATCATAATTGATGTAGCTCGCCTGGAAAGCTGAGCGGGCGGTAAGCACCAGCAATACCACTCCGACACCCAAGGTAAAGAATTTCAATATGTAGACGGTGCGCCAGTCGCGCAGCCATTTCCAAAGCAGCCAGGCTGAAACCACCAGCGCGGCCAGCGCGAATAGGAAGGTGCTGGTGACGCGCAATTGGTCCAGCTCGTTGCCTGCAAATGGCGGGTTGGTGCCGAATAATGCGCTGATCACCGCGCCAAAACTCACCAGGAACACCGGCAGCGCCAACAAGATCAAAGCCGTTTTCTTTCCTGCCAATTCTTTGAACGGAAGAGAATCCAGTACATAACCGAAAGCGAAACCCGCGCACAGCAGCATGGGCAGTGTGATATGCACTGTCAACCAGGGCATCTTCTCCCCTGCCAGTGAGTAAGCCAGCAGACTCATCACCGACCAGAAGAGCAGCAGTGCGAGCGTGGGGATTTTTTCCTCCCGCTCGACCATCATGTTTTCCGTAACATCGTCTTCTGTCGTATCAGCGAGTTTATTCGCGGTTTGCGGCTCAACAACCTCGTCAGCTTCCACCAAAGGAGTAACCTGTGCGTAGGACTCTTCGACTGGCTTACCGAAGATCAGTCGTTTGCGTACACCAATGATGAACGCGAGGATCGTCCCCACCACCGCCAGGTACTCGTACATGAGCAGTTGTGGGAATATGAAAAAGTACCATGGTTGCGAGCCGCGGTTGACACCCTGCTGGGTCAGCCAGTAGCCCAGAGACCCAACCAGTCCAGTGAAGAAACCCTGACCGTTGGTGAAGAATGTAGTGTAAAAAACGGTGAAGATGGCATAAAAGATGCCGATATTGATCGCCCACAGTTTCGGTTTCCACAAGACCCCCAGGGCCAGTGAAATGAGCACCGCGCCGAGTAGGAAGAGAGAAGACCGCACCAATCCGGTCTGCGAGTAATCCAGCGGATTAAAGCCGACCAGGTTCATCGGAAAAGCGATCAACTGCGGCAGCACGATGGTGATCGTCAGGATCAGCAGGTCAAATGACCGGATTTCTTTCACCACATGCCAGCCCAGCGCATGGATCAACTCATACCCCGCCACAATCAATCCGGCTAATGCCAGGCCCAGGCTCACCAACATCACCGTGTGGTAGATGGGTGAGGCAGCCTCCGGGTTGGTGATGCTGCCGCTTTCCAATATCGCCGCGCCCAGTGCGACCGCGATAAAAAATAACAATGCCAGTACGGTGAAAACGAAAAGGTTCCTGCGCGAGGTGGATATCCACTGCTTCTTAATTACATCCCGTAGGAAGAGCACAGCCAGGAAAATGAGCAACTGGGCGGTGTAGATAAAGGAAGTTTCCTTGGTGACAAAGTGCAGCGCCAGCACTATAGTGAAGAGATATAGGTTGGTATGTCTGCCCGTCTCCAGGTAACGCAGCACCGCGTAAAGCATGATCACGCCGAACAATGCAACGAAAGCTTCGTTGCGCGTGTATCGCCCATAAAACAACATGTACGGCGATACCAGGAAGAAAAGCCCCGCCAGCAGCGCCCCAGTTCTACCCAGGTACCTGCGGAAGGCGAAAAGTACAAAGATGACTGTAGCGATGCTGAACAAAGCCGCAGGTACACGTGAAGCAAAATCTGAATCACCCATCAGAAAGTAGCTTGCGGCGACCAGGTGAAATTGTAACGGTCCATGGGTGATGGGGTCATGCGCGTACCCCCTGCCCTGGTACAACTCATAGGAAGGCACCACGTGATTGACCTCGTCATGGCTCATCACTCGCAGTCCGACCGCGTAAAACCGCGTAACGATCGCAGCGAGGATGATAAGCGTCACTAGCAGGTGCTCGACCGTGAACCCAGGAAATATCGTGGTAACCGGTTTATGCAACCAGGAGGTCTTTGATTCAGTAGATGCGGCAGCTTCCATGGATGATGACTACCCTTTGCTAGATTGAATGAATGAAATTAACCCATCGCGCGAAACAACACTCACACATTATCAAAACCTTTCCAACAGATTTTACTGGGTTCCGAGATTGTAATAATTGTAGACCACCCGCGACAAATCTGCGTACAGTTGGTTCGCATCTCCCCACACGATCTGGTCTGAATTGTGGATGAAAATGGCCAGCACGTAGTTCCCACCAGGAGTGTAGACCAAACCGGCATCTCCGACGGCATGCATTAACCCATCGAGCGGATCGATCGCCCAGCCGTGCTTGTGACCGATTTGTGTGCCATCCGGCAGACCGGCTTCGATCAACACACCGATGCGGTTTTGTGTCAGGTAAGTGATCATCGATCGGCATTCACTCTGGGTGATCTCACCCGGGAATACCGCCAACAGGCTGCCGCCGCCATACTGGGCACACTGGTAGATATCTGTCAATAACATACCAATTTCAGTAGGCACAGTCTGGTTATAGGGATCGGGCTCGGTATCCACATCATCCCGTGAATTGGCAGGCGTGGTGACGCCCCCCGATAGCAGCGGCGCACCTACATAAAACATGCCATCCAGGTAAGTGCTGGTCAATCCCAACGCTTTCATGGTGCGTGTCACCTCGAGAGGACCCAGCGTCCGATCCAACACTTCCCTCATTAGGGCGTCGGTCGAAACGTTGTCGGATTTGGCGATCATCTCCTGCACCAGTTGGATAACTTCCTCACTGGCGGGTTCATCGATAAAGCGATAAGCCGTAACCATCACCGCAATCTTGATCGTGCTATCAGCTGAAAAGGCAATTCCAGGGGTGAGTGTTTCGCCGTCCCGGTACGCCAGTTGTAAATCAGTTCCCGTGTTGAGGTCTTGCATGTAGATTTCGACCTCACCCGTAAACTCGTTCACGTCGATGATCTGCTGCAGCATAATGCGCAGTTCGTTCATCGAGGGCCGGGAGAGTGTTCCCCTCACGAGCGCAAGGTTGACTGATCTTGCAATCGGCGAGCGCAGCGCGTTGCTCACCAAGGTAACTGAACGGCCCACATCCAGGGTTTGCCCTGGGTCGCCAGCCAGGAAGTTGACACTACCTTGCACAGGCTCATAAGCCGTCGCGCCCTGGTCGTAGCGGGCGGCGATCTCATTTTCCAGGTATGAGCGAACTCGAGCCTCATCGAGCTTATACCGCAGTGGAACTTCTGCAGAAGGGGGAAGTTGATTGAAAAGATAGGCGAAAAAGGAGGTCCAGAAAGGTTGAGCCGCGCGCGCTTGATCCGCTGCAGTCATCATGGCGGTTAGGTCGAGAGAGAAGCCGATATTAGAAGGCTTTACCTGGATGATGTTCTCGTTGTAGCGCATTTCAACAGGGACCGAATACACCTGCGAAACACGCGAAGCTGCCTGCTCCATAGATAGCCCAGTCACATCCACACCGGCGATATGCGTACCAGTTGGAAATGAGGAACGCAGCCGGCTAAAAACCACCAGTTGAAAAACCAGCAGCGCAACGGCGGCGATGATCAAACCCAAAGCCATCCAGCGTAAAACTGAAAAACTTCCAATGCGTTTCATATCGTCAATACTACCAATCGAACAAATTTTACCAGAGTATAACACGCCAAAACATAGGCACAGAACTGCGCGTTTTTCGCCAGTTTAGTTATACTTATTGTATGCTCCCCAAATTGGATGCTCTCATTGCACTGAAACGCATCTTTCCGTTCAGCCTCCTCGATGACGTGGCCCTGCACGCGCTCTTACCGCTGGTGAAATTCACAGATGTCAGCAAGGGTGACAGGATCTATTCTGCCGGGGACATGCCCGATTATCTGTATTTTCTTCTCTCCGGCGAGGTAAAACTCCTCCAACCGGACGTTGATGACCCAGGGAAGATTTTATCTACTGGTGATCATTTCGGCTCTGAAGTCCTTTCCTCGACCGATTATCGGTCCACAGATGCTCTTTGCACGACTCCTGCCAGGTTGGTGAGATTGGATCGTAAAACGCTCGACGCACTGAGCAGACAGAATCCAAAGATTGATCACGCGCTCAAGCTGATCCGCCAAACAGAAAAACTCTGGGATCGCCTGCACCTGCCCTGGCTGGGCGAGAACGAAAAAGTGCTGCTCGTCTCCCGCCGGCATCCTTTTTTTCTCCTCCTGCGGATTATCCTGGCTGGTGGTAGCGCGATGATCGTCTCAGCCATCCTGCTTTCGCTCGCCATCAGTCCAGCCGCGACCTCGACCGGGTTGTTGATGCTGGCTTTATTCATCCTGCTGCTCGGGGTTTTCTTATCCACCTGGGCTGGCTTGGAGTGGACAAACGATTATTTCTTTCTCACCGCTGAGCGCGTGCTCGTGCAAAAAAAGATGGTCGGGTTTTTCGACACCCGCCAGGAATCGCCTTACAGCGCGATCCTTTCAACTGGTCTCGAGACCTCGGTTTGGGAGCGCCTGCTGGGTTTTGGTTCCATCCATTTGCGCTCTTACACCGGTGACCTCACATTTAAACATTTGCCGTATCCCGACGTGATCTACGAATTACTCGAGCGCCAGCGCCACCGCGCTGTGCGCGAAAACCGCCAGCAGGATCAGGAAGAGATCCGTGAAACACTGCAAAACCGGTTGGAGGGCAAAACCCCACCGCAGGGGAAACAAAAGAAAAGCTCGCCTGCAGGCATTACCACAACTTACGCCAGCGGATCGATCCTCGACGCGCTCGCCAGGTTTTACGGACTGCGCAATGTCAAATCCGGCGTGGTGACCTACCGCACCCATTGGTGGATCCTGATAAGAAAAACCCTGTTCCCCTCACTGATCCTGATCGTGGTTTTGGTTTTCCTGATCTTCAAATGGACTGGATTAACCCCATCGCTCACAGATGCCCAAGCCTACGGCGGCGCCATCCTCGTCACCCTCGGTGCATGGGGCTGGTGGCTGTATCAATATTTCGATTGGCACAACGATGTTTATATCGTCACTTCCGACCAGCTAGTAGACGTCAACCGCAAACCTCTGGGCAAGGAAGAACGGCGATCTGCACCAGTCAAGAACATCCAGACGGTGCAGTTTAAACGCAAGGGCATCATCGGACTGGTGCTCAACTACGGAACCGTGCGCATCCAGATCGGAAACGAGGAACTCACCTTCGACAACGTCTACGATCCCGCGTCCATCCAGGCAGAGATCTTTGCCATTTTCAAGCAGTTCAACCAGCAATCCCAGAAACTGGAGCAGGAAAAACTGGCTGAGTGGATTAAGACCTATGATGAATTGCGCAAAAGTGGACATGAATCTTCTGGCAGCGTGGGGAAAAACGGGTAAAATACCCCTGCTTATTGGTAAGAAAGGAAACTGAATGGCACTACGCGAAATAATTACCCTCCCACACCCCACCCTGCGACGCAAAGCCCGCAAGGTGACTGAGTTCGGCAAGGAATTTCAGCAGCTGGTGGATGACATGGTGGAAACCATGCGCGAAGCCCCGGGCGTGGGGTTGGCAGCCCCCCAGATCGCGGTTTCTGAACGCGTGATCGTGGTGGAGTTTGGCGATGAAGAGGACGAGGAAGCTCCGCAGAAGTTGTACGTGGTCGCCAACCCTGAGATCGTCAACGCCTCGGAGGAAATGGTGCTCGGCATCGAGGGCTGCCTATCAGTCCCCGAACTGGTAGGAGAAGTGGAACGCCATCAATCGATCACTGTCAAAGGACTCAACCGCCACGGCAAACCCATGAAGATCAAAGCTGAAGGCTGGCTCGCGCGAATCTTCCAACACGAGATGGACCACCTGGATGGCATTTTATACCCCGATCGGACTGACAAGGTCTGGCGGCCAACGCCGAATGAAGAAATCCCGCTTGATTAATCCATGCATCTGACCCACCTTTCCCTGACGAATTTTCGTCTTTTCTCCCGCCTGGATATGGATATTCCCCGGCGGATTCTCTTGTTGATGGGTTCCAACGCCCAGGGCAAAACCTCGCTGCTAGAAGCCATCTACTATTTGGCTACCTTCAGTTCGTTTCATGCCCAGAGCGACCGCCAATTGTTGAACTTCATTGCCACGCGTGACAACCTTTCGGTGGCACGCATGATTGCCATCTACCAGAAACAGGATCGCACCCACCGACTCGAGGTACGCCTGATCCAGGATTCCGACGGTAACGGTGGCGCGCGACTGCGCAAAGAAGCACTGCTCGACGGCGTGAAGACGCCACCGATGCAGCTAATCGGTCACCTCAACGCGGTCATCTTCCTGCCACAAATGACCGGCATCCTCGAAGATGGCCCGGCTGAACGGCGCAGGTATCTTGACCTGCTCATCTCGCAAGCGCAGCCAGCGTATACCCGCGCGCTCTCCGAATACAACCGGGCGATCACCCAGCGCAATGCCCTGTTGAAATTGCTCAATGAGCGCGGTGGTGATGCCTCACAGTTGGTTTATTGGGATGAACTGCTGGCGTCACGCGGCGCGCAGCTCATCAGCGCGCGTATCGATGCCATCCAGGAACTTGAGCAGCTCGCCAAGCGGATTCACGATCAATTGACCGGTTCCAGCGAGGTCATCCGCCTGGTCTACCAGCCGTCGTATGACCCCCTGCCCCCTCCGCAGGGTCAGTTCAGCCTACCGATCCAGGTGCAGGTGCAGCGCAACGGTTTGACGATAGAGAAAATCAAGCTGGGGTTCCTGGAGCGCCTCTCTGCGCTGCGCGGCGAGGAGATCGCCCGCGGCGTGACCACCATCGGACCACACCGCGATGAGATGCGTGTGCTGTGCAACGGCATCGACCTGACAGATTTCGGCTCACGCGGACAAATACGTACCGCACTGCTCTCTTTAAAGTTGGCAGAAGTGGACTGGTTGAAACAGAAGAGTGGCGAATGGCCGATCCTGCTGCTCGACGAAACATTAGCAGAACTGGATACTCAGCGCAGAAGTTACCTGCTGAGCTACCTCGAAAACGTCGAGCAGGTGATCTTGACGACCACCGACATGAACCTTTTCCCCGCGGATTTCCGCGAAAAATGCGAACGCTGGCAAGTCGTCAGCGGCAACGTGGAAAAACTACCTAGCGATTTGTGATTAAAGCGGTTTCTTGGCTGGCAAGCCCGCCCTGCGCGGGTATTGAGCCGGTGTGGTGGCTTTTTTATCCACCACTACGATATACCGCTCTTCCACCACACCCGGCAACATCACCGGCGTGATCCGGCGCAGGCTGCCGCCCAGGATGCGAAAGGCTTTTTCTGCTTGCTGCAATTCTGCGTGGGCATTCTCGCCTTTTTGCGCCAACATCCCACCGCCCAATCTCACCAGCGGCAGCAGGTATTCCGCCAGCACTGGCATTGAGGATACCGCCCGGGCTACCGCCCAATCATATTGCGCACGGTGCTGAGCCATCTGCCCCATCTCCTCGGCGCGCAAATTGAGCACTACAACATCTTTCAGATTAAGTACCTCCACCACGTGGCGGCAAAATTCCGCCTTTTTCCCGACCGATTCCACCAGCGTCAGCTTGAGCTCAGGAAGCATGATCTTCAGGGGAATCCCCGGAAAGCCTGCGCCTGTACCCACGTCTACCAGACGTTCAGGTATTGGGTGGTTGAGCTCGCTCAGCACGGTGAGCGAATCGAGGAAGTGCTTGGTGCGAATGGCTTCCGGCTCGCGGATGGCAGTCAGGTTGAACTTCTCGTTCCAGGAAAGCAATTCCTGTTCGTAAGTCGTAAAAGCCGTCACCTGTCGGTTGGTCAGGTGAATCCCGGTCATTTTTTGAGTTTCGTGAATGAATTTTTCCATTTAGCTAACAAATTATACACTTGCCTTATCTTGAATAAACATTGTGAATAACAGGGTGAATAAAAACAGGGTTGACGCGCTTTAAAAGTTCGAGTAAAATCGCCCTTGCATTACGAAATACTGCGGGCGTGGTTCAGTTGGTAGAATGTCTCCTTGCCAAGGAGAAGGTCGTGGGTTCGAGTCCCATCGCCCGCTCTAAATAAGCCTTTTCGGGCTTATTTTATTATGGGCTCTGGGAGGCTTTGCACTCCCATCGCCCGCTCTAAATAAGCCTTTTCGGGCTTATTTTTTTATGGGCAAAGAGTACAGCCTTGTCAGGCTTACTGAACAAGCCTGACAAGGCTTTTTGGGTTCCCTCTCGGCTTACACAACAAGCCCGAAAAGGCTCTTTTCTCATCGCCCGCGATCATGGAATTTTCGCGCTTGACCGTCATATGACCATCTGATAAAATCAACTCCGCAAGGCGACGTGGCCAAGAGGCTAAGGCAAGGGTCTGCAAAACCCTGATCATGGGTTCAAATCCCATCGTCGCCTCAATCCGTTTAATTTGTCAAGCCAACAGGGTTTCCTCGCAGTACCGACAACTGCGAGGACCTCCACTTCGTTTCGGCAAATCCCATCGTCGCCTCAAGTGATTTACAGTCCCTTACAGCACCCTCTTTTTGCGCGATCATCTGCTTTCCCTTATAATTTCTACATGCCCGCGAATTTGGATATCGTTTTCATCATCGGTTCAATCCTGGTGCTGCTGGCTGTGATGGTCAGCAAAATCAGCGACCGTTTTGGCATCCCGCTGCTGTTGATGTTCATCGTGTTGGGCATGCTCGCCGGTTCGGAGGGCATCGGCGGCATCTACTTCGATGACCCTGAATTGACACAATGGATCGCTTCCATTTCCCTGTCGATCATCCTGTTCTCCGGCGGCGTGGACACAAACTGGCACAACATCAAGCCTGTAATCAAAGAGGGATTGCTACTCGCCACGTTAGGTGTCCTGGTGACTGCCAGCGTCCTCGGAGTCTCCATCCATCTCATACTCAAGCTGGGCTGGCTCGAATCTCTCCTGATCGGTGCGATCGCCTCCTCAACGGATGCTGCCGCTGTGTTCTCATTGCTGCGCTCAAGAGGCGTCAACCTCAAAGGCAATCTCAAACCATTGTTGGAGCTTGAATCGGGAAGCAACGACCCGATGGCGATCTTCCTCACCATCGGCCTCATTCAATGGATCCAAAACACGCTGAGAACCCCCGCTGATCTGCTGCTGCTGTTTGTGCTGCAAATGGGAGTCGGTCTCGTGGTCGGCTGGTCGATGAGCCGTCTCGCGCTCCTGCTCATCAACCGGCTCAAGCTAGGTTACGAGGGACTTTACCCAGTGCTCGCCTTCGCGCTGGTATTCCTGACCTTCGGGTTGGCGACCCTGCTGGAAGGCAGCGGTTTCCTGGCAGTCTATGTGCTGGGGCTGTTGATGGGCAGAACAGAGTTCCTGCACAAACGCAGCCTGGTGCGCTTCTTCGATGGTAACGCCTGGCTAATGCAGATCGCGCTGTTCATCACATTGGGGCTGCTGGTGTTCCCCTCACAGGTACTGCCCATCGCCCTGCCTGGGTTATTAATCTCAGTGATCCTCATCCTGGTCGCGCGGCCGGCAGCGGTTTTTCTCACGCTGCTGCCCTTCAAGTATTCCTTGCGCGAGAAAGCGTTCCTTTCGTGGGTGGGGCTGCGCGGCGCGGTACCCATTGTGCTTGGCACATTCCCGCTAGTCTCACGCATCTCCAGCGCAAACCTGATCTTTAACCTGGTCTTCTTCATCGTTATCACTTCGGTCGTGCTGCAAGGGACGTTGATCCCGCAAATGGCAAGCTGGTTGAAAGTCAATCAACCCGTTGCATTCTCCAGGCGCATCCCCCTCGAAGTTATTGAGGGTGCGCAGCTTAATGGCAAACTGAGGGAGATCTGGATCCCTTCCAATTCACCAGCCGCAGGAAAAGCGATTTACGAATTGAAGCTGCCGCTGGAATACCTCATCATATTGATCTCGCGCGATGGCAGGTACTTGCAGCCTAACGGTAGCACTGTGATACTGCCGGGTGATATTCTGATCAGTTTGAGCGATGACGAGGTCTACGCGACCGCGCAGACCATGCTTACTTTCCCACTTGACGTAGCTTCTGCCGCATGAGCTCGCGACGCGCCGCCCTGCACAAATAATCCACGCGTTCATTTTCAGCATGCCCGGAGTGCCCGCGCAGCCAGTGCCAGCTGACCATGTACCTCCCGCTTACGTCGAGCAGTTCCTTCCACAGTTCCTGGTTGGCAACCGGACCGCTCGTCCCGCGCCACTTCTTCGCCAGCCACTTCGGCATCCATTCGCTGATACCCTTTTGCAGGTATTGTGAGTCAGTGTAGATTGTCACGACAGCAGGCTCATCAATCGCTTTTAATGCCTGGATAGCCGCGGTGAGCTCCATGCGGTTGTTGGTGGAATGTGCTTCCGCGCCGGATAGTTCACGGCGGGTTTTGCCGTGGATGATCAACGCCGCCCAACCGCCTGGCCCCGGGTTGGGATCACATCCCCCGTCCGTGTAGACCACGTACTCGCGCATCAGGGATGACGCTCAGCCAATTCGAGAATGATCGCATCCAGATCGTTCAGCAGCAATGGGATCTGGTCTGCCTTTATTCCAGCCCTCAACAACTGCCAGCCTGCATCCTCAAGCACCGGACTGATGATCATCCAATCGGCATCCACTGGCTGCAGTCGGAACAGATCTGCATATCCCAGCACCGCTTTCAATTGCAGGGTTTGCGCTTCATCGCCGAGCATTGCCTCTGCCTGACCGTTGAGCGGCAGCGTGCCAAAATGATTCAGCAGCCTGGCTTGCTGTGCAGGTTGCGAGAGCCAGCGAATGAACAGCCACGCCGCCAGGTCTTTTGCAGGAGTATTTTTCAGCACGGCGTAAGCGCTACCCGCAGTCGTCACCACCTGCCCTGCCCTACCCGGGAAAGGGATCACCGTCCATTCATCCTGCGATCCAACCCGCTCCAATTCACGTTCGAGCGCAGGCAGATCCTGCAACCAGGTGGTCACTGCCAGCGCCTGACGGTTGGCAAAGTACGCGCCGTCCTGCGTGGTGCGCCCCACCCAGGCGCAGGAATCAGACCTTAAATCGAGTAGGAACTCTAAAGCTGACTCGCCTGCTGCGCCGGAAAACTGATAGGCATCATTGACCTTCGGTTCCACCCCAAAAGCATATAGCCAACTCAATGTCGCGACCGGATCAGTGCTGATCAGCCAGCCGCCCAAACCATCATTCGTGGTATCGGCATCCTTCAGGAAAGATGCATTCGCTGCGCACATCTGTGTGAGGAAATCCGTATCATTTACAGGCGCATTGATAAAACCCAACTCCTGCGCCCAGGTCTGGTTGTACGCCAGCAGCAGCGCGCTTTGCTGCGCTGGAATGCCAATGCGCTTACGCTCGACCATCAGTTCTCTCCAGAAGAGCGGTGAAAAATCATCGATTGCTTGTGAGGAAAGTCCGTAACCGTGTGAAGAAACATAAGGCGTCAGGTCCACAACCAGCTCTTCCTTTTTATCCACTGCCAGGATGAAACTGGGAGACGCGACGAGCACATTGGGAGGTTGTTGATTGGCAATCCCCTCCCAAGTCTTGCTGGTTACCATCGCCGCAGAGCCGGGGGCGCTCATGATCACATGGATGCCCCAATCGTTGCCCTGGTTGAATTCATCGACCATCAGGACCAGTTCCTCCAGCACGGTGCCCGTCCACGGGTGGATGAATTGGATCTGCAATCCGGTCAGCTCGGTAGGGTCTACCCCGAATCCGTTGTCGATGACCGCGGGGGTAACGGTCGGAAGCGCTTGCGTGGCTGCGCGCGTGGGAGCGCTAGTCTCCACTGGTTGGGTGGGGGTCAACTGCCCCGGCGCGCAACCGGTAAAAGTCAGCGCGACGGTGATCATTAGGGCGAAATGTGTGAATATGATTTTTTTCAATGCCATTTCCAATTCAAAATACCTTTGTTAGCTTTTGAGTATAACAGAGAGCAAAGATGAATCAATATCGATTACAGAATCGATTACAGAATTCCCGACTACACGGTAAATCTGATTTAATATGCGCCTGTCAGAGTAAACCTGATGTTGACGATAACAATCGATGTTTGTATAATCAAGGCATAATTCTATATAAGGAAAGCCAAAAGGAGTAGGTTTGGCTGCTCGCTGATAGAGAAGGAGCTCCCGGCTGGAAGGCTCCACAGCGAGACCAGATCGAAGTCGTTTGGCAGTCATGCCGAAGAAACCCTGGATAGGGCGATAGAACGGCACGGGTAAGCCCGTTAGCGCGGAATCCGGATAATGGTCCGGAGGAGTGCGCCAGCAATGGCGAATTGAGGTGGTACCGCGAAAAATTGCCTTTCGTCCTCTACGGATGAAGGGTTTTTTATTTACACACGGAGGTGGAGAATGACAAATGAACTTGCCAAAGCGTACGATTTTCGAGCCACTGAACAGCGGCTGTACCAGAAATGGGAGGAAAGCGGGTATTTCCAGCCCTCCAACGATCCGCGCAAAGAAGGGTTTGACCCCTCCGTTAAACCATTTGTCATTTCCATCCCGCCGCCCAACGTCACCGGCGAGCTGCACACCGGTCACGCCATGTTCGTCTCGATGGAAGACCTGATGATCCGCTACCATCGCATGAAAGGCTTTTCCGCGCTATGGGTACCCGGCACCGACCACGCCGGCATCGCCACACAAATGTTGGTGGAGAAAGCCCTTACAAAGGAAGGACTGCGCCGCGACGAAATGGGACGCGAAGAGTTCCTGCGCCGCACCTGGGAATGGAAGGAGAAATACGGCCAGCGCATCACCAATCAGATCCGCCGTCTGGGTGCTTCCTGTGATTGGACGCGCGAACGTTTCACCCTCGATGACGGACTTTCCAAAGCTGTGCGGGAGGCCTTCGTACGCCTGTACGAAAAGGGGCTGATCTACCGCGGACCGCGCCTGATCAATTGGTCGCCCGCCCTGCGCACAGCCGTCTCTGACCTGGAGGTCGAATACAGCGAAGAAGCCGGTTTCCTCTACTTCTTCAAGTATATGCTGGCGGATGGCTCCGGTGAGTTCATCCCAGTCGCCACCACCCGCCCGGAGACCATCCTCGGCGATACCGCAGTGGCAGTCCATCCCAGCGATGAGCGCTATCAGAAGTTCATCGGTTTGCAGGTACTGGTGCCCATCACTAATCGCCGCATCCCGGTGATCGCCGATGAGTACGTGACCATGGAGTTTGGCACCGGCGCACTCAAGATCACACCAGCGCACGACCCCAACGACTACGCCATCGGCATGTCCCACGGGCTTGAGATGATCAGCATTCTAGACGAATCCGCTCACATGAATGAGAACGCCGCCCCCTACACCGGGCTGGACCGTTTCGATTGCCGCCAGCGTCTGTGGGAGGATATGCGCTCCGCTGGATTGGTGATCAAGGAACAGCCTTACACGCTCAACGTGCCGCGTTCACAACGTGGAGGTGAGATCGTTGAGCCGATGATCTCAACCCAATGGTTCATCCAAATCCAACCGCTGGCTGAAAAAGCGCTCGAAGCCGTGCGCGATGGTCGCACAAAGATCGTACCGGAACGCTTCACCAAGATCTACTTCAATTGGCTGGAGAATATCCGCGATTGGTGCATCAGCCGTCAGTTATGGTGGGGTCACCGCATCCCGGTGTGGTACTGCGATGCCTGCGGTGAGGTGATCGTCGCGCGCGAGGACCCCGATCACTGCCCCAAGTGCGGCGGCGCCGCCATCCACCAGGACGAGGATGTGCTGGATACCTGGTTCTCCTCCGGCTTGTGGCCCTTCTCGACCCTCGGCTGGCCCGAGCAAACGCCTGACCTGGCGTATTTTTACCCGACCTCGGTCATGGAAACCGGCGCGGACATTCTGTTCTTCTGGGTGGCGCGCATGATGATGTTCGGCATCGAATTCACCGGGCAAGTGCCTTTCCACACCGTGTACCTGCACGGCTTAATCCTCGATAAGGACGGGCAGAAGATGAGCAAAACTAAGGGCAACGTGGTGGATCCCATCGAGGTGATGGAGAATTTCGGCACCGACGCGCTGCGCTTCACCCTGCTGGTGGGTTCAACCCCCGGGCACGACACCAACCTGGATATCAAGAAAGTGGAAGCCAACCGCAACTTCGCCAACAAGGTCTGGAACGCCGGTCGCTTTGTGTTGACAACGCTCAACAATGCCCCTGCCGAACCCGGTGATGAACCCGAGTGGACGCTGGCGGATTCCTGGATCTGGGCAAAACTGAAAGGTCTACTGAGAGATACCGACCGCCTGTTCAAGAATTACCAGTACGGTGAAGCCGGGCGCCAGATCTACGACTTCTTCTGGAGCGATTTCGCTGACTGGTACCTGGAAATTGCCAAGATCCAGATGAACGAGGGCGGCGACCGGGCGTACTACACCGCCGTTACGTTGGTGCGCGTGCTCGATGCCTGTCTGCGCCTGCTGCATCCCTTCACCCCGTTCGTCACAGAAGAACTGTGGGGTTACCTCAAGGATGCCTCAGTTGAAAAAGGCTTCAAGCCCTTCACGGCACGTCGACCATGGGAAGACATGCTCATCAGCGCCGGCTGGCCTGAAGCCGGCAGCCCCGAAGGCTGGGAGGATGAAGCCATCAACGGATTTACACTCGTGCAGGAGATGGTGCGCGCTATACGCAATATCCGCGCGGAAAAGAAGGTCAAACCCGACCGCAAGTTGCCTGCGTTGATCTCCGCCGGCACGAAACTCGACATCTTGCGCGGGCAATGCAACACCATCGCCTCACTGGCGTCGCTCGACAAGGAAAATTCCAGGCTGTCGCGAAAGATCAAAGAGGATACCAGCGTTTACATTTCGATTGTGGTTTCGGGTGTTGAAGTATTCCTCGACCTGGCGGACAAGCTTGATTCCGCTGAAGATTTCGCGCGCATGGAGAAGGAGCTGACCACCATTAACTCTCAGATCGAGCGGCTCGAAAGTTTGTTAACGAGTGACTTCGCCAGTAAAGCCCCGACGCAGGTAGTGGAAAAAGAGCGAGTGAAATTGAAAGAGTACCATGAAACAAGAGAAAAACTGAAAGCACAGTTAGGATAAAGCAACTGGCCGGATCGCTCCGGCCAGTTGCTTATTTAGGCATCCGCCCGAAAATCCGACGAAAAAAACGGTGAAAGGAGTGCACCGACTTCACCGGCTTAAGAAACATGAAAATGCATTCACCGCTGACCGCAACCAGGTCAAGAGCTTCAAGCTTTTTATCGACCTCAAACGAGTTAGCCCCCTGCTGCACCCATATATGGCGCACACCCATCCCAGCAGCTTCCTCGATAATCTCGATGACCTGTGATGACGGTATGACGATCAACACACCGTCCGGTTTTTCGGGCAGCGCACCCAATCCCGCGTAACACCTGTCCCCTTCCACCATATCCGCATTCGGGTTGACCGCCATAACCGTGTATCCGGCAGCCTTCAGGTCACGATAAATCATATTGCCGAACTTGTCCTTGTTACGCGAAACCCCCACAACCGCGATCTTTTGCTGCTGAAGAAATGCATCAATTTTCGTCCGGGAGTTGATCATATTTCCTCTTCAAGAATCAATGTGAAATGCGGGTGTAAGAAGCATTATTAAATTATTTTGCGGCAGCGCGTATGATCTCACGCGTCTTGCGCACAACCCTGAAAAAATGCCGAATATGGCGCAGTGGTTTGATATGGCTTTTCTCTCCTGCATAAATGGTTTGGATGGGCACCCAGCTAAGGGTATAACCCAAAGCCACGCAACGCGCGATCACCTCGACTTCAAACTCAAAATTTGTCTCATCGCTGCCAAGCGAGGATTCGACCATTCTACGCGAATAGAGGCGATAACCCGATTGATTATCTGGGCAATACTGACCCAATGCGCGCGAAAACAACCAGGTGCCGAACGAATTGGATAAGTTCCGCGGAAAAGGCATCTTCCGAAACTCACGCTGCCCGATGACCAGGTCAGCCCCGTTGGCGAATTCAGCAAGGAAAAGCGGTATTTCCTGCGGGTCGTGCTGACCATCTGCGTCGAGTGTCACCACAGCGTCATAACCCTGCTTAAAAGCATAATGAAATCCCTTCAACAGTGCAGAGCCTTTTCCCTGGTTTGGGAATAGACTGATCACCTCTGCGCCCTTTGTGTGGCTCACTTTTGCAGTCTTATCCCTTGACCCGTCATCCACCACCAACACCGGTATGTGGTTCAGCGTCCGGTCGATCACGTCGCTGATCCGTTCTTCTTCGTTATAGGCAGGGATCAACGCCAGCACGCGGTTCGTTGAGGATGCATCTTCATTCATCGTCATATATTTACTCCCGGGGCAATTCCCGTAAATTGTACACCTTAACAAAATTGATATGCTCGCATCAAAGTAAAGATCTTGGAAATTGACCTCTTGTATTATTTTCGAATCGTCTTATAATCCCACGCGTTTTTCAGATATCACTCTTGGAGCGCGAATGAAAATTGCAGTCCTCGCCAATTTGAAAGAAGACGCACCAGTCAGCAAGGAAGACCCTCCCGGGCGATGGGACGACCTCGATGACACTAAGACCGTGGATGCCATCCTGGCTTCTCTGCAGGAATTAGGCCACACCGCACAATATTTCCCCGCAACCATCCAATCTGTTCAAGCCTTACAAAATTTCGCCCCCGACTTGTGTTTCAATTCAGCCGAGGGGCATTTCGGCGACTCCCGTGAGGCGCAAATGCCCGCCATCCTCGACAGCCTGCGCATCCCTTACACGTGCGCTGGAGTGTTGGGTATGTCGCTGTCACACAATAAAGCGGTCGCGAAAAAGATGTTCCGCGACACGCGCATCCCCACTGCCAACTTTGTGGTCGTGCGTTATGGAATCGAAATACCCAGCCATAAAATGAACTTCCCGCTGTTCGTCAAACCGGGCGTGGAGGGTTCCTCCATCGGCATCAATGACTATGCGCTTGTGCGCAACGAAGAAGAACTGATTCGCCAGGTCAGGTACGTGCGCTCGATCACCGATTCCCTCATCCTGGTGGAACAGTACATTGAAGGACGTGAATTCACCATCGGTATCCTCGGCGACGAAGTGCTGCCGATCGTCGAGATCATCTCGCCCACTGGTTTCTATTCTTCGGCGCAAAAAGAAGACCTCAACAGTGCGGTGCGCCGGGTATGCCCGGCTGAGCTCAGCGCTGAAAAGACCACCCTGTTCAAATCAATCGCCAAACGCGCCATGAACGCCCTGCACCTTTCAGACATTTGCCGGATGGACTTGCGCATGGATGCCCAGGGCAACCCGTATGTACTCGAAGTCAATCCTATCCCATTGATGGATCCTGACCCGAACCAGGCTTCGCTGGTGTTCGCAGCCGCGGCTGCAGGGTATTCCTACACCGATATTGTGCGTAAAATTATCGAATCGGCTGCCCAACGCTGGAACCTGCAATCAAATTAGCAAAAAGCGCTCCTTTTCAGGAGCACTTTTCTTTTGTTACGTACAAGTTCAGTTGTTGATCAGGTTGCCAAACAAACGTTTGAACATAGCAAACTCGCCTGTCCGCCCTTTGTGGTTCGGGTTGGAGGCATCCCAAATGGCAGCAAACGAGGCGACCACATCGTTGGCATCAAATTGGCTGCCGTTGGAAAATTGCACGTTGTAGCGTAAATGGAAGGTCCATTCGGTGAGGTCGGTGTTTGATTCCCAACTCTCTGCCAGTAATGGTTGGAATTTTTCGCCGCCAAAACCGGGGGCGAGCAGTGTGTCGTAGAGCAGGCGTGTGGTTCTGAAGGTAGTGTAATCGTCTTCGTCAGCCGGCCACAGGCTCGCGGGTTCTGATGGTCCAATGAAGCGGATCGTCCCCTTATCGCTCACAATACGTTCAAGATTTTCGTAGAACGCGTTGGAGCTGATGTTCTGCAACGTCGACCGAAAGATTGTCAGGTTCGGCGAGTGCCCCAGGGGGATCAAAGGAACCTGGTTGACGATATCCTTATTCATCAGGTCAAAGATCGCCTGTTGCTGCAAGGTACTGGCTGTGCTGCGTACTTGCGCGATGGAAGTTTGCAGATTCTCATACGGAAGCCCGAACTTATGAGCTTCACTGATAAAGGGTTTATCGAAGAAAGCGCTTCCATCCAGGTAATCAACCGTGTACCAATCTATGAAGAAGCCTTCCCGGCCTTCTGAGGTACTCACTTTGAATGCTGAAGCATCCAGCGGCTTGAGCACCACTTTCACGCCAACCTCCGCCAATTGGTCGCGCACCGCTATGGCGAGGGAGTTGGGGGAATAAAGTGTCTGCATGGGGGAGTTCTGGTAAGCGATCGGAATGTCCTGAGAGAAATCAAACCCAGCCTCCTCCAGCAGAGTGACAGCCTGATCCAGATTGGTAGTGTACCATTTCAATTCGGCAGAGCGCCCGGGGTAGACCGATGCAGGTACCAACTGCGTGGCAAGCTCTGTGCCCGTCGGGAAAGACAGGTCTAGCAACACAGCCTGGTCCAGCACATAGGCAAACGCCTGTCTCACCTTTACGTTGTCGAACGGCGCAATAGTATTGTTAAATCCCAGGTAATACAAATTCAACGGATCGTGGGATACCACTTTCAAGTCAGGATTGGCATAAGTATAGGAAAGATACGAGAATGGCTTGGTCATCACGATCGAGGGAAAATCCATACCTTCGATCGCCGTGAAATCAACGTCGCTGAAGCGCTTTGCCTGGTCTGGCTGCCAGCGGAATTCGATCTTGGGTGTGGCAGCCGGAACTCCCCAGTACGTAGGAGAGATCACCAGCGTGGTGTCAATGCCCGAGCGCCACTCGCGCAGGATATAGGGACCGGTACCATTCGGTGCCGTTGAGATTGCAACGCTATCGCCATGGGTCGCATTCAAAAAGTCGCTGTCCTGGATCGCGAAGATGGGTGCTGCGAGCTTTGCTGCAAATGCTGAATCGGGGTAACACAAGGTAAAGCGCACGGTGTATTCGTCCAGCGCCTGCACTGACCTGATCTCACCACCGTAATCACAATTGGCACTACGCACGTTCATGGGAGTATATGTATCAAGGATACTGGTCTGGTTTGGTTGAGTGGTGCAAGATGATACCGCGAACCCCGAGATCAGTAAGATGATAAACACACTATAGCGCGCTTTAGATTTCATGGCTGCTCACTCGTTTATTAAGTCACCTGCAAATGAAAAAATCACTGATGGTTATTATTATAAGGTTATCCATTTCCATGTCAATAAACAAATTTGTTCATTACCATGATTTTACAGCTACATGTATTTTATAGTAGTCTTATCAACAGGTTTACTTCATCGCCTTTACTTCAGCGCGATGAAGTCGATTTTTTACCCTTCAAATGATTGTGGAATCTCGCAAATGCATGGTTGTATAAGGTAGAATAGGCAGCATGTGGTTTAAAGCAATACTTAATTGGGATGAAAAGATCACTTCAACATTGCGCCTGACCGATTCGCAGGTCAGATTCAAACCGACCGCGGCGTTCTTCGCCCATTCCGGCGATTCATGGTTCGTGGTGATCGGGCTGTTCATCATCTGGCTGCTCACCCGTGGTCAGTGGCACACCATTACCGCGTTAATGGCAGGTGGCACGGTGGGGTTGGCATTGGTCGTGCTGGCGATCAAGTTCACCATCCGCAGGCGCCGCCCGGATGGAGAATGGGGAGCCATTTACCGCAATACCGATCCGCATTCATTCCCGTCTGGGCATGCCGCCAGGGCTGCCATGCTGGCGGTGATCGCGCTCGCCAGCGGACCTCTCTGGTTGGGAGTGCTGCTTGCGGTTTGGGGGTTGCTGGTCAGCCTCGCGCGCGTATGGATGGGTGTGCACTATCTCTCAGACATTATCGCCGGGGTCCTGCTTGGCATCCTCGCCGGCGTGGTAGTGCTTCAACTGGTGCCCTGGTTGACCCTCACCTTCCCGTCCATTTTCTAACAAACCGCTACTGGTTCTCAACCTGGTTCTCAAACCTGGTTCTCAACCTTGTCAAATCAAATTGGCTGGGGTATTCTTAACCGCGGGAGTGGATGAGTCCCGGTGGGTTCCCCGGTCTTCAAAATCGGTGGCGGGTCGCTATGCGGGCCGCGGTGGGTTCGACTCCCATCCATTCCCGCCTCATTTTAATGGAGTGTAGATGGATATCAGAGAAAATCCCGAACTTCTGGACGCTTACGTCCGTAGAATTTTTATCAGCGACGATATTACCCGCGGCGGGCACACGGATGATTTTCTTGTCCGCTACCGAGGGCGTTTAATCGCGCCGGATTCAGCGCAAGCATACGACCAACTCGCCGCCCAGGTGCAGCCATATGGGTTGATACCTGTCTTTAGGGAAGAAAACGGTACGCAGATGATCCTGCTCGCGGTTTCCCCACCCGCACCCAAACCCGGCAGACCAGGCATCAACCTGTTGATGTTCCTCATCACAATCATCAGCGTGTTGGTTTCCGGCGGATTGAGTAGCCTCGAAGGCGAGCTTTCCACTAATCCGCTCACGGCAGCTTCTCAGTTGATCAACGCTGGATGGCCCTTCGCAGTGAGCTTGCTCACCATCCTCACCACTCATGAAATGGGTCATTATCTGGCAGGACGGGCGAATGGCGTACACGTATCCCTGCCATTCTTCATTCCCTTGCCATTTACACCTCTGGGTACGATGGGCGCGTTCATCAGCATGAAAGAACTGCCTAAGAATCGCCGTGTGTTGATGGATATCGGGGTCGCGGGGCCGATCGCCGGCTTCATCGCTTCGATCATCGTGTTGATCATCGGGTTGTCGCTTTCCACGCTCAATGTTATCCCGCTGCAATTCCCCGAGGGACAGGGTCTTCAGATGGAAGGCAATTCGCTCATCTACCTGTTGCTCAAATTCCTGCAGTTCGGTGAGCTGCTACCCGAACCGGCAGTGTACGGTAACGGCGGTCCCGTGTTGTACTGGCTGCGCTATTTCTTCACTGCACAACCCGCCCCTTACGGTGCGCTGGATGTGATGATCCACCCAGTCGCCTGGGCGGGTTGGGTGGGCTTGCTGGTCACCTCGCTCAACCTCATCCCCGCCGGTCAACTGGATGGCGGACATATCTTCCACCTGCTTTTCGGCACCCGGGCTTCAAGCCGACTGCTGCCACTGATCTTGCTGGTGTTGGTGGGATTGGGCTTCTTCTGGTCAGGCTGGTGGTTGTGGGCAGGGCTGGTGTTCTTTTTCGGAAGGCGCTACGCCGAACCACTGGATCAGATCACGCCGTTGGATGGAAAACGCAAAGCGCTCGGCATCATCGCGCTGATCATTTTCATCCTCACCTTTACCCCGGTTCCACTCACTATCATCTTATAGCTAAGTTTAACTCGGCTATTCAATTTCGTGATCCTTTTAAGGCATGCGCGTCGTGTATACCTGGTTGCCGAAAGCCAGAAAAACCGTGCGACCCGGAGAAAACGCCATGCTGGTCACAGTTTTATTGGGAGAATATTCCGGGTCTGCAAAGCCGGGTTGTAGGATCTTTTGCAGGTTGCGTTGCAGGCTGAAGTGGTAGATGCCGTTCCCATGCGCGTCCAGCAGGTACAAGGACGAATCCGGCGCAGGGGTCATGCGCATTTGGATGAACTGTGAATCGGAGAAAGTGATCGCGTTCGGTTCCTCCCCGGCGCGCGTATCACGGAACGGGGCTGGGTCTGTGCACTCGGTCTGCTTGTAATCCTTCAGATGGCTGTACGTGCACTCCACCAACTCACCGCTCGAACGTAGTACATACAACTCATCCGCGTACACTTCAATATCCACCGCTTCCTTCATTTCGGGGATGAAATTATCAAAAAAGAGCACCGGCGTGTCTTCGAAGAGAATCCCCTGACCGTAATACATGAAAACCCCGTTATTGCCCGGGTCGAGCACGTACAGGTAATTCTGGTACATCGAAACCGCTTTTATTTCCTTCCACCCGGCATCTGGCGCCATGAGCGAGGATACTACCCCGGATTCTCCGGGAATGCAAAATTCGATATTGCCATAGGCGTCAATACCAAACAACGTCGCACCGAACGAATTGCCGGTGGGTAGCCCGATCATATCCACCAGCTTACCGATTCTGTTGATGGGGTTGTTAGGGTTAGGTCCGCAATCAAATCCCTCATCGAGCACGTATTGGTCTCCCACCAGGTCGAGATGCAGCGCTTTGCCTGAGACGCTATCCAACAGGTACAGGTCGGTATTCGCGGCAACCATTTGCGTGATGTTCACATTGCTCAGTTTGGCGTCGGTTTCCAGAGGTATCATCGCCAGCCGCACCACCCCTTGCAGCTTGTCGAGTTCTGCTTGTACACCAGTCAACAAAGCTTTTGAATCCTCGTTGACGCCGAATTCATTCGCTTTTTGCAGGTACATCATCGCTGCTTGCAGATTGAAGGAATGCATCACCGGGTCATCCCGGGTGCGTTCGGCTTCCTGCGCGTACCGCTGTCCCTCGCCATAGTAATACGTGAACTGTTGCGATCGCCCCTGGTTTATATACACACTCGCGGCGATGATTACCACAATGATCGGTACAGCGATGGCGAGCAGCAGGTACATGGAACGTGGCACGCTAACCGCTTCGCCAGTGGGCAGTTTGATGCTTTTTGGTTTTCTCTTTTCGACAGGTTTTTCCGTGCGGTGATTTCGCACCCGGGCTGCTGGTGCCGGGGAATCCTCCCGCCGCTCAGTCTTCACGACCGGGTATTGTTGCTCAATCGGATCTACTATCTCATTATCTTCCGGTTCAGTAACGAAACCCCCAGTTTCTGGCAGTGGTACATCCATTCCCTCCGCTACCGCAGCAAAGTCAACCGGGGGTTTAGCGTCCTGAACACTCTCTGCTTGAGACGGTTTTGCGCGCATTCCAGTGGTCTCCCCAGCAATCTGCTCTGGGAAGAAAGTATTCAGCGAGGCGATGCCTTTACCCTCGTCCAACTCCACAAAAGCGGCACGCAAGTTGGGTGGATGCTGGTTCAACAACCGTCGTCCGATGCCCTCCGCCTTGAGTCCGTACGCGTTTTGCAGCGTTTCGCTCGACCATAGCGGACTGCCTAACGGTGCAAGCAGTAACGCATCACCGGCGTTCAGCTTGTTTTGATTGAACATGCAGGTGATCGCCTGGTTCACTCCCAGTCCCTTGGCGTGATTCTCCCGGTCTTGCCACTCCAAAACCCCTTCTTTGGTTAACTGGAAAATTCGCGCCTGACCGATCACAACCGAGTAGATGACCTCTTTTCGCATCACCACCAGGCAAAGTGAGCCATTCACCTGCGAACCCGCCTGGGCTTTCTTTAGGTTGCGATCCAGTAATTCATTGTTGATCGCTTCAGCCATCAGGCGCAACGCGCTGGTGACCGACCCCGGCGCGCTGTAAAATAACGCCGCCTTTTTCTGCATCCAGGCATCCAGCGCTTCGGGTGTGATGTTGGTGTTGCCGGTGATGTGGATGAACGCGATGAGTTGATCTGATTCGCGCCCGCGTGCGCATTTGCGCGGTGGGGCGAGTGTGACCAATCCCGGCAGGGTTGACTCAACACTGCCCTCGTTGATGCAAATTGGATAGATCGCCAGGTTATACAAATAGCCCTCCCGTCCGGTTGCCCGGAGCGGTTGCCAGCAAAGTTAACTACATTATTGGAACCGGTACAAGATTCGGACCAAATTTACCAGAATTTTAAGGAAACCTCAAGTTGATCTATAATTAATAGAAAACCAACAGGCGGTGAATATGGCATTCGATAAGAGCAATTATTTCCTGGGCAAGGTCTTCGACCCCAAATCCAAGTCGCTCACCGAAGACCCCGTGCTGCTTGATCCCTCCAACCTGACCACCCATTGCGTGGTCACAGGTATGACCGGCTCAGGCAAGACTGGCTTGTGCATCGGACTGCTTGAGGAAGCCGCCCTGCATAACACACCCGCTATCATCATCGACCCCAAGGGTGACCTCACTAACCTGGTGCTGCACTTCCCCAACCAGCAGCCCTCTGATTTCGAACCCTGGATCGACCCCGAAGTGGCGCGCCAGGAGGGGAAAACGGTCGCCCAAATGGGGGAAGAGACCGCTGCCCGGTGGAAGAAAGGCCTGGCTGATTGGGGCATAGGCGCTGAGCAGTTGCAAGAGCTGGCGGAAGCTGCGGAATACGCCATCTACTCCCCTGGGTCCACCTCAGGTTTCCCTGTGAATATCCTCTCATCGTTCGAGGTGCCGAGCCTGTCATGGGACGATAACGCCGAGGTGCTGCGCGAACGCATTTCCACCACCGTCACCGCCATCCTCGGGTTGGTCGGCATCAGCAACATCGACCCGCTGCGCTCACGCGAACACATCCTGCTCTCAAACCTGATCGAAAACGCCTGGGTGAACGGCAATTCGCTGAGCCTTACCGACCTCATCCTGCAGGTACAGAACCCGCCGCTTGACCGACTGGGCGCATTCCCCATGGATTCTTTCTTTCCGGAAAGAGACCGCTTCGACCTGGCGCTCCTGCTGAACAATTTCCTGGCTTCGCCGTCCTTTCAGGTTTGGCAGCAGGGTCAGCCTCTGGATATCCAGCAGCTATTGTATGCCAAAGACGGGCGTCCACGCCATTCGATCTTCTACATCGCCCACCTGAGCGAGAATGAACGCATGTTCTTTGTCACCCTGCTATTCGCCGCAGTTGAAAGCTGGATGCGCGGGCAGCGTGGCACGGGCAACCTGCGCGCCATCTTGTACTTTGATGAGATCATGGGCTACCTGCCGCCGGTCGCCAACCCGCCCTCCAAGACCGTGATGCTGCGCATGCTCAAGCAGGCGCGTGCTTTCGGCGTGGGGCTGCTGCTGGCGACCCAGAACCCGGTGGATGTGGACTATAAAGCTCTCTCAAACGCCGGCACCTGGATGATTGGTCGATTGCAGACCGAGCAGGACAAGAACCGTCTGCTCGATGGTCTTACCTCTGCTGGCGGCACCACGGATATCGGAACACTTGACAAACTGATTTCCGGCCTGGGCAAACGGGTTTTCCTGTTGCACAGCGTCTACAAATCCGCGCCAGTGCTGTTCAACACCCGCTGGGCAATGAACTATCTCGCCGGTCCAATGACACGCGACCAACTCCCCGCAGCCAACGCGCTGGCAGGCGCATCCGCGACTTACAAAGATTCCGCCGTTGAAGAAAGCAAATCCGCTGGTAAACCTGCTGCTTCAATCCGTGATACCTCCGGGTTGAGCAACAGCAGGCCGGCGATCCCGGGTGACATCGCGGAGTATTTCTACCCCAACAACCTGGATATCAGTGAAGCCGCAGCCAATGCCGGTCTTAGTGGTGTGGGTTCAGAGGGTCTGGTATATCGCCCGGGGATCATAGCGCAAGCTGAAGTGCGCTACCTCTCCCGCCAGTACAACCTGGAGCACACCGGTAAGACTTCCGCCATCCTCGAAGATCCCGGCAGCGGGCTGATTCGCTGGGAAAACATTTTAACCGCTGAGTTTGACAAGCAGCACCTGGATATCCAACCACTCTCCAAAACCCTATATCACCCAGTGCCTTCGTGGCTGGCAGATCCTAAGAAAGTGGACGCGATCAAGAAAGACTTCCTGGATTGGATTTACCGTAGCGGTGGGCTCAAGATATTCACCCATCCAAAGCTCAAACTCTTTGGTGAATCCGGCATGAGTGAAGCTGATTTTCGCGCTAAATCCAAAAAGGCTGTCGAAGACACTGTGAAAGCCGAGATCGCCAAAGCGGTGAGCTCGCTCGACACCAAGATCGCCGCCATGCAGCGCAAGGTTGAATCTCAAGAATTGGACGTAAAAGCAGCCGAATCCTCAGTAAAACAACGGCGGCTCGAGACCCTCGCCACTGGTGGTTCCGCGGTGATCGGGATGCTGAGCGGACGGAAACGTAGCATTACCAGCACCCTATCGAAGAACCGCATGGCTTCAACTGCCAAGGACAGATTGGAAGCCGAGGAAACCACGCTAAAACAATACATGGCCCAGCTAGAAGATCTGAAGAAATCCAAACTGGAAGTGGAAAACGAAGTGCATGAAAAATGGGAGGGCATCGCCGACGAGATCTCTGAGGTCACCATCAAGCCCACTAAGAGCGACATCTTCTCCGACATCTTCGCCGTCGCCTGGCTGCCGTATTACATCGTCGAGGTCGATGGCAAGAAGCTGGAATTGCCCGCCTTCAAAAGATAAGCTGGTCGTTTTTGTAATACAACCGGAGCATTTGCCTCCGGTTGTTATTAATTACATCATTTCCTGCCTGCCGGCCAACGCACGCAAGAGCGTGTTCTGATCAGCGTACTCCAGGTCGCCGCCCACCGGTAGCCCGCGCGCGAGGCGCGTTACGCGTACGCCCAATGGGATCAACTGCTGGCGCAGATAAAGCGCCGTGGCGTCGCCCTCCATGCTGGGGTTAGTCGCCAGGATGACCTCCTGCGCCTCCCCAGTTTTCACACGTCCAACCAATGCACGGATGGTCAGGTCATCAGGACCGACGCCTTCGATCGGCGAGAGCACGCCTTGCAGCACGTGGTAACGCCCATGAAACCCGCCCGTACGTTCCAGCGCCAGCACATCCAGTGGTTCCTCCACCACGCAAATCGTCCCATCATTGCGCGCAGCGTCGCGGCAGATCTCGCAAAATTCCTGGTCAGCCAGGGTGATATTTGAACATAACTTGCAGGTTCCCGTGGCGGTTTTGATATTCGTCAGCGCACCAGCCAGCTGCTGCACCAGGTCCTGCGGGGCGCGCAGCAAAAAGAATGCCAGGCGCGAAGCAGTTTTCGGTCCGACCCCGGGCAAACGCTCGAGCGCTCCAATCAGGTCCTGGATGGGTGCTGGAAGAATCGGCATGCTGCAGCCTTAAAACCCTAAACCTGGGATGCCACCAGCCAGGGGTCCCATTTTTTCCGACGCCAGCTTGCGCGAGTCATCCAACGCCAGGTTGACTGCGGAAAGTACCAGATCCTGCAGCATTTCCGCGTCGGCGTTCTGAAGAAGCTCTGCGGTGATCTCCACGGCGGTGCAATGCTGGTCGCCGGTCATGGTCACCTTAACCGCCCCTCCGCCAGCCGAGGAAGTGACAGTTTCAACTGCAAGCTGCGCCTGGGCAGCTTCCATCTGTTCCTGCAAGCGCTTGATTTGCGCCATCATTCCGCCGCCCCCGCCGGCGCCTCCTGAAGGTCGATTAAATCCTTTTGCCATGTCTACTCCTGATAGTTTTGTGATCAATCCCGGTGGATGAGTTTTCCACCCAGGTTAATGGCTGTATTGACCAGCCCATCCGGCTCTATTGCGGTGTCATCAGCCCCGGCTGCGCCTTTACCAACCACCACGATGCATTGGATGGGAAGGTCCGCGTTCAACAGGTTCTGGACCACCCGCCGCGTTACCTCAATGTTTTCCGGAATTTCCATCTTGGATTTCAAAGTCTCGCTTTGGAATCCCAGTACCAGCGTGCCGTTCTTGACCTGCACCAGCCGCTGCGAGTTGAGCAGCCCCTCAGCTTGTGGCCGTCGCGCCTTGACCTCAGCCCTGATACGGCTCCACGCCGCCAAAATGTCTTGGGTGGCAACACCATCCCCACCCTCGCCCGTAGTCGTTTCATCAGTTGCCATTTGAGTTTGTGCAGTTGGTTTTTCTCGCGGTGCCTGATTTACTTCTGGTTCTAATTCTGAAGCGTTCTTTTCAGCAACCGCAGGGGCTTCCTTTTTTGTGGACTCTCGGGCTTTCACTGGCGGGGGCGTGAAGGTGGTTGTGTCCACCACCCTTTGGACCGCTTGAATCTGCGGATTGAGGCAGCGTGCAAACGCAACCTCGAGCGCCAGGCTGGGCTGCCAGGTGGTGCGCAAGTCGCCAATCGCCTCGTTGAATAGATTTACCCATTCCATCAGGCGCAAGAGTTCGATGCGTTCGCTGTGGGAACGCATGCGTGTTTTTACATCACGCGTGGCTTCGATGGCTTTTTCGTTGCCCATCTGCAGCAACAGCAGACTGCGCAGGTACTCCACCACCTGGCGCGCGTACTGCCGTGGATCGCTGCCACTATCCAGCGCTTTGTGGATGCTCACCATGCCCAACGCCGGGTCGTTGTTCACAAGCGCATCCACCAGGTCGAACACCAACTGGTTAGTGGCGGTGCCCAGAACATTTTGGGCTAATTCAAGGTTGATGGATTTGCCAGTAGATGCCAGCTGGTCGAGCAATGAGATCGCGTCACGCAACGCGCCAGTGGACTGGCGGGCGATCAGTAACAACGCGTCCTCATCTGCCTCGATACCTTCTTCAACGCACATCCCGCGCAGGGTTGTGGCGATCTCCGACACCGGGATGCGCCGGAACTCATGACATTGGCAGCGCGAGAGCACGGTAGCCGGAATCTTGTGCACTTCGGTGGTCGCCAGGATAAATATAGCATGCGATGGCGGTTCTTCAAGGGTTTTCAGCAGTGCGTTGAACGCAGCCGTGGAAAGCATGTGAACTTCGTCGATGATGTAGACTTTGTACCGTCCGTCGGACGGCGAGTAATTGATGCGGTCCCGCAGGTCGCGTATGTCCTCCACGCTGGTGTTCGAGGCAGCATCGATCTCGATCAAGTCAAGGAAACGCCCTTCATTCACAGCCTTGCAATTGACACAGTCGTCGCAAGGGCGGTTCGCCAGGTCATCTGACAGGCAATTGACCGCCTTCGCCAGCAGCCTGGCGGTGGTGGTCTTTCCGGTGCCGCGCGGTCCTGAGAAGAGATAGGCGTGTCCCACGCGTTCGGCGCGAATCGCGTTGCGTAGCGTTTGCACCACGTGCTCTTGCGCCACAACCTGGTCCCATTTTCTTGGTCTCCATTTTCGATACAACGCCTGGGTCATAATCTATACCGCCTGATTGGAAGTGATTTGTGTGTTCATTTTACTCGAAAGCTGCGTGCCATGCCCGCTGGACGAGATGATTAAGGAATACGGAATTCAGAACGCGTGTTGCCATCCGGGTCCGCCAACTCGACCACATCACCGCTCGCCCAGATCGCCAGAGGCTGCCTCCAGTAAAGCTCGATGGACGTGTCGACACCGGATCGGCTGAACAGGTTGATGCTGCCGCCTGGATATAACTTCACCGCTGGAAAGAAAAAGTACCTGCCCTTGCCATCCGTCAATTCCCATCCACTCAAATCTACCGGTGCGTCAGCCACGCTTATGAGCTGCACACGCTCGTTAGCGAGATCCCCCGCCCCGATCACCCCGCCAATCACCACGGTTTCGGCGTCTAACGCGGGCAGTGTGGATTGTGATTCCAATCTCACCGCAGTCTCGGTTGCCCGCGGGAGTGACCGTTCGATCTGCCGCTGCTGGGCTTTCTGCCAGATAGTCAATACGACCAGCACGGTCGCTGCGGAGACGATGATATTCAAGATGAGGTAAGGGAGGATTTTACGCATACGGCTTCCACTAGATTTTAGAATCATAGCACAAATTCAAAGTAAAATGTTTTGTATGAGGTCCGCGCATGAAAAAAATCGTTATCGATGGGCATAACCTGATCCCTAAAATACCAGGCATCCGTCTCTCAGATCCGGACGATGAGAACAAGCTGATTCGCATGGTCGGTGAGTACTGTCGTCTGAGCCGCGCGCACATTGATTTGTTTTTTGATGGGGCACCCGCGGGCAGCGATCCGCGTTCAAAACACGGACTGGTGAATGTGCATCACGTCAAGGTCGGGTTAACCGCCGACGACGCCATCATCCACCATCTGCGCAAGGAGGGGGTGAACGCTCGCAACATCCTCGTTGTCTCATCGGATCACCGGGTTAAAACAGAGTCCAAAGCGTTGCATGCTGAGGTGATGAATTCTGAGCAATTCGCGCAAACCATGCTCAGCACCCTCAACAACCCCGCAGTCAGCGAATCAAAACGCGAACTTCCTCCCTCTACCGAGGAAGTGGATGAGATGCTTGATCTGATGTTACGCAGGAAAAATTCCTCTGATTAATACTCTGATTAATACTCTGATTAATACTTGTTTTTAAGATAAATATGATATATAATATCTATATAACACACGTTTTATTGGTAGCAATACCGTGTGTTCCACAGGAAATTTTCACAAAAAGTACTGTGGCGTTCCCTCCCTATAGATTGGCAGACATGTCCCCCCCATGCCTGCCAATCGATCTTTTACCCTCCTTGTTTCCCCGCACTTCAATATTATCCTGAAAGCTCAGCGTTTCGCACTGGCGGATGCCGATGGCTTCTGCGGCGATCCTGGTCAGCTCTGCGACGCTCATCGGTACATCCACTAACCTGCTGGTCAGCTGGGTAATGACCCAATTCGGGGTGCCGCCGATCGGCATGTTCGAATTGACGTCCATTGGTATTCCTAAATTGATGCTTTTCATTGGGCAGCGCCTGATCCCGATCCGCACCACCGAGGAGCCCCTGACGGACAAGTACAATCTCAGACCATTCCTGGCTAAACTTAGCATTGTGCCTGGTTCGACGTTGGACGGAAGTACCCACGAGGAATCACATATTGGCCAGGATTTCGACCTCGTGGTTTGGCGGTGATCCGTGGAGAGCAACAGAGATTCGACCCACCCGCCGACACTGCCCTGCATGAAGGCGGTTCGCTGATCGTCGAGAGATCATCCGAGGTGATTTTGAAGATCAAGCACGCTACAGGGATCGATTTCCAAGCAGCAGCTGCCAGGAACATACTGGCGGCGATCCAAACCGCCCTGCATTTGGGGTTGAACCCGCTCACCTTCGTCATGATGATCGCCATCGCCGCGAGCTCCTCATACTTAACCCCGCTCAAACCCGCCTGTTAGATGATCTACGGACCTGGGCGTTACCGCATCATGGTTTTTGTCCATGGGGGTAGATTACTGACTATCATGGACTATATTCTCGCCATTTCATCATCCCGGTCTTGTGGCCGCTCACTTAAACCACAACCTGGTAATACATAACAAAAAGCCTTTTTTTGGGGTGGGTTAGAGCGGAAGGGGGGCGCAGAGCACCTTCGGAGCGATACAAAAAACGCCTTTGACAGGCGTTTTTTAGCGGAGAGGGTGGGATTCGAACCCACGATCCCTTTCGGGATACCCGCTCTCCAAGCGGGCGCGTTAGGCCGGACTGCGCAACCTCTCCATGCTTGAGGGATCAAGCGCCGATATTATACCATTGCCGCCAGATTTTTCCAAAATTTTCCCCTCCTTGAGCGACTTTTCTTTTAATCGTTTCTCCTTATAATTTTCTTAACCGAGCAAAACTCATCTTTAAGAGAGAAAATTGACCGTGATGTCCTCGATCGTACCTGACCTGGAATTACCCATTCTGGTTGTGGATGAAGCCCATTGGCAAAAGATTTCGCCTTCCGGTGAAGCCGGGCTTGAATACACCGTCTCCAACCGTGAAGGTTTCCGATTGTCCACCAAAGGTTTTAAATTCACCATCCCCGACAGTGCGGATTTTACGGCCCCAAACATCATCCAGTTGGTCATCGGCAAAGAGCAGCTTTACGCCAGCGCCTACGAATTGGACCGCTCGCTCTACACTATCGACGAATCCAACCTGGTGCCTATGTACGGTTCCAGGAAATTTACCGGCTTTCAGAAGGGACAAAAACTGATTATTGCCATCGGCTACCTCGCCCCCCCATCTGAAGAATTTGCCCAGGCAAAGTTCACCGTGCTTTGGGCGGGTGTCGTGAACATCATTTAACTACCAATGCTGATGTACCATTGTCACATTATGAAAAACAAGTATAATATTCAACACCGGGCGGTTAGCTCAGTTGGTTAGAGCGTTGCGTTGACATCGCAAAGGTCGTAGGTTCGAGTCCTATACCGCCCACCACAAAGTCCACCTTGTCAGGTGGTTTTTTATTGCAAATTCATCCAAAAGCAATTTCCAATACAAAACTGTACCCACGAACCAAAAATTTTCCACTATAATCAGGCTTTCCACCTACTGGAAGACCGTATCATTTGCACAAGAGTGGTGTTATCGGTTATCAGGTAAGAGATTTACACCATCACTTTATTAGTTCTTATCATGTTTACGGGGTTTCCCAACCTTCAGGAGAGTGTATGTCCCGCTTCAAGATCATCCTCAACCCGACCGCCGGCGCTGGCAGCGCATATCATTCGCTCCCGCGCATCCGGGAACTGCTCACCCAGTACGAACTCGAATACGACATCGTGCTCACCGAGCGCCCCGGGCATGCCACTGAACTTGCCATGCAGGCGGCTGTGGATGGCTACGATTTCATCGTCGCAGCGGGTGGTGATGGTACTAGCAACGAGGTATTAAATGGGCTGATGCAGTATAAACAAACAGGCAACTCAACTCCTGTGATGGGCGTGATCCCGATTGGCAGGGGGAACGATTTTGCCTTCGGTGCAAATATCCCCGTTGGCGTTGAAGATTCTTGTCCACTGCTCGCCTCCCATCCGCAAAAGTGGATTGATATCGGCAGCGTACAAAACGGTGACCAGCAGGAAGTGTTGTATTTCGGCAACGGCGTGGGTGTGGGTTTTGACGCAGTGGTCGGATTCCTGGCTGCCCGCATGAAACTTAAAGGAATGCTTTCTTACCTGGTAGCAGCGCTTCAAACTATTTTCATCTACTTCAAACCGCCCGATGTGCAGGTGGATTTCGACGGCTCCGGCATGCGGATTTCTGCGCTGATGGTCTCAGTGATGAACGGCCGCCGTATGGGAGGTGGGTTTATGATGGCGCCAGGTGCACAAATGAATGATGGACTCGCCAACCTGTGCATCGTCAGCGAGGTGCCGCAGATCGCCATGTTCGGTTTGATAGGCAAGTTTATGAAGGGCACGCACGAATCGCACCCCGCGGTGCAGACCCGCCAGGCGGCGAAAATCACCGTCACCGCACTCAAGGGCACCCTACCCGTTCACGCAGACGGAGTGACGGTATGTGAAGAAGGCGGTCAGATCTCGATTGAACTCCTACCCCGCGCACTCGAGATCATCACCAGGATCGATTCAGCATGATGTTATCTGCCAGGCATGTCAACCCGCCACTCAAAGCGATCCTGCGCGCATTCATGCGCATCGACGATGCGGCAGTCGCCGAAGTGCCCCTGCGCGGACCGTTGATCCTGGCGACCAATCACATCAACTGGCTCGATGCACCCGTCGGATTCAGCCACCTTCATCCCCGCCCATTGACTGCTTTTGCGAAAATTGAAACCTGGGATAACTTCCTGCTGCGTACATTGTTCAACGCCTGGGAAGCCATTCCCATCACGCGCGGCCAGGTGGATTTCACCGCTTTCAAGAAAGCCGAAGCAGCGCTGGAGAAAGGCAAGATCATCGCTATCGCTCCTGAAGGCACCCGTTCGCGCACCGGCAAGTTGAGCCAGGGGTACCCGGGCATCGTTTACCTCGCGCTGCGTACGGGTGTACCCATCCTGCCTTTTGTTTTCTATGGCAACGAAAACTTCAGCCGGGATATCCGCCGCTATCAACGCACTGAAATGATCCTTCGCGCCGGTAAACCCTTCCGCCTGGTGCATCACAGCTCAAACCCTGACCGCCTCACCCGCCAGGAACTCACCGACGCGATCATGTACGAGATTGCCAACCTGCTGCCCGAACATTATCGCGGGCAGTATTCCCAAGTCAACCATACGTACCATCGCCATCTTGAATTCATTGACCTAACCTCATAAATTTCTAAATGAGCAATTCCGCTTTTAGCGAAATATTTATTGACTTTGAATTCAGTATTATGGTATTATAAAAATTAGTTTAGCCCGTACTGAAAACGGGCTACTGTTAAAATTGTTAATCAGGAGAAGACTATCAGTACCCAAAATTTTCGTGTAAATGAGTTGATCAAGGTCGCAGAAGTACGTTTGATCGGACCCCAGAATGAAAACATCGGGGTTGTTCCCATACAAAAAGCTTTACAAATCGCCCGTGAAGCTGAGTTGGACCTGGTCGAAGTCGCGCCCAATTCAGATCCCCCGGTCTGCCGCGTAATGGATTTTGGAAAGTTCCTCTACGAACGGACTAAAAAAGAACGGGAAGCACGCAAAGCCCAGACCAAGATCGAGGTCAAGGAGATTCGCTTGCGCCCCAAGACCAACGAGCATCATCGCGGCTTCAAAACGCGTGATGCCCGCCGCTGGCTGCTGGAAGGCAACAAGGTCAAGGTCACCATCCGCTTCCGTGGACGCGAGATTACCTACCCTGAGATCGCGCTTGAGGACCTCAAGGAGATCGCTGAGGAACTGGCTGATGTTGCCAACATTGAGCAGGCTCCCAACATGGAAGGCCGCACAATGAACATGGTGCTTGGGCCTGCCCGTCCGAGCAAGAAGAAAGTGGTCGAGCAAGAAAAAAGCGAGCAGCCCGCCGAAGCTTAAACCAGCTTCAATCAACTCGAGTTAATCAACCTGCCCATCCTTCTTCTGACAGAATTGGAGAATTCTGGTATAATCTGCCGTTGCGCTGTGATGAGCGTAGACTGTTGAGAGGAGTTTGCTGTGCCACGCAAGATGAAATCAGGTAAGTTTAAATTGAAGACCCACAAAGCGACTTCCAAGCGATTTCGCCTTACCGGGTCGGGCGTTTTGATGCGCACCAAAGGTGGTAAAAGCCACCTTCGCCGCCGCACCTCGAAACGCACCAAAGCGTTGTTCACTGAGATGGTCACTGTCAAGGGAGACAAGATCGTCCAGCGCGTCAATCGTCTCGCTCCGAATATGGAGAAGTAGAGACCAGTACGCATCGTATCCGCATTAGTGCAGCTGTTGGGTGCGCGCAACGGGTCAACTGACCGGCGCCCAGGGGTTCGCAAAGGAGTAAAAAATGGCTCGTGTAAAAGGTGGCCCTTACAGCCATCGTCGTCATAAGAGAGTATTGGCTTTCACCAAGGGACAGTTCGGCAGTCGGCATCGCCTGATCCGCCGCGCCAACGAAGCCCGTCTGAAAAGCATGTGGTACGCCACACGCGATCGCAAGAACCGCAAACGCGATCTTCGCCGCTTATGGATTACCCGTATCAACGCTGGCGCGCGCCAGAACGGTTTATCCTATAGCCAATTCATCCACGCGATGCGCAAGGCAAACATTCTGCTCAACCGTAAAATGCTGGCTGATCTTGCCGTCCACGATCCGCAGGCATTCACCGCGGTGATAGAAAAAGCAAAATCGGCTTAACTCGACTCAACGATCAACGGGATGGCGCTCGCCATCCCGTTTTGTTTTTAACCTGAATGGGGTAGAATTTATCTCATGATCCCCACAGAAAAAGCGCCCATCACCTCGATGCAAAACCCGAAAGTTCAGCTCGTCCGCACCCTGCTTAAAGATCGCTCCGCCCGTGCTGAGCATGGCCTGTTCGTCGTCGAAGGAATCCGACTTGCGGAGGAAGGATTGGCAGCAGGCGTGATGCCGCGTACGATTCTCTACAGCGACCAGCTCTCCTCGCGCGGCAGGGAATTGCTCACGGGATTCCAGGCGATTGGCTGTGATACACACGCAGTGTTGCCTGATCTGCTGGGCCGTCTTTCTGACACTGAAACCACACAGGGTATCCTTCTGGTCCTGCCGCTCAAAACCGCTCCCCTCCCCGGCAGCGCCGATCTGGTGCTGGTCCTCGACCAGGTGCGCGACCCCGGCAATATGGGTACGATCCTGCGCACCGCTGCGGCAGCAGGGGTGCAGGTGGTGTTCATCACCCCTGGCAGCGTAGACACATATATGCCCAAAGTCGTACGCGCTGGCATGGGCGCACACTTCCGGTTAAACCTGCAGCTGTGTGACCTTCCCCGGGTCAAGCAATACTGCACGCAGAACCAACCCGCACCACTGAAGATATTGCTGGCTGATTCAGACGGGGGCAGTTCCATGTGGAATACTGATTTAACATCGCCCGTCGCCCTGGTCGTCGGCGGAGAAGCAGAAGGAGCCAGCGATGCGGTTCGTGATTTTATCGATGATCTGATCCATATTCCCATGCCTGGCGAATTCGAGTCGCTCAACGCCGGCGTGGCAGCCTCCATTCTGCTGTACGAAATTGTGCGCCAGAGGTCTGTATGAGGATCCGCTCCATCACCAGCTTTTTCGACCCGCGTTCACCTCAGGCAGAGAGCCATCTCGCGGTGCTTGCTGAGCTCAGTACGCAGTATAAAAAGGCGATCGAAACCCAGGTGATGCCGGTGCTTTCCAGCCGTCTGGCAACCGTGCCGTTCCCGCTTTACTTATCGGACACGCCCGATAGCAGCAGGATCGTCCGGGTGACCACTCTGGCGAACCAGGCGCGTGATTTAGGTTGGGAATACTTCTCGATCGGACCTGCACTGCCGCACCACTCATGGTCGTACAGCGCCATACCGGGTTTTCTCAGCATTGCGCAGGACATTTTCAGCAGCGCGGTGGTCTCAGATCGTTCCCGCCTCTACCCGGCGGCAGTGCGAGCCAGCGCGCAGGTGATCCGCGACCTGACCACCCTCCAACCGGATGGATTCGCCAACCTGCGTTTCTCGGCATTGGCGAATGTGCCTCCGGGTACGCCTTTCCTGCCCGCCGCTTACCACCAGGCGGATCAAAGGCCCGCCATCTCCCTCGCCGTCGAATGCGCGGATGCCGTGCTGGAATCATTCACAAATGCCAATGACCTGGACACCGCCAGGCAACGTTTACTTACCCGGCTTGAAGCCGCCGCCACGCAGTTATCTGGTATTTTTTCCAATCTGACCAATAGTAATAGCGTTGAGTTTCTGGGCTTCGACTTTTCCCCCGCTCCCTTCCCCCAGGACTGGTGCTCGTTAGGCCGTGCCGTTGAGACAGTCGGTCTTGAGCATATTGGCGGCATTGGTTCGCTTGGCGCGGTGGCGATCATTGCCGATACCCTCGATCGCGGCAACTGGCCGCGAGCTGGGTTCAACGGTATGATGCTCCCGGTGCTCGAGGATTCGGTGCTCGCCCGGCGTGCACAGCAGGGGTCTCTCACCATCCAGGACCTGCTCCTTTATTCCACCGTGTGCGGCACCGGTCTGGATACCATCCCTTTGCCCGGCAATACGCCGGTCGAGGACCTCGAAGCCGTGATCATGGACATCGCCGCGCTTTCAGTGCGTCTCGGTAAACCCCTGACCGCCCGCCTGATGCCCATCCCCGGCAAAACCGCTGGTGACCCTACCACTTTTGAATTCGAGTATTTCAACAACAGCCGTGTGATGGCGATTGAAGCGCAAAAGGTCAGCCTTCTCGCGAATGCTGACCAGTCTATTCCATTGGAACCTAGAAAATTTAATTCCTAAAGCTTTTTTTCAAGCTTTCGTTGACGTTAGATTATGGCCACGGAAAAGGCCACCAAGGGTTCGGCTGAGGTGAAGGCGTGGGTGTTCCTTCACCCGGCGTTTCGGACGGTCCCGGCGTGGGCGTTTCCGTCGGCGTTAGCGTCGGCGTTTTGGTCGGTTTGGGGGTTTTTGTCGGGGTGGGTGTGCGCGTGGGCACCTGGATCTTCAAGCGCAGCAACTTCTCGGCATGCCCGTTATTGGTCGAGCGCATAAACAGGCGCAGCGTCACGTTTCCCACTTCCACTTGGGTGGTATCCCAAGTGAGGATCTTCTGCGGTTCGTCGGAAATCGAACCTCCGGGTTCAAGCAAGCGCGTCCATTCGGTGGGCCCCCGACCAACACCATACTCCAGATAGTAATCCTGGAAGTTCCCGGTTGCATTGATCACAGCGTAGAGATCAAGAATGTCCGATGTGATCACCTGTTCATCCTCGAGCCCCACAAACAACAATGTCGGTCGCGGATCGTCCGAGCGGCATTCGCGCTTGGGCATATAGATGACCGGCTGCTTAAAGCCCACTGTCTCCAGCCAGGCTGCTCCTTGTGGTGTTTCATTAAGCCACTTTTTCGCCCATTTGTCGGTTACGTTCAATACCTGTAATTCCTTGGTAAAGCCCTGGCAGGCGCTTGATGACAGCAAATTGGTCCATGTATCGAGGGTTACCGTTTTCCAAAGATCATCTTCTCTACCAGGCGGTGGATTATCCGCGGCAAACAATTCGGTGGTGGTCTTCTGGCAATATTCGGAGGGTTCTACGCCAGAGTAGACACAGACCTGCTTTTCAATGATGCCCTCCGGGCGGGGGAAATTCGCTGGTGAATTGTTCGTCAGGTGAGGTACAGCTATCTCCATGAACTCAGCCCATATGGGAGCCGCGCCGGAAACTCCCGATGTATCCACCATAGGGGTGTTATCTGCATTGCCCACCCACACACCAACTACCAGGTCAGGCGTATAACCGATCGTCCAGTTATCGCGGTATTCATCCGTTGTGCCGGTCTTGGCCGCAGCCGGGAAGGAGAGGTTGAGTACTGAGTTGGTGCCGAACATCGGGGCGCGTGCAGCGCTGTCAGATAGGATCGAGGTGATGAGATAAGCGTGCTCTGCCCGCATCACCTGCTGCGCTGCGGCTGGCTGTGCCTCGTAGATCACATTGCCATTATGATCCTCAATGCGGGTGATCGCTACAGGCTCGACCTTCTGCCCATTAGTGGCAAACACCCCAAAGGCTGTAGTCATGTCAAAAAGCGTTACCTCGCCGCCTCCCAGTGTCAGCGCCAGACCATAATCATTTTGCGTAAGGGTGCTAATCCCCAGACGGCGGGCAAACGCGATCAAGCCGTCCTCGCCTTCGATGTCGGGTTTGTCGTAAATGCCGATATATTCCAATGCCTTGACTGCGGGTACGTTGTATGAATTGGCCAACGCGGAGCGCACGCTCACCGGTCCATGGAATTTGCCGTCGTAATTCACCGGCTTATAGGGGTCACGCGTATCATTTGGGTCACCAGAGGGCGGAAACTCACTGGGCACATCCCATAGGATGGTCGCTGGCGTCCAACCTTTCTCGAAGGCTGCCGCGTATGTCAGCGGTTTAATCGAAGACCCCGGCTGCCGCGGTCGCAGCGCCATGTTGATCTGACCGGCTATCTCATCGTTATAAAAATCTGCCGAACCGGTCATCGCCAATATCTCACCCGTTTTCGGGTTTAGCGCTAATAGTGCACCATCAGTGGCGTTTTTGTCGGCGAGGGCAGCAACTTGGTCCTTAACGATGCGGTCAGCCTCCTTCTGAATATACGGGTCGAGCGTAGTATAGACCCTGAAGCCGGAGCGATAGATGAGTTGTGGATCGTACTGGGTCTCGAGCAAGTAACGAATGTAGGTCACCCAGTGCGGATAGACCATCGGGTTGGCGCGCTGCCTGAATTCGTAATTTTCCATTTCGACGTAAGCGTCAGCCGCCTGCTGTGCCGACAGGCAAACGCGTTCAGGGCTATTGCTCACCTCGATGCAATTACGTTCCTGGCTCAGGTCATACATGGCGATGAGCACTTGCTTGTTGCGGTTCAGCGTCGCCTCGCGGTTGTTAAAGATATCGTACACGCTGGGCGCCTGGGGCAACCCGGCGAGGAACGCCGCCTGCGACAGTGTGAGGTCTTTGGCGTTGGTATTAAAGTATGTTTCCGCCGCCGCCTGGATACCATATGCCATATTGCCGTAATTGATCTCGTTCAAGTACAGCTCGAGAATCTCGTCTTTTGAATAGCGACGGGTGATTTCCGAGGAAAGAATGATTTCCTTGGCTTTGCGCCGGTAAGAAACCTCTACTCTTTCTTCAGGGGTGAAGAACAAGGTACGCGCGAGCTGCTGCGTGATCGTGGAAGCACCCGATACCACCTCGCCGCTGGTGTAATTGGAGACCATCGCGCGCGCCAACGCGACGATATCAAAGCCTGGGTGATTGTAGAACTCCTTATCCTCGATCGCGATGGTGGCAGCCAGCACGTTGGGCGAAATATCCTCAAGCCTGGTGTATGTTCTGCGCCCGGCGCTGGGATCAATCATTTCATAGATCATCTCGCCGTTGCGATCATAAAAGCGCGTCGTCTCGAATTGCGAAGCGTAATTTTGAATTTCGGCGATATCCGGTAAGGTGGAGGCAATGGTGAAATATTGGAAAACAAAGAAAACACCCGCGATCACAACCCCCACCACTGCCAGGAACAGGAATATAACCAACACTTTGATCGCGCATCCGGCGGAATCGAAGCGGTTCTTTTTACCGTTTGATTTTCCGTTACTGCCGCCATTGGTAGTCGTTTTCGGTTTCTCCCCGTTCCGAATCGAGCTTTTGGATGAAGTAGTACGCACCTTCACCGCATAATTGGTTTTGCGAGTGCCAGCAGGAATCTGCACCTGCTGCGAAACGGGCACGGGTCGGGTCGGGCCTTGTTTGAGCGGGGTTGCCTGGTTATTCTGCACCGCTGCGGGGGTGACGCGAGTCGCCGAAAGGTCCACTTCCTCCACTTTCTCAGGCAGAGCATCCCGGCTGCCAGGCGGCGGTACAGCTTTATCTGCCATGTTAAGCTTAACCGTGGCGCTGCTGGACTGATCAGCGGGCGCGTTCAGGTTAGTGGAAAGGTCTTCCTGTTCCGTCTTTACCAGAATGACCGGCTTGGTGTCTGACAGGCTTTTTTCCTGCTCCAATCGCTGCCATTCATAACCGGGTGGCTCTTCAGGGTTCGGCAATGGTTGTGAACTGCCGGGGGTTGGGACCTCAGTCGGAGTTTCATCGACCGGCTGATTGTCCTCCAGCGGTGCTTCGGTCGGTTTGGTGAATTTATCGTTATCGTTCATAAGTTCATCTTACCAGTTATTTTTGAGTCAAGATAGATTCTAGCATAATTCAATTGACCCCTGTTCACTCTGCTCTTACAATGTCCATATGTTGCGCAGTCTGCAAAAAATGCCCTTCAATCGACTCCTTTGCGCCGATACACGTTTCAGCCTCCCGGATGTTTTGAATGACCATTGCTGGGAGGTGGATTTCACGATTGCGCTTTCCTTGTTTACCACATATGGGCTGCGCGCCAGCCGCATGCTGGTATTCCCCTCCTTCACGCTTGATGACCAAACGGTCCAGGATCCAGCCCAATTTTTTACCCGACCTGTAGTCACCTTCAGCTCGGTCAATTTCATCACCCTCACCTTTTCACCTTTTCAAGGTATCGACGTTGTGTACAATATCTGGGTTCCCTCCTCGCAGATCATATCAGGTGAGATCGTTTACACCAATCAAACCCAGAGCACAAAATCCCTGCTGGCGGATTGGCAGGTACAACTCTCTCCACTGATGGGTGGCAACCCAATGAAGCACGCGCAGATGGGAATGTCAACAGTGTTGCAGGGTGAATGCGGCGACCTCTTCCCGGTGTTCTATCTATCAGGTGAGCTCAGCCCATCGCGGTCTGCCATACCGGGTCTCACCACCCGCTATATGTTGATGCCTGCAGTCACCAAATATAGCACCTGGGTGCTGGCATCATTGTCCACATCCGACGCTTCCTTTCAACTAGCGCGCCAGTACTCTGCAAAATCCCTGGACGTGGAAAAGCTGCGCATTGAAATGGCCGACAGACACGACCAAATGCACATCACTTCCGTGCAAACCCAAACCAATGAGATCATCCAGCTCTCCCGCGTACGTGCCCAGCAGCTGCTGATGCCCCCGATGGCGAATTTCAAGTCCCCCACCTTCGTCAGCGCGCGCGGACCCGACACCGGGCATTACCAACGCCAGGACCTGCTTGAGATCAACCCCGAATGGTGCGGCGAAACTCTGCCGCAAATCTGGATGATGTCGCAATCCCTGCTGCCCGGCAGCCCGGAGCTGGTGCGCGGCTTCATCACTAACATGCTCTCCCGCCGCCCGACTTCTGGTGGTATTGACCATCGGGTGGGGGTAAATGGCACGCTCACCGGTCACGCCGCACTGCCTTTGATGGCACAGTTGACGGTTGACCTGCACCCATTCCTCAATGACCTGCCCTGGCTGGAAGAGATCTACCCCGACCTGCTCGCCTTGCTGAAAACCTGGCTCATGGAACAGTCTGACGGTAGTTTGCACGTTAAGGGTCTCTCCCATCCCATTCAACTGGCAGCGCAATTCTCTGGTGATGATGCCTTAGCCGCTTCCGATATTTGGATGAAGTTGAAAAGCGACAATAACTTGCTGATCCTCTCTCTGCTCATCCGTGAAGTTACCGACCTGATCCAGATCTCACGCTGGCTCACGAGATCTTCAGAGCTCGAATGGTTGGAAAAATTGAAGGAGCGATTGGTAACACTGCTGTTCTCGTATCGCGATGGAAACACCGGGCTCTTCCGACACCCTGAAAACACACCTGACCACCCCGCAACAGGGACAGTCTTGCATGCCTACAAACACAGCGGTCTGTACACCCCCCGGCGCAGACTGCCGACAACCGGTAAGCTTTTTCTGCGCATCACCGGGGATGCGCAGCACCTGCCTGCAGATTTCTTTTGCACCGTGACTACAAGCAATGCATCCAGGGCTGCGACCCTACAGGTCAGACCTGCAGACCTTACCGTGATCGGCCAAACGCGGGTCTTTATTACTGATCAGGTGTTTGACTTCATTGACACCGTCGAAATCAGGAACCTGCCCCGGGGGTTATCCTTCGAGGTTGGGCAGCCGAGTTACGAGCACCCGGACCTGCTCCAAATGCTCGTACTTTACACCGGCGTGCTTACAACCAACCAGGCAGACCAGTTGCTGCGCCATCTTCCGGTTCGGGATTACTTCACTGGTAACGGTGTGTCTCTACTGCCAACACAACCTGGAGAACCTGTGCTCCTCGCACCCGCATACCTGTTGGGGCTGATCGTGGAAGGTCTCTTACGCTATGAAAAGATTCACCTGGCAGACCAGGTTTTCAAACAGCACTTCATCAATAAATATTTTATAAAGGACGACATTCCGATTGCGGCACTTAACGCTGCAAACCTGATCCTGGATGACCTCGTTCCTGTCCGCTTATTCCTGAAGTTGAACGGAGTATCCAGGATTACCGACCGCGAAGTGATCCTTTCGCATTTTATTAAGCGAAAACAGGATGCAGTTACGGTACAATATAATAAGCTTGAATTGCGTTTGAAACCTTACCTAACCGAAATTCACACGCAATCCGGTGATGTCATTTACCTGAATCGCGCTGGACCAAACCGGGTCATACTCGACTAGGAAAGGAGGATACCGGTCATGACCAACCGCTCGACCGATCCGTGCAACACACTCTTGATGGCTGTCGTCCAGGCGCAGGACGCCGATATCGTGGACAGCATCCTGCATGAACGAAATATTTCGGTCACCCGCCTACCCAGTACCGGTGCTTTTCTCGGTCGGCGTAACGCGACTCTATTGATTGGTATTCCATGCGATCTGCAGCCGGAGATCCTGGACGCTTTGCGTGAGAATTGCCGACAACGCATCGAGTACATCGCCGTCCCCCTGGAAAGCGCCCCCCTCCCCATGCCTGCCCCCACCCCGGTGACCGTGGGCGGAGCAACGGTTTTCGCGTTGGACGTCGAACATTACGAGGAGTTGTAACCATGAAAATGATCATCGCCATAGTGAACGACGAGTATTCCGAACAGGTCACCCATGCGCTCACCTATAGCGATTTCAGGGTGACTACGATCGCTTCGACCGGTGGATTTCTGCGTCGCGGGCTCAGCACGCTACTCTGCGCTTTTGAAGATCAACAATTACCCGCTGCGCTGAACGTGATTCGCGGCTGCTTCCCGCCGGTTGCCGATGAGGCGCAGAAACACTGCAAGATCTTCGTGCTTAATATTGCCGAGACGCACCACTTTTAATTAGGTAGAGTTACTGTTATAACGTTACTCGTGGAATTCCTCCACTCGGTAAATGCTGACCCCGAGCTTCTTTTTACACCAAAGGTCGGCAGGTGCTTCCATTTTCGCGCACAAGTGGGAGAGGAACTCCACTTCGTTGGGTAGCTGCTCCCATACCTGCGGCAGGAAAGTGGCGCGCCGATACCCATCCTGCAGGATCACCCCATCCACGCCCGGCTTGAGCAACCCCGGTAGATCAGCCGGTTTTTCGTACTCCAACGGAACGGGTACAGTCAACCGCGAGACCTCAATGCGGGTGTCGAGAAATTCCTCTGCGCTCAACGGTTGAAAACGGTAATCTTCAAAGGCTGCCTGGTAGGCATGTTCACGCACGTCCAGCGCCAGGCATTGGTGCGCTTCCAGGCTGCCGATGCATCCACGCAGACTGCCATGGCGCGTGAGGGTCACAAAGGACGCGCCGTAAGCGCATAAACTTGGGCTCAGATGCTCTTCGTCCACCTCTGGTTCGGGCAGATTTTGCAGTGCGTTCGCAATCGTCTCACGCGCCAGCGTCAGCAGAAATCTTTTTTCACTGTCGATAAGTGGCGTATCCATTTAGGTGATCCTGTGATAATCCTGGTTGAAATAGACCAGGGGGGGGCGGTCCTCTACTTTCAACGCGCTCAATACTTCTCCCACGTACAAGGTCGATTCCGGCATGGGATATTGGTGCACCACCTTGCACTCGAGCCACGCCATGGCTTGAGTCAGCAGCGGGAGCTCGTGGGTTGTGTAGAACACTTCAAGACCCTCAAAGCGGTCATCTGATTCACTGGTGCGACCGGCAAAACGATCGGAAAGCTCCTGCTGTTCCTCAGAAAGCAAGTTGATGGCAAAACTACCATTCTCATCCACCAGGTGTTTCGAGCGCGTGGTGTTGTTCAGCGTCACCGTGACCAAGGGCGGCAGGACCGATATCGAATCGAATGAATTGACCGTCATTCCATGCCGCACCAGGCGTGTTCCGCTGGTGAGGATCGCCACCCCGCTCGCCCACCGTCGCATCACCGCCTTAAGATCGACAACCTCGAATTCCATAGTTTCCTCGCTCATTCTTTACTGCTTTTATACATTGCCAGCTAGTCAAAGTCAAGCAATATTCATCGTTCCATATTAAATTATGGCACAAACCTTGCTATAATCTCTAAAGCGAGTTGACCGGATGAATAACGACGATTTCCTTAACCATGAAGAAAGAAGCACATCCTCAATCCAGGGTGACGATGTAGTATCCGATGAAGATGAAAGTAAGGATACTGGCAAGCCGCGTTTCAGCGTTTTTGGTGGGCTGCAATCGATTTTCATTGCGGCGTTCCTCATAGCTTCGCTATTCACGCTCTTTACGCCCAACAACCTGTTCTCCGGTGAAACCCTTGAGCGTATCTTCCAGGCATGGCAGGCTAACCCCACCTCGGTCGCCCCGCTGCTCGTCAGTAACAGCACCCCCGAAAATGCCCGCATCGGCATCGTCGCTGGTCATTGGCAGAACGATTCGGGCGCTGTTTGCAGCGACGGGTTGACCGAGGAACAGGTAAATCTACAGATTGCCACCCTCGTGCAACAAAAGTTAATTTCCGAAGGGTATAAAGTCGACCTGATGTCGGAATTTGATCCCCGTCTTTCACAATACAAAGCTATGCTCCTACTTTCCATCCACGCCGACACTTGCGAGTACATCAGCAACGAAGCCACCGGCTTCAAAGTCGCAGCCGCCATCCACAGCCTCTACCCTGAAAAAGCCAACCGCCTGGTCGTGTGCATGGCGGATCGCTACCAGGCTACCACGGGTCTCACGTGGCGACCCAACTCCACTACACCAGATATGACCAGCTACCACGCGTTTGACGAAGTGCATACCGAGACCACCTCCGCCATCCTGGAAACTGGTTTTCTCAATCTTGACCGACAGATCCTCACTGAAAATCCTGACCTCATCGCGCAGGGCATTGTCAACGGATTGATGTGTTATATCCGTAATGAAAATGTTACCCAACCCACTCCGCTGCCATGAATCCACAAGAACTCAGCCGATATAAACAGGCGATTCTGAACGCCCAATCTGCCTTGCAGCGCAAGTCATTCTTTGAAGCCCGGCAATGGGCGCTCAGCGCTTCGCAGATTGCCCCTGAACGCGAAGAGCCTTGGCTGCTATTGGCAGCGGTTTCTGACCCCACCGAGAGCATCTCATATCTGCAGCGCGCGTTGATCATCAATCCAACCAGCGAACGAGCTGCTCGGGGGATGCAATGGGCGCTGTCGCGCCTGGCGCAGACGCCGATCGAAGAGACACCCCAGGCTGCCC
>JBCFBD010000114.1:0-4496 GCA_038562455.1 Anaerolineaceae bacterium | reverse complement strand
TTTGTTTCAAGGCGCCCGGGTTGGTTTGGTCGGGATTAAAAGTCAAAGCGACTTTGGCAGATTTCGGATAGACCTTCAAACCTACCAGGCCGGCAAAGCCTTCCAATCCTCGTTCGATGTTGGCTGCATCATGCTCGCAGTCCAGATTACTGACCCGTACTTCAATTTTTGTCGATTCCATAGGTTCTCCATTCAATGTAAATTATCTGGTTTCGTCAACCAGACTGATGATCACTTTTTCAACCTCTACGGCAATCTCATCGATGCCTATGTCCGGATAATAATTGGACAAAACCCGTGGCTTGAGGGCGCTGATGTAAGTCTTACCTGCCTCCCCAAAAACACTGATCGGGCAGGGCAGCATCAGCGATATTTTCTTGTCTTTCGCCAGCACCTGGCTGGCGAACTTGGCATTGCACACCTCGACGATCTTCATCGGTTCGCTCTCAAAGCCCTTTGCGGCGAGCGTGGCCTGCACATCGTGAACGTGCAGCACTCGAAAGCCCTTCTCCGCTGCTTTAACCTCGATGGCGGCGACTGTTTCGTCAACGCTTTTAGTGGTTTCCACTGTGTAATCAAAGTTTTCCATGAATCTATTTCCTCCTAAAGTCTCGTTTTTCGAATGACTTGATTTAGTTATCCACAATTTTGTGCTTGTTGCTTGTGGGTGGTTGCTGTCAGCGGGAATGCTCTTTTCAAGGTGTCGGTTCGTCATTCATAAACTTCACCCATTTACCTAAGCGGAATTTCATCGCGGTTCTTGCCCCAATAATCTGCTTTGGTAGATCTGCAACACTTTCATCGGTGACGTGGCCGAGCTTGTGCTCGGAGAGCAGTTGAGTAATTTTGGTAAGCAACGCCCGCCACAAGCTGTCCGTGTCATCATCACTCCATTTGTCGTGTCTTACCTAATTCCTGGGGTCAAGCGAATCTGATCTTGGCCTGCATAATATCAATAGCCAGCCAACTCATCGTGCAGCGTCCTATAGTAACCCTTGCGACTCTCCGCTATGCTTTGATGAAATTTGCGGTGAAAAAGTACCAGGAACCGTGCGTCGCTTGCAGGCGAAAGTCCGCCGCCTCTGCCAGCCGTTGTACCGTTGCGCGGGATTGGTAATGTGGATCAGGGAAGATTTCCGTGATCGAGAGTCTACCGCCTGGTTTGAGCAAAATATAACATTGCCGCAAGGCTGCTTCCCTGTCTGGAATTTCACCCAGCACAGTACACAGGTAAACCACATCAAAACTCTCCGGTGGAACGTTCGGCTGAGTGGCATCGCCCAGGATCATCGTTAGATTAGATGCGCCTACTCGCGCTGCGTGTGTTTTAAGCTTCTCGATCATCCCGAGCTGGATGTCCAGTCCAAAGACTTCACCTCCGGGCAGCACGCGCTTTGCGGTAGGGATCAGAAGTCGACCCGGCCCTGGGCCGATCTCTAATACACGTTGACCTGGCCGAAGTCCGATGCGATCAAGGGTTGTCTGTGTACCAAGCAACCTATCCGACCAGCGGCTGTCTAGCATACTCGCCAACCAGGTCGGGCAGGGTAAAGAACGATTGCGACTCAACCAACGCCAGATCAGGCCGATGCCAACCAGGATCAGTAAAAATTTCACAAGCACCTTCAAAGCTTTCACGCCGTCTGCTCCTTTTCAATGGAATTAATCTTCGGAATAATGAGTAAAAGTAAAAGGCATCCAACCACGATAAAACTATCTGCCAGATTGAAAGTCGGCCAACGCGTGAGACCCCAACCAAAGTCCACGAAATCTGTCACCCGACCATCAGGTAATCGGTCAACAAAATTACCAATTGCTCCACCGATGATTAGTCCGATAGGCCAAGTTACAATAAGTGGTAATTCGTCGCTGAGCATCATCTTCACGAGCCAGATTACGATGCCCACAATAATGATCCCTGTGACAACCAGCGGTCCAATTCCGCCATTGGCGAACAGACCAAACGCAACGCCACTGTTGTACCCAAGGGTCAGACGGAAAAAATTGCCCAAGATGGGTATGGGCGAAGATAATGCCTTTTCAGCCCAAACCTTGGTCAATACATCCAGAAGAAGGACGATCAGAAAGGGAATGAAGATATGAAGTCGTTTTTTCATTTTATTTTCTGTCCCGCGCTTATATCCTGCGGAGAACTGTAACGGGTGCATTCGTACACCCCGCGGGCAACATCGGCCAACAAGGATTCGCCCAAGGCCAGTAGATCGCCCACGCGGTCGTCGCTGAGGCGATACAGGGCAAACTTGCCTTGTTGTTCAGCAGCAACCAGACCGCATTCGCGGAGGCAGCGCAGATGGTTGGAAGTATTGGATTGACTCATACAGGTAGCGGCCACAATTTCTGACACAGTCATGGGACCGTTGCGCAGCACCTGTAAAATGTTCAGGCGCGCCGGGTCGCCAAATCCGCGAAATAGCTTTGATTGAAGTTGAACACCTTCTGAATTGCCTACATTTAGCATTCCAACACTCCTAGAAATATATATTTATATATCATGATACGTTGATATATTATCGAATATAGTTATATTTGTCAAGAGCAGTTGGAAGCATAGATAACCTAGGTTGGATGTATTGAAAACATGGGCTTAGTGGTTTTTTATGTCCTAATATCTATACTTGACATTCAGTCCTTTTTGTAATAAACTAAACATTAGTTGAGCAACCATTCAACAATAAGGTTCTTATGATAGATAATTGTGATATTACAAGCGTGGATGAACAAACAGCAGAACGAGTAGCCAGCCTATTTGAGTCTTTGAGCGATCCAACCCGTGTAAGGATCATTTCAGCCCTGGTTGCCGGTGAGGTGAATGTAGGGGATCTCGTCCAAGCCATGGGATTGAGTAAATCCGCTATTTCACATCAACTCCGGGGTTTGCGCGACAAGCGCGTAATACGCGCAAGGAAAAAAGGCAGACAGGTATTTGTTGCTTTAGATGATGAACACATCAGCGAGCTGTTCAAACGTGGTCTGGACCACGTCTGCCATGAATAATATTCGAATTCCTCATAATCTCATTATTTTCCTTCTATTACTACTGATTACGTTTAGCGTTGGCGTTCATTTTCTCCACGATTTACAACCTGGGGATTCGGACATCTTCGGAATAAGTTCAGGTTCGTGCAATGGAGCCATTCATTACGGAATTTTTATGGGTGTGATCCTTGCAATATTTCTCATTGCATTTTTTGTAAAGATTGAACTTTCCTGCTGGCAATTCCCCCGGACAAGAAAACTTTCAGTTTTCGTACCTCCTCCCATTCGATAACAAAACTCCTAATCAAGTGATGAACAGGCGCTTTTTAGCGTGGCTGGTTTAAATTATGCTTTCAATTTTCAATGTGATTAATTTATAAAGGACATACCAATGATAGAAAAAACGGTGGAAATCTCACTGCCTTTGTTGTTGCCAGAAAATCAAGATGCTTGCGACCATTGTGTAGAGCTATTGCAGACCCGCTTGCAAGCCCAAAGAGGCATTCTCCAAACGCACTTGCATTTGGATCATGATCCAATGGAATTATGCATACATTATGATCCTAACTTAATTTCCTTGGCCGCGGTCAAACGCATTGCTGAGGAGGCTGGATCGGAATTACGCAATCGTTATCACCACGAACAGATTCCTTTTAATGGACTAGATAGCGCTGATTCAGCTACCATGATCGCCAAAGAGCTCGAAGGTATGGATGGGATGCTCCATGCCAGTGTAAGTTATGCCGCAGGGCTGGCAATTGTCGCTTATGATACGAAAATCGTTTCCATGGACCAGATCCAACGCACCATGCGCCGGTTTGGAGCCCGTCTTTTAACGCAGCCAGTAGTAAAAGAAGAAAAGGAAGCTCATGAACATGAGCACGAACACGACCACGGGACGGCACCTTCTTTTCTTCCACATTGGCTTCAGGAGCGCTGGGCAATATTTCTGATTGTCACTGGCGGTGTATTTCTCCTTATAGGTTGGGCTGGGGAGCAATTTTTTGGCTTACCAACAAGCGTTGCACTGATTTTGTTTATTCTTTCTTATGCTGCCAGCGGCTACGATATCTCGCATCATGCCATCCCGGCACTACTTCGGGGTAAGTTTGATACAGATGTCTTAATGCTGGCGGCAGCAGTAGGAGCAGCTTTCTTGGGTGCCTGGGCTGAAGGTGCTTTCCTGCTCTTTCTATTTGGGTTGGGGCATGCCGGCGAGCATTATGCTTTAGGCCGGGCGCGTAATGCTATCAGCGCGTTGGGTGAACTGATGCCCAAGACTGCGCATGTCCGGCGCGGAGACCAAATCATGGAAGAACCTGTTGACCAACTTATCATTGGTGACATGGTTGTCATCCGACCTGGCGACCGTATTCCAGTGGACGGGGTAATTTCTCTGGGTGAGAGTGCCGTCGATCAAAGCCCCATCACTGGAGAATCTGTCCCTGTACAGAAGAGCATTGGTGATGAAGTTTTTACCGGAACAATTAACCAGGAAG
>JBCFBD010000113.1:0-4500 GCA_038562455.1 Anaerolineaceae bacterium | reverse complement strand
CTATCCATCCATCACAGTGTTCTGTGGCTCAGCGGACGGGCTGGCTCCGATTTACTACGAGGCGGCGCACCTCACCGGACGCTTGATCGCGCAGAACGGCATTAGGCTGGTGTATGGCGCGGGGCGCACGGGGATGATGGGCGCACTGGCGGAAGGGGCACTGGCGGCTGGCGGCGAGGTGATCGGGGTGGTGCCCAACGGGCTGGAAAGCCCGCAGCTTATCTACACCAGCGGGTTGAGCCAGCTGGAGATCGTCCCCGACATCCAGGTGCGCAAGGCGCGCATGAACGAGCTGGGCGATGCCTTCATCGCGCTGCCGGGGGGCTATGGCACGTTAGATGAGATTTTCGAGGTACTCACCTGGTCGCAGATCGGGCGGCACCGCAAGCCGAGCGCTTTTTTGAACACAGACGGTTACTTCGATGACCTGTTCGCCTGGATCAAGCGTGCCTACCGGGACAAATTCATCTACGAGGAGCACCTGGACCTGTATGTGAGCGATGCAGAACCGGCGCTGCTGCTGGAAAAGCTGGCGGCGTTCTCCTTCCCATCGAACATCGCACGCTGGCTGGTGCGGGAAGAATGATAAACTTCTGTTTAGTTGATTGTATTTGTCTTAATATTCATTTGCGCGCAGAGCGTTGGTTAAAATACTAGGACATTTTTTGTGATGATGAAAGCTCGAGATCTTATCAATGGTCCCATGGGGATGGCTTTTATACTTTCAGCAGCCCGATTGTTACCACCAGCCACAGGTTATTACCTGGCAAATTTATTAGGACGACGCATTGCCAACAAGCATAATTCACCGATGGTTCAAGCTGTAAGAACCAACCAGTGGGTCGTCTCCGGTTGTAACTTAAACTCGGACGAGCTCGATCGGCGCACGGAAGCAGTTTTCATTCAGCGTGGACGAACACTTTATGAAAATTATCACTTTTTCCGAAAGCGTAATTTTCATGAGGAGATGATCCATTTTGATGAAAGTTTCCAAAATGTGATAGAACACAGTCAGCGCCGAGACATGCCACAATTGTTGTTATTGTCGCATTTCGGTAATTTTGATTTAGTGGCTGCGGCTGCTGCGAGTAACGGACTAACTATGCAGGTCCTTTCTTATCCAAATCCGGGATTTAGTTATCGCCGCGAAAACAAACAACGTAATGATGCGGGTTATACCGTTACTCCGATCACGGTTAGTTCGTTGCGTGGTGCTCTGCAGAATTTACGTCAAGGAGGAACTGTCTTGACCGGTATGGATCGTCCATATGGTGACTTCTCCTTGCGGCCAAAATTTTTTGGTAGGACATCAAACCTTCCCACGGGATATATCCGTTTAGCGATTAATAGCAACTCGCCGCTCGTGGTAATAAAATTCCATATTTCCTCTGGAGGTGAGTACATTGTTTCAGCGTCAGAACCCATCCCTGTAAGAAGGGACGCCGATCCCGTGCAGGAACAACTGATTAACATTTATAATGTACTATCGGTTGTAGAGGAGATGATCGTTTCCAATCCTGAATTTTGGTTTATGTTTTATCCGGTATGGCCAGACTTACTCAAAGACACTCCGTAGGAGGCAACATGGATATACAAGAAAGCAAGACCGCTGAAAACAAAGCCAGTCATAAACGCATCAATCAAAGCTTGTTGTATTCTCTCGAAAAACCAATCTTGCTCTGGCTGGCAAAACATATGCCAGGCAAAATCAATTCCGACCACATGTCGCTTTTAGGCTTCCTGGCAGCGATAATGATCGGGGTCAGTTATCCGCTGGCGGATAATCAGCCGGTATTCCTTTGGGCGGCAGTAGCAGGTTATGTATTGAACTGGTTCGGTGATAGCCTGGATGGCACACTGGCGCGGTATAGGAAACAGGAGCGCCCACGATACGGCTATTTTCTTGATCACAGTATCGATGTGATCAGTATTACGATTATCCTGACCGGATTGGGATTTTCAAGTTTTTCCAGAATTGAACTGGCATGGGGGGTCAACCTCTTATACCTCCTTATGATCATCTACACCTCGCTTGCAAATTTCACATCGCGAAAGTTCCAGATCTCATTTGCTGCCGTCGGACCAACGGAAATTCGAATTCTTGGGATTATCGCGAGCATCTGGTTATACTTTAACGACACACGAATTGTTCATCTGGGGTCCTTAGATATGAATTTCTTTGAAACTCTAATGCTGCTTCTTATAATTATTTTTATACCCATCTACCTGGTGACAACAATTGTTCAGATCCTTCACCTTGCGAAAGAAGAACCACTTCCGAATCGCTCTTAATGTTTTTATAAAATAACACAAAAAACAGGTCAAAAGTGACCTGTTTTTTGTTAAACTTGGATAATTTTCCCTGCTATTACCCGGCTTTTTCGGCGGCGGCGCGTGCCTCAAGTTGCGCGTGCATGGCATTGATGTCCTTGGGGATCATGACAATCGCGACGAGGATGAGGAGGAAGCACAGTGCCCAGGTGATGAGGCTGATCGAGAGGATGGCGGTGCCCACTGAAAAACGATCCGCGATGATGCCGGCGATGAGCGGGGCGGAAGCCGAGCCTATGTACTCGATGAAATTCTGCACCGCGTTGGCAGTCGAGCGCACCTCGGGCAGGGTCACGTCAAAAATAGTCGGGACGATGTTCGGGGAGGAGAAGGGCATGAACAAGGCGGTGAGCAGCAACATGGCGGTGAACAATCCCACCTGCGGCTGCGCCACGTTCATGGTGATGGTGAGGAAAACCATGCCCAGCAGGATGCCGACGGCACTGACGATGAGGCGCCCGCGCTTCGTCTTCTTGAACAGGCGGTCGCCCAGCACACCGCCGAGGGGATAGCCCAGTGCCATCACCAGCACCGCTGGTGCCATAATCATCAGTTGAGTGTTGCTATCGTAACCGCGATCGGTGGCGAGGTAGCCGAAGAAATAGTAGGTGATCACGTTCCACGGGAACACGCCGATGAAGCCCTGCGCGAAGACGAAGTACAGGCTGCGCTTGCTGAAGATCTCGCGCACTGATTGCCAGTTGAACTTGTACTTGCTCACTTCCACGCCCTGCAGCTCCGTCTCGCTGCTGCCGCGGGGCACGTCTTTCACACCGAAGAAGATGGCGACAGCGAGCACGATGCCCAGCGAACCGGTGATGAAGAAAACGTTGCGCCAGCCGATCACGCCGCCCAGCATCAGCGCCAGCACCATGCCCAGCAGGTACCCCAGCGGTTGGGTGAGCTGCAGGATACCGACGAGCTTGCCGCGCGACTTGGGCGGGTAATAATCTGCCAGGAGGCTCATCATGCCCGGGGAACTGGAGTCATCGATACCGGTGGAGGAGCGCGTGACCAGGAAGGCGGGGAAGGTGCGTACGATGGCGCTGAGCCAGGTAGTGGAGCCCCACAAGAGCGATGCCAGCGCCAGCAGCTTGCCGCGGTTGTAGTGGTCGTTGAGCCAGCCCCACACCGGGTAAAGCAATGCCCCCACCAGCAGCGCACCGGTGTTGATCATGCCCCACTGCGTGTAGGTCATGTTGAAGGTGTCCATCACCTGCGGCTGGAGGGGGCCGATGAGCAGCTTGTCGGTCTGGTGGAGCAGCATGAAGAAGAAGAATAACACAGTCGATGTGCGCGCAGCGCGTTTAAATCCCGGGGAATTAAGGTTCATGGAGGGCTCCTGTGAGCGAGGGTGATGGCATTATTATAGCGGAACAGGTCAAAATTGACCTGAAAAATGGGGGATTAATCGCATTTATTACTTCCGATTATTTAAACAAATCGGAAGTTATGGGTTAAGATGGCTGGGGTCGAAACCCTCATGTATTTTTGACGAAAAAGTGGTTGAAGTCTGCGCGTCAATCTTCTACATTATAATAATAAGGCAATAATGCAAGTACTACCGATCTCCAAGGGGCACTCATGGCAGACCTACTTTCACGATTACGCGCATTGCAAACCCCCATCCTGGTACCCGGCGCACACCCTGAGGTGGCACCCGGGGGCGGCGCGCAGGCGCGTGAATCCACTGGTCGAAAAACTCACACAGAAAGGTCTCAAGATCATGAATAAAGAAGAATTGCTGAACGCTTATTTAGGCGAGCACGCCAGCGCTCAATTGTACGAAACGATGGCCGAAGTGGAAAAAGACCCGCGCCTGGCGGAGGTGTTCCGGCGCATCGCCAAGACCGAGTTGCGCCACGCGGAAAAATGGGCCGCCCAGGCCAAAGAAGCCGGCGTTGCGTTGCCTGAGTACAAACCCTCGTGGCGCACGCGCGTGCTGATGAGCCTTAGCAAACGCTTTGGACCTGGCATGATCCTGCCGGTGGTGCAAAGCTTGGAGCAGACTGGCACAGCCGCTTATGCGCAGATGGAACAAACGCTTGGTATGGCGGCGGATGAGCAATCGCACGCCCGGTTGATGAACGTGATCACGCACTCGGTTCGCGGCGGGATTGAAGGCGGCGTGTTGATGCAGTTGGAGGGGCGCCACCGTTCAACAGGCGG
>JBCFBD010000013.1:49692-54641 GCA_038562455.1 Anaerolineaceae bacterium | reverse complement strand
CGTAGTCGATCGTAGGTCTCCCAGCCGTCCATTTCGGGCATCATCAGGTCAAGCAGGATCAGCGATGGCTGCACGGTTTGCAACTTTTCCAAAGCCTCACTTCCACTCAAGGCCCCGGATACATCAAACCCTTCGCGCTGGAAGATCAATTTCAAAAGGGTGACGGTATCAGGTTCATCATCGATGATCATGACTCTGGGTCTTTCGTCTCTGTGAACCATGTCCAGGTCCAATCCGGTTATATTAGTCTCCTCCATGCTCCCCTCCATCAGATGTCGTATGATTCATCGGGGCATATTGAATTGTATCCCCCGGCGATAGTTTTGTTTGATTATTATTATTATACAATCAGTTTTGAATTATTTTGTACGTTCGTATCCATTGGTGCTCAACCGGTAACCCAGGCGGTCGATATTTTCAAACAATTCAACGCCGGGGTCGATCTCGAGAAATTGCTTGCGCAGCAGGTAGACCAGGTACTTCAAACGATTGCGTACAGCCGGTGTATTCTCTCCCCAAACTTTCATGGTCAGTTCCTGGTAATTGACCACCCTGGGAGCGTTGCGGGCAAGCAATGCCAGCACGTCGAACATTTTGCCTGTGAGATGCACGCGCTCGTTGTGGAACCTGACCTCGTAAGTATCCAGGTCGATGCTCAGGTCGAGGTCTGCAAAGGTGAACACGTGGTCGGGGAGATTCCTTTCAGTCCGACGCAGCACCGCCTTTACTCGGGCTAGGAGGACGGCTTCATCGTATGGTTTGGTGATGTAATCATCCACGCCTTCCTGGAGCATACGCACGATCGTACCCTTATCGGCGATTGTGGAAAGGAGGATCACCGGGACATTCATTTCGGCGCGGATATCCCGCAGCAACTGTTCGTCCTCCATATCCGACTCGCCGATGTCAAGAATGACGAGTGAGGGATGAATCAGGTTCATCTTCTTCAACGTTTCCGCTCCGCTGGTGGCGCCTGATACGTTGTATCCGTAACTCAAAAAGATGCGTTTTAATTGGCTGACACCAACCGGATCGTGATCGACTACCAGGATGCGCTTCTGGCTTAACTGATGCTGCGCGTCAAGGTCGATCCCACTGTGAATTTCGACAGACGTTGAGAGAAAGGGTTGGCCATCATGTTCGTGCATCATCACTCCGTTGAACTGATCACAAGATTGATTGCAATGGTTGGAATCGTCAACAAATGGTTCTGTTTCAGTAATAAAAAAAATATATTGTAGTAACTAATTATATCATTTGATATTGGATTCCCTTAAAACTGTTAACCGGCTGTAAAATGAGTGCGTTGGCGATGATATACTGCAGGTAAAGGAATCTTAGAATGTTGACCATGGTGGCAACCCCGATCGGAAACCTGGGCGATATCTCCCAGCGCGCGCTGGCTGCTCTTGAAGCAGCGGACGTGGTGGTGAGTGAGGATACCCGAAAAACCGGCTTTCTACTGAATCACTTTGAGATCAAGAAACCACAACTCTCTTTCCGTGAGGATAATGAAGACCGGGCTTTGCCGCGGGTGATGGAGTTCCTGGAATTGGGGAAAAACGTGGTTCTGGTGACTGACGCGGGTACACCGTCGATCTCAGATCCCGGCTTTACGCTGGTGCGCAGCGCGCTCGAAAACGGTATACCAGTATCAGCGATCCCTGGTCCGACGGCATTGATCATGGCGCTCGTGCTTTCAGGGTTGCCGGTGCACAGCTTCACCTTCCGTGGGTTTCCGCCACGTAAAAGCGCCGGGCGCAGGCGCTGGCTGGAAATTGACCAGGACTCCCCCCACACCTTGATCTTCTACGAAAGCCCATACCGATTGATCGCCTTCCTGGAGGATGCCATGGCAGTATTCGGCGACCGTAAATGCGCGGTGGCGAACGACCTGACCAAGAAATTTGAAACGGTGTACCGTGGCACGCTTAGTTCGGTGATCACTGAGATCAATAAAGCACCCCTGCGCGGGGAATACTCGGTGGTGATCGCCGGAGCAGAGCGGTAAACCGGCGGTCAATCCCCAACAATTTTGAATTTTGTGTGTGTATCGAAAAAGTCTTCCTGTTCGGCTTTCTTCAGGCGGTTGACCACCTGGTAGGTCACGGGGGTCATCAGGACCTCAATGGCGGTTTTGAAGATGTAATTTGTTACTGAGAGCACCCAGAAGAGGCTCCAGGGAAACACCCCGGTGAGGCAGGCAATGGCGACGAAGATGAAAGAATCGACGCCTTCACCGACCAGTGTGCTGGAAATGGTGCGCAGCCACAGCCACTTGCCGCGGGTTGCCACCTTCATCTTTGCCAACACCACCGAGTTCATGAATTCTCCTGCCAGGTAGGCCACCAGGCTGGCGACCACGATACCGCCGGAGGTGAGCCCGCCGAGGATCGCGTCGTAAGCTCCTTGTCCAGCTTGTTGTTGCCAGGTAGTTTCACCTGGCATTAAGCGCACCAGCCAGAGGACGAGGGCGGTGAGGGCAAGGCAACCGAAGCCGGTCCAGATGACGCGGCGGGAACGCCGAAATCCGTACACTTCGGTCAGCACGTCGCCGAAAATGTAGCTGATCGGGAAGAGGATGGTGCCCGCGTCGAAGGCGAGAGGGAGAGAGCCTATGGCAACACCCCAGTCCACGATCTTTGCTGAGGAAGCGATGTTGCTGACGATCAGCACGGTGATGAAAAGCGCCATGACGAAGTCGAGATAACGATAATTACGGTTGATTTCTGCGTTCATGCGATACTCGTATATACTGAAGATGTTACGACAGGCTTAGTATAATCGACGATTGAGGAAATATGCATCGATTTTTTATCCCGCCAGAAGAGATCCACCCGGGTCACGCGTATATAAAAGGTAAGACCGCCCGGCAGATGGCGCGTGTCCTGCGCCTGAAGCCCGGCACGGAGTGCGTGCTGCTGGATAACCTGGGCAGTGAATACCTGGCGCGGTTGGATGTTGTGGATGTTGACAACTGCGGCGCGGAGATAATGGAAAAGCGCCAGGCTGACGAGCCGGGAGTGCGGCTGTTAATGATGCTCTGCCTGACGCAACGCGAAAAGTTCGAGTGGATGCTGCAGAAATGCACCGAGATCGGGGCGGCGGGGTTCTTACCCGTTGTCAGCCAGCGCTCGCTGGTTCAGCATGAAGACGATGTGCGCAATAAGGTGAAACGCTGGCAGGACATCCTGAGAGAAGCTGCAGAGCAGAGTGGACGGGGGAAGATCCCGGTGCTGCACCAAGCGATTAAGTTCGATGCCGCAGTCCAAATGGTTGAACCCGATTACCCGCTGCGCTTGATCACCTGGGAGGGGGAAAAGGCGGTGGGATTGAAAGGCGTGTTAAAGAGCGGGGCATACAAACAGGTGTCCGTGCTAATCGGTCCGGAAGGGGGATTTGCCGAAGCAGAAGTACAAGGCGCGGTCAGGAAGGGTTTCCAACCGGTCACGCTGGGCAAGCGCATTCTGCGCATGGAAACCGCCGCCGTGGTCAGCGCGGCGCTGGTGCTGCACGAACTCGAGTAGATCAAGCCAATCGCCGGCGCAGCAGGTTCTTCAATCCGCTTTCGGCGCGCGCAGCCCGTCCCAGGGCATGACCTTCGTGATCTAGCACGATAATGAATTTCTGGTCGGGCATGTGAGGTGCGTCCAAACTTTCCAGGTTGTTCCCTTTAATCCATTCAGCGCTTTCATTTTCAGTTAACCGAAGAACTCCGCTTGAGCAGCGCGAGCCGTAACGGCTGACCCATGCCTGTGAGGGGAGAAAACCACCAGGGGTGTCTTCGCCCAGCAACATGCCCGCTGCTTGTACAGGCAGGGTGGTGAAACGCTCAAGGAGATGACGCGGGAAAATGAACACTTGTTCGTAGTGACGCACGAGTGTTCTGTGATGGGCGGCGAGTTCTACGGCGAGGTCAAAACCGTAGGTGTCGGTGAAGAGCTGGCAAAAGGCACGCTCTTCGCGCGGTGAAAAGACATGGAACTGTACCGCTTCCAATGGACGGGCAGGAGGTTCAGAAGTTGGTCCAGGGGTTTCATCCAGTTTACGCAAGTGGCAGGCGAAAAAACCGGCGGTTTGATAACGATGGGGCCATAAACGGATACTATTTTTGAGATCGGGAGAGAAAGCCAGGTCTTGGTAATGGGTCAATCCCGGCGCGGGAACAGGAAGTATACGTTGGGCATCGGTGATCTCGATCAAACTAGAGAAATCAAGCAGGATGGCGTCGACGACCATCTCATCCTCTGCGGGCAGGAGGGTGCACGTGGAATAGACCACCTCTCCTCCCACGCGCAGGGCGCGGATTGCGCTGGTGAGCATGGCGCGTTGGCGGCGGGAAAGCTGAGCACTTTCCTTCGCGGTCACCGGTCGACTGGGGTGGGATTCGGCAGTGCGCAGCCCTTGCATACTGCATGGCGCGTCGAGCAGTACCTTATCAAAGGTGTCTGGGAACCACTCGCCGAAGCGTTCAGCAGGGAAGCGCGTGACCGCGTAATTCACCGCTCCCCAATTCTGCAGCACGGAGCGTAGCGCCTGGATGCGCCCCTGGCTGGAATCGTTGGCAAGCACCAGCGCGGTATCCGCGCTGCGGCTGATGAGATGGGTGGTCTTGCCGCCGGGTGAAGCCGCCATATCGAGGATCAGCTCACCGGGGTTGAGGGCGGTGAACAGTTCCACCGGCAGCATCGAGGCGACCTCCTGGATGTAGTACAGCCCCAGGTTATGCTCGAGGGCCGCGCTGATGGCGGCGGCAGGGGCATTGCGTACGCGGTAACCTGTCGGGCAGAAGGGCACGGGCTCAAGCTGCCAGCCGTACTTGGCGCTCAAGGTTTGCACGAATGATGGGTCAGTCTTTAATGGGTTGACGCGGATGGCAGGGGGCAATGGTTGATCGATCTCGGCGAGCAACATATCGTATTCTGCCGAAGAAAGCAGACCGCGATATT
>JBCFBD010000013.1:24038-49682 GCA_038562455.1 Anaerolineaceae bacterium | reverse complement strand
CCGCCGCCTGGAGCGCCGGGTCAGCGGCTGGGAGGGATGCAGCGTTGGACTTTTTCTGGTTGCGTTTCATACGGTTTTCCGAATACAGAACACGATCTCGGTGGGGAAGAGCAGCTCTTCAATTTGCCAGGGCATACCGACGCAAGCGCTGGCAACCAGTTCGCGGTCCTGCTCAAGCATCGAGCGGCGACCGGTGAGAGTCTCGGTAGGCTGAGAGAGCAGGATGTGCCGGGCTTGCAGCGCATTGAGGAATTTACGCGTCGCGCCAGTCTCGCGCTGTTCAAAGCGATGGGCTTCCTTGAAAAAAAAGACCACATCCGCCGGGGTGCGAGGCGGCTGCACGAGAATGTCCTGCTGGACGGCTGCGCCAGCCTGCCCGAAGCGCTGGAAAAAGGCATTGATGAGTTGCACACGCGGTAGGTGCAGATCGTACGCCAGGTATTGTACTGTCGGCGGGAGTCCCATCCAGGGCAGGGCAAAGGGGTTTAACCCGCAGGCGAGGTCGAGGATGACAGATGGGATGCCGGTATGTTCGAAAATGCGCCGGTAAAATTCTGCGTTGATCGGTATGCGTTCACGCGTGGAGGAATGCGCGTTGAGGGTGCGCAGGCAAAATGCTTGAGTTTGTGGTGCGTCGAGACGCGTGGGCAGGTTTGGGATGAGCGCTTGCAGGTGGGCATAATCCGGGTCACCGAGGTAAGGCGCCACCAGGTTGTGCAGCTTGCGGCGCACGACATCTTCGACCTCTTTGAGCGAATGATGGGAAAGCGAGGCAAGGTCGATCAAATCGATCAACGTCTCACGCGGCAGCTCCAGCTGGCGGTACTTGCGCGAAGCCGCCAGGCGGTCAGACAGCGCGAACTTTTCCTCATCTGTGATGGTCGTATTTTTCTTCGACATGAGGCCTTCACTTACGGATGAGGAAGGCTAATTCCCCTGGAAACTCAAAGCGTGTGAGCTGCCAGGGCTGCGCAGCAACTAGCGCGCGGAAGTGCTGCTCGTAGAATTGGGGCATACCTTTTGCGCGCCCGCCCAGTGACCTGGCGGGGAATGAGACCAGGATGTTCGGCGATCGGATGGTGGAGAGTAGGGAGCGACCGGCGTCTTTATCCATCTGCTCGAGGCAAGGGATGGTCTTCAACACCAGCGTGAGTTGCGCGTCGACATCGGGGATGGAGCGGGTGACATCTGCAAGTTGGGCGGTACCGTTGATGCCAAAATGGATGAAGTACTGGTTGAGAAAATCGACCATGTCGCTGTAAATGTCGCAGGCGGTGTATGTGAAGCCCGGTTTGAGCGGCATCCAGGGGATGGCGAGCGGGTTAAGCCCGCAGGCGATATCCAGCATGGATTCGACCTCGCCCAGTTCAAACAGGCACTCGCGGAAGAAACGCGGCAGGATGGGTACGCGCTCACGCGTTGAGGCGTGCGCTGGCAAAATACGCTGGAGGAAAGCTTGAACAGCCGGGTGAGCCAGGTCAGCGGGGAGGGCGGCGAGTTCGGCGAGCCATTGGTCATAAGGTGGCGGCTTTTCCTGGTAAGCTCCACCGACCTGGTGCAGCTTGTTACGCACGGCTTTAACCGCCTCGCGCGGGTTGGCGCGTTTGGCCAATTCTATTCCCAGCAGGTCCTTGACTAGCTCGGGCGATATGGCGCGGTATTTCGCAAGGGCTTGAACCTGGCGCGCTAGCTCATCAAGGTCGGGCTGGTGGTCAGGCATAGTTCGCCTGCCGGCGGATGCGCTCGGTCAATTGCGTCATGAAGCGCAGGTTGTGCAGGGTGGCGAAGCGCATAAAGAGCGGATCACCCTGCTTGAAAAGGTGATGCAGGTAGCCGAGCGAATACCGGCTGCAGAGAGGGCAGTCACAAAATTCGGAGACCGGTGTGTTGCTGCGGATGTTGCGCTCATTATCGGCGTAAACGAACGAGAACCAGTCGCCGCTTAGTCCGGCGCGGGGGGCATCCTCCGAAAAATTGAATTTATACAACCTGCCGTGACGCGCATCACGGGTGGGCATGGCGCTGTCAAACAGGTCGTAGCCGAGCTCGTACGATGCCAGCACATTGAGAGGGTGACCGATGCCGAGGGCGTGCATGGGAAATTCGCTGGGGATGACCTCACGGGTGTAACCGATGATTTCCGTGAGCAAGTGATTGTCCTTATCAAGAGGCCAACCGCCATAACCAAAGCCATCAAAACCGATCTCCAGCAACGCTTCGGCGCAACGCAGGCGCAGGTCCTTGAAACCACCTCCCTGGATAACCGCGAAGATCAACGGCCTGCCGGAGGGTGGAAGTTTTTTCTGCGCGAGAATCTTGTCATATTCCTTCTTGCTCTGGCGCGCCCAGTTGATGGTGCGCTCGACAGCCTGCTTCTGCGCGTCGTACCCCTCGTCGACGTGGGTGCAGTCATCCAGGCAGATGACGATATCAGAATCGAAACCGAGCTGAAGCTGGATCACTTTCTCAGGCGTGAACTGGTACTTGCGCTGGCTGCCCTCAGGGTAGAAGGTGATGCCCTTTTCATGAAGCTGACCGAACTTAGGGTTTTGGCGGATGAGCGAGTATGCCTGGAAGCCGCCCGAATCAGTGGTGATAGCTTTGGTCCAACCGGTCATGCGATGCAAGCCCCCCAGCGCCTGGATGGAGGTAGAGCCGGGTTTTTGTGAGAGGTGAAAGGTATTCATCACCAGCGCGTCAACGCCCACGCGCTCGAGATCCGCCGCGTCGACCGTGCGTACCACTCCCCAGGTGGCGTCAGGCAAGAAGGCGGGTAGGGGCAAGCTTCCGGAGCGCAGATTGAGTGCTTGAGCTCTCATACCCGCTTCAATCTCAGAGCTGACCAGTCTTCATCGATGGAGATGATCGAGATCCCGGTCCAGCCGTTCACCTGCGCGAAGGTGTTGATCGTGTCGCGGTTGATATCACCCTTGAGAGGGGAAGAAAGCTTGGGATAAGTGACCCACAACATTCCGCCAGGCTGCACGAGCGGGGCATAGCGGGTAAGAGCGCTTTCCAATTCCGCTTGCTTAAGGACGAAAACCTGGATGATGAAGGCTTCCTGCGGCTCAGAAAGCAGGTCAGCGCCAGTGGGGACTGCGCCTGCTTTTTCCAGGTATCCCGCTGGCGCATTGACGATCAGCAACTTACGCCCGGGTTTAAGTTGCAGCTTTTCGAATATGGGTTTATCGGACATCTACTTCCTCCTTTTGACCCGAAGCAAGGCGTTACGCATGGCAGTATCAAGTAAGTTAATGAATGCGTGATCATCAAAAGTGGACTCATTAAGTGGAATCGTGGCGTGAACTTTGCCGCTGCCCGAGAGAAGACCTGCTGGATCGTCCAACTCACGGCCCCTGTAGATGCCGAGCTTCACGCCAGCGTGGGACGGGATAAGCGTGAATACCACGCCTTGATTGCCAGCTCCGAGACGGTAGACCAGGATGCGCGATGGGAGGTCGGGTTCTTCGCAGAGCGCCGGGTAGCGCGAAATTAGCTCTGTCTGCGCCGCGCGCAAGCGGGATCTCACCTCTTCCGGGTAACTATTAAGGAAAACCTCGAGTTCCATGCCCTTATTATAAGGGATGCTTTGCGAGCTAGAACCAAACGAAATATCAAGCCGAAGTTTTAACCGGCTCGGGCACTTTGAACAACGCGACTGCGGAAAGGAGCATCAACAAGGCTGAGACGGCAAACAGCGCGGTCCAGCCCCACCATTGCCCGGGTGCAGCGTTGTTGAGCAGGTCGGTCATCGGACCCTCCAGGCGGGCAACTGCCGCAGAACCAGCGGTGGCGATGTTGGTCAATCCCATGTACTTGCCGGCGTCTCCCTGGGGAGCCATGTCGTTGGCGAATGCCCAGTTGACGCTGAGGAAGATGCCGAGCCCCACACCCATGATCGAGCCGTAGATGAGCAGTTCCGCAGCGGTGCTGGCGAAGATGAGCAGCACCGCCCCGATCGCGCCGATCACCGAGGAGAGGTAAAGCAGCTTTTTGCGTCCGCGTTTATCGCTCAACACACCTGCCACCAGGCTGAAGATGATGAGCACCACCACAAAGGAACCCATGACGAACTGCGTGAACACGATCGGGTCGCGGTCGGGGAATTTGTCACGGATGAAATACTGGGCGAAGGATTGAAATCCGTAAATGCCCACCAGGTAGAGAAAGCGGCTGAGAATCAATTGCCAGTAATGGCGGTTGCCAACGACTTTGAAATCAAAGACCTCTTTGAATAATTTACGCGGTTCGATGTGGTTCCTGATCGGGCTGACGGTGGACTGCTCTTTGGAAAAGACCAGCGTGATCAGGCCGAACACCACCAGCATGAGGATGATGACTGAGACCGAGAGGCGCGGGTCGGCATCCTTGGCGCTGATGAGAAAGCCCATCAACAGGGATGAGATGACGATGCCGGCCATATCGAACGCGGTCTTGATACCGCTGGCCAGCCCAAGTTTTTCAGCGGGCACCAGGTCGGGGATCAACCCCTGGGCGGGTCCGTGTGCTACGTTGGAGGTGGTCTGCAGACCGATGTAACCGATGAAAAGTGCAGGCAGACCCCCGATGAAGCCCATGATCGCCAGAAAGACCAGGTCGCCGGCTGTGCCCAGCCACATCAATGGGCGGCGGCGCCCCAGCTTCGCCTGCCAGTGGTCACTGACCGCGCCGGATAGCGGCTGTACGAGCATGGCGATGATCAAACCAAAGAAGGTGAGCAGCCCCAGCCAGGTGTTCTTTTGCGTGTCGGGGACATAATTCAGCAGGACAGCCGGGAGGATGGTGACGTGCAGGCTGTTCCACATGAACGACAGACCGATCCAGTAGGCGTTAATTGCGAAAAGATGCCAGATGGCGCGACGTTTCATAGTTTCCTCCGGTAATGTCGGTTCATAAGTTCTCGGTAAAGAAGGCGAGTAATTTTTGCAGGTACTCAGCGGGGCGCGAGTTTTCAATGTCACGATGCTTCGCCTCTGGCACGAGCCAGAGCCGGGCGTGAGGGCCGGCATTTTGAAGTATTTCGCTCATTTGAGCGCTGGTGGCATAGCGATCCTGCTCTCCGTGGAAAAAAAGCACCGGGATACCGGACAGGTTTGATGCCGCGAACAGAGGGTCGTGTGAAAAAAGGTTACTGCCAGTGATAAGCGACGCACCGAGCAGCATCATGCGCGCGGTCAGCCAACTGACGGGCAGTGGTACCTTACGCATGCAGAGGTTCTGAGTCACAGCGGTGACCAACCGCGGCGGTGCACCATCGGAGAGGACAGCCTGTACCCCGGAGCTTGCGACCGCGGTCATGATAGCGGCACGCCCGCCCATGGAAAACCCGAGCAAGCCGATACGGTCGCAGCCTTTTGTCCGGGTGAAGATCACGGCAGCACGCACATCACGAGTTTCCAGCGCACCAAGGCTGGTGAACCTGCCTTCGCTGCGTCCGTGGGCGCGGAAATCAAACATCAGCACATTGAACCCAGCATTGTGCAAATGCGGCGCGTAACGCAGGTCGGGGTCCAGGCTGCCGGCAAAACCGTGCAGCATGATCACCGCGCGGTGGGAATCCGGGCAGGGAATCCAGAATCCGCGCAGGTCAATGTGATCCTCGGTTGTGAGGGATATTTCTTCGAACTCGAGGTCAAATGCCGCGGGGGTGTCGGTATCTGATAAGGTACGCCGTCGGACCATCGGAATAGCCAACAGCAGGCAAATTCCGAGTAGAGATGCCATGATTATGATGGATAAAGGCAACCAATCCACAAGTTTTACTGAGGGTAGGTGTTAAATACTTTATCCCAGAGAGGGGAACTTACTCCAAAGCGCTTATCGGGAGTCTTATAATGATGCTGCATGTGATAGCGTTTGATGAACTTGAGATAACCCTTACGCATGGGGAAGTGATGCGTGGCGTAATGCGTGAGGTCATAGACCAGGTAGCCGATGATGAATCCGGAAAAAACCGGGCTCACCCAATGCGGCGCCTGGAAGAGCACCGTGAATAATAGATAAAACAAGCCGTAGAAGATGAGTGCCAGCGGGATCGAGACCACGGGCGGCATTACCAGGCGGGTCTTCATTTGCGGTTGGGCATGGTGCACACCATGAAAGAGGAACACGATGCGCTGGGCTTTTTCGCCTTTCACCGGCATGTGAAACAGGAATCGGTGCAGCAGGTATTCCGAGATTGTCCATAGGAAGATCCCAAGTAGAAAACCAAGCGGGATGAAAACCGCGGACGTAAAAGCGGGAATCTTGACGATGGAGCGAATGAGAAAGAAGATAGCCACTGGCAGCCAGATCACTACTACCGCTATCGGACTGATATGCGAGAAAAACTCGAGAAAATCGGATTTGAACAAACGAATGGGGACATCACTGTGATCGGTTGGTAAATGAGACATGCGGCACCTCCACTGATAATAATATACGAACAAATTTCACGAACGCGGGTACAGGGTAATTATATGCGAGTCAAGGGTTCCCGGGTAATATTCCAGGATTTGTCTTTCATGGTCGTATGTGTATTTACCATCCGTAACATCGACCCGCAATCCGCCCGAGTAGTGCATGGACGGAACGTAGATCAAGGTCGGTGCCTGGTATGCAGTTTTTTCCCCTTTGAATGCATAGGTGAATAATTTCGAGTGGTAATCGAAGGAGAGATGCAAGGGTTGTCCGGTGGTGGCGATGGGATAGGGTCTGACGACCGATCCGAGCGCGCGACCGCCGGAGTGGATGTCGGTTGGGTCTATTCTTTGGTCGGGGCTGTAGATAGACAGATCCTCGTCATTCCACAGGTCGCCGTGAAGGTTGTCATTGTCCGAGGTGTAATTCCAAATGGTGCAGTTCAATAAATTGGTTTCGACTGCGCGCAGGCTGCGGTCCATTGCCCTGGTCTGCACGGAAAAATCTCCTGTCCTGTAAGCCCGTTGGCTATTCAGATCGAAGGGTATGCCGGTCTCGCCGACCAATACAGGCACGCCGCCGAGATCTTCATTAGCCTCGTGTTTCAGCACTCCCAACTGGGCAGCGTAGGAACGCCGAACATTGCGTCTTCCGACCACGGGGGTACGCTTGCGGGAATGCGAACCGAGTGCGGGGAGGAAGCGCTTGGTGAGGAGGGTGATGCCGTCGTACCAGTGCGGCGCGTAGACTACCCTATGTTGAGAAGCTTCCTGCCAGGTTGGAGATGAGTCATCGACCTCGTTTTCCATGAAGATGAGCGCATGTGGGTCGACCGAGTGGATGATATCGGCGAACTTTCGCGTGAAAGGGACCAGGTGATGACGCCCGAAATCGGCGGGTTCGCTGCCCACCCGAGCGAAATGACCTGGCCGTAAAAGATGGGGGGTGCCATCTGAAGTGAGATCCCACACGCCATTCTCGCGCCACACGCAGGTTCTGCCGGGCAGCCAGGCATTCTCGCGCTGCTGATTGGTCAAAACATGGCGCTTGAGCGGGAGACCGAGCAGACCAAGTGGGAAGATGGGGACGCGCTGTGGGAAACCGGAAGCAAGCAGGATCGACTGCCAGGGGGTAGGGGTTGGGCCAATGCGCAGTGTTTTCATATCCAGGCGCAAGTCGCGCACTCCCACGTAGCCTTTCTGCGGTTCATTGAAGACGTCGTAACCGATCACGCAATCCAATCCGCTGAGGGTAATGGCGACCTGGCGCATGACCTCCAGAAAATGCGATTGCAGGTACTCCTGGATGGGAATTCCTTCCATCAGCGTGGCTGGGGCGAAATCGTTGCCGGCAAAGAAAAGCGTGAACATGGTGGCTGCTGCCAGCTTGTAACCGTTGGTCGGCCAGATCATGCGCGGGAATGGGTCGCCGTGTGTTTGATGCACGATTGCGGCAGCGGTGTGCTTGAATTTGGTCATGTCCAGTCCGGCGGCTTCGAGGGTCCAGCCCGGGGCACCATCACCGCCGGTAAAACGCGACCAAACATCCTGGTGCGGATCGATGAAGACCATGAAGCCATGTTCGCCTGCCCGGCTGACCACCGCGCGCAGGTAATCGAGGTATTTGGTGTCAAACTCGCCGGGACCGGCATGTTCAACGGCTTCCCATGTGATGAGGAAACGCAGGGTGTTGAATCCCCAGCCACGCAGGCGGCGGTAATGCTCGTCAGCCTGCTCCAGCGGGAAGGGCCGACCGACGAACGAGATCTCGCGATGCTGAAATAAACCTTCAGAGCGGTAAGTGGCGCCATCCGGAGTGGCAGGCACCTTACTGCTGCCGCCCAGGTTGACTCCACGCAGCATGAGCACGCGGTTGTGTTCATCGATAATGTGTTTGCCCTTGATCTCTACCATACAGGTTCTCCGGCGATATGCGATCGAGTTTGTATTTGATAATTTTATACTGTAATCTAATTTCCTCCTCCGGAAAAACAAAAGGCAGCCGACGGCTGCCTGTAAGTTGTGTTGATTTCCCGTTTAATCGCTCGGTGGATAACCGGTGATGTCACGGATCTCATCGTAAAGCGGTTTGAGGCGGTCGTACATCTTGAGATAGACGCGTCCGTATAATTCGTTGTAAATGCGCTGATTTTCTAAAATCGGCTCAAAGGTTTGACCGACGCGGGTCATCTCCTTCACAGCGGTCTGGAAATCCGGATGCAGCTTGAGCCCCACCGCCAGGTCAATAGCAGCGCCTAATCCGCTGGTTTCGTACACATGTGGGTTTGAGGCGGGCAGCCCGAATATATCTGCAGTGATCTGCATGGCGGCTTTGCTCTGGCTACCACCGCCGCTTACACGCACTTCGCGGATGGGCACGTGCGTATGGCGGCTGGTGCGTTCAGCGCCCTCGCGCAGACCGTACGCCAGCCCCTCAAGGATCGAGCGGTAAAGATGCGCGCGCGTATGTACGTCGCCAAAACCGATGATTGCGCCTTTGGCTTCAGGTCCCGGCACCTTCAACCCGGGGGACCAGTAGGGCTGCAAAGTGAGCCCCAGCGAACCAGGCGGAGAGGCATTCACCAGGTCATCGAAGAGGTCTTCGGTCGGCACACCGCGCTGACCGGCGAGCCGCTCTTCATTCATACCAAACTCGCGCTTGAACCACGAGACCATCCAGAATCCGCGGTAGATCTGGATTTCGAGCGAGTACCAGCCGGGGATGGCGGAAGGGTAGGGCGGGATGAGAGGGATGACTTCGACGTACTTGTTGAGCGTAGTGTTGATTGTGGCAGTAGTGCCGAAAGAAAGACAGGGGATATCCGGTTCGATGCAGCCAGCGCCGATCACCTCGCAAGCTTTATCAGCTGCGGCGGCTATGAGCGGCAGCCCAATGGGTATACCAGTAGCGGCGGCTGCCTCAGACGTGATGACTCCGATCTGTTCGGCGGGTTTCACCAGCTCGGGAAGCAATTCTGCACTTACCGGCACCGCCTGCCATTTCCAATCCCGTTTACCGCTCCACTGCTGTTTTTTGTAATCAAACGGTATGTAAGCCACAGTGGCACCGACTGAATCGGCGAAGCGTCCGGAAAGTCGGTAAGTTAAATAGCCAGACAGAAGCAGGTACTTGTGGGTATTGTTCCAGATCTCCGGCTGGTATTTTTGCAGCCAGTTGCATTCCGCCTCTGCCTGTAAATATGCGACAGTTTCCTTCATGCCGGTGATAGCGAAGAGCAACCCCCACACACCGCCTACCGGTTTCACACCGGGGGTGCGGCGTTGGTCAAGCCAGTGGATGGCAGGACGCAGCGGTTTGCCAGTTTTATCCACGTTGATCAGAGTGGAGCGCTGGGTAGTCAATGCCACACCGGCGAGGTTGTGCTTATCCACTCCGGGCATCACTAGCACTTGTTGGCAGGCATTACAAATCGCTTGCCAGAAGACCTCCGGGTCCTGCTCAGCCAACCCGGGAGCGGTGGAATAATATGGCTCGATCTCCACACGCGCTTTGGCTACCATGTTGCCGCGCAGGTCGAAGACCAGCGCGCGCGTGGATTGCGTACCAACATCAATCGCCAGTAAATGTTCAGCGCTCATTTAATCCTCCAGATTCTTGCTCCAGCGCATTTCCCGCTGCTCCGCTGACATGTCCAAACCGAGCGTACCACCGGGGTTTAAGACATTGCGCGGGTCGAAATGATTCTTCAATGCGCGAATGACATCCATTTGCGCGCTTCCGATCTGCCCCTCCAGCCAAGGTGCGGTCTGTTTGCCGACGCCGTGATGGTGGCTGATGGCGGCGCCGCTCTGCTGAATGGCAGTGAGAATGCCGTACTGCAGTTCGAGGTACTCGTTAATTGTAGACATTTTTGCGATGAAGATGAAGTAAAGGTTGCCTCCCTGTGGGTAGGCATGAGAGAGGTGCGTCATGCAAACGGTGTTGGGGCGGCTCTTTACGAACCCACGCACCTTGGCGTGTACCGCTTTCATCTGCGACCAGGTGACCGCGCACTCAAGCGTGTCAATGAGCACACCGAAATCTTCAAGGTCCTCGCGCATGTAGGGGTCGCGGAAGCGCCACTTTTCCCAGTTCTGTGTGACAGGGGCGAAGCTGAGGTTGAATGCACCGTGTTGGCGGCAGATCTGACGAATTTTACGGTTGACATTGCGGGCGTATCCGTGCTCACCGTCAGTCAGACCGAGAAGCAGGCATTTTTGCATTGGCTGGTAACCGGCAAGCTTGAGCAGGCTGTCAGCCGGTGTGCCCTCGATGTGGTAGAGCTTCATCGCCACATCAGTCTCCTCCGGGTCGGAGAGGCGGAAGACGGAGGGGTACCCGCATTCGCATTGCATGATTTCGCGGCAAGCAGAGGTCGCGTCCTCCCAGGTCTTGAACATGTAGCTGAAGCGCTTGCGGTTGTCCGGCATCCAGCGGAATACTTTGAGTGTCACGTTCACCAACACACCCAAACTGCCTTCGCTGCCCATCATCAATTGGTCAAAATCTGGGCCGTTGGCACTGCGCGGGTGCGGGCAGGTCTGGAAGGTGCCGCGCGGGGTGGCATACTGCTGCGCGATGACGATGTCCTCGATCTTGCCGTAATAAGTAGAGTTCTGGCCTGCACCGCGCGTGACGACCCAACCGCCTACGCTGGAGTACTCGAAGGATTGCGGGAAATGCCCGCAGGTATAACGCCGCTGCGCGCCCAGGCGCTCTGGGGCATGATTGAGCAGTTCTTCCAATTGAGGCCCGGTCATGCCGGCTTCGACGGTGATGGTCTGGTCAGTCTCGTTGAATGAAACCAAGCGGCGCATGTGACGGCTCATGTCGATTGAGACACCGCCTTTGATTGCTTCCTTGCCGCGCGTGACGGTGGAACCCGCGCCGTGAATGTAAATGGGGATGGCGTACTGGTCGCAATAATCAATGATCAGCTGGATCTCTTCGCTAGAGCGCGGTGCGAGGACGAGATCGGGCAGGTTTTCCACGATGTGCTTGCGGAGACGCAACGCATCAATCATGCCGTAGCCGTACGAACACTTGATGCGGGCATAGGTGTCGCTGCTGACGTTCTCCTCACCGCAGATGGCGCGAAACGCCTGGATGTGTCGCGGATCGAGGGTAACCGGCGTTTCCATTTCGACCAGGTCGAGACCCAGGTCGAGCGGCTGCTGCAGTTCATCCTCCGTCAGCCCGAAAGTGTCCATCACCAGGCGCACAAGACCGCTGTTGGGATGTTTGAACCCAGCCGGGTCGCCCCACTTGAAGAGGGAACGCCAGGTGCGGGGAGGTGTTGGTGCTTGGTACCAGTTGGGAATGACCTTCTTTTTTGGCATTTTGTCTCCTCTGTTCAAAAACCAAGCGGGGTTGGGCTGTATGAGTGCGCGTAGATGTCATAATAACGGGCGAGTTCGGCATCCCATAACGCATTGCTCCAGCCCAACTCAGGCTGGACGATTGCGCGCACGCGGTCGAGCTCGGCGGCGGCTCCATCGGGCAGGGTGAGGCCGATGCGCACGCGGCGCAGCAGCAGGTCGTCCAGGTGCTCCACGGCGCCGCTGCGGGCTGCCCAACGCAACTCAGCCCAGACGTTCGGCAGGTGATGGATGGGTTGCATTTCGTCTTCCGCAGCGTCGTTTAAAAGCTGAAGGGTTTCCTCCCCGTACCGTCCCGACAGGTAATTGTATTGAGCGACTGATAACCCGGCAGGGAGCGAGTTAAGAGGAAGCTGCGTGAAATAGCGTTTACGCTTCGACAGATTCGCAGGGTGGGGCAGGCGGGGCAGCGCCTGGCGCAGCGCGGCTTCTGCCATCAGGCGGAAGGTGGTGTATTTGCCGCCGGTGATGGTAATGAGCCCGTTTTCCTCCCATACCACGTGAGCGCGGGATTCTTTGGAAGGGTCGGCATGACCGGTGCTTATGATTGGCCGTAAACCAGAGAAAGTGGAAAGAATATCCGCTTCGCTGAGGTTGAGCGAAGGGAAAGTCGCCCTGGCAGCTGCGAGAATGTAGTCGATCTCCTGGGGTGTGGTATAGGGCTCACCCTGCGAGAGCGGATGAACGTGGTCGAGGTCGGTGGTGCCAACCAGCGTGACGCCCTCCCAGGGGATGGCGAACATCGCGCGTCCGTCGAGCGGGTGGCGCAGAGTAATCGCCTGGTGCAGATCCAAGCGTTCACGCGCAAAGACCAGGTGCGACCCACGCAAGCGCCGTAAACGGGCAGGGCCGCCAACCTGCGCGCGCAGGTCATCGCTCCACGGACCGGCAGCATTGATCACCACTTTCGCCTGCACCTCACGTTCGCCGAGACCTGCGGGAGATTGGTCGCTGATCACCGCACCGCGCACCGTGCCTTTGGTGTCTTTGAGCAGGCGGGTGGCGCGGGTGTAATTTAGCGCGCTGCCACCCGCCGCCACTGCTTCACCGAGCAGGCGCAGAATAACGCGCGAATCATCCATGGCGGCGTCGTAGTAAAGGAATCCCCTGTTGAGATCCTGCGATTCCAGTTGCGGGCAACGGGTGAGTATCTCAGACCGGCTGAGGTGGTGGTGCTGCCACTTGGGAGCAAGCAGGTCGTAAATCACAACGCCTACGGCGTACTGCTGCGCGACCCGGGAATCGTGCGGGCAGGGCATGAGGAATCCCAGCGGCGTCACTAATTCGCGCGCTTCTTTGAGCAGCCATTCGCGTTCGCGCACGGATTCACGGGTGACATTATATTGCTTGTTGCGCAGGTAGCGAAATCCACCGTGGATAAGTTTTGAAGAGCGGCTCGAGGTGCCAGAGGAAAAATCACCAGCCTCGACGAGCAACGCGGAGTAACCCTCCTCAACCGCGCGGCGCAAGATGCCCGCGCCTGTGATCCCGCCGCCGATGATCAGGATATCCCATACCTGGTCAAGCTGGGACCAGATATGTTGCCGCCAACCTTTTTTCCACATTTACCGCTCCTTGATTGGTGAAATATTTGATGAGTGCTGCCAAAGTTCGATACTTTCGCGCATCACGCTGCGCGTGACCTCTTCCGCCATGAAGATGTCGTTTGAAAGTGCGGCGGATAATAATTTCTTGTAAAACGACCGCGAATGATCGCGCGCGCGACTGTCGCTGAAGTAGATCAATCCCATGGACTGGTAGAGGCTGGTGAAGCCATTGAAAATGAGGGTAAAGATCGGGTTGCCGGAAAGGGTGGTGAGGAGGAAATGCATGTTGTAATCCACGCGTGTGAACTCTTCCCTCGTATCCGGCACCTGCTGCATCGCTTCGAGGAGGCGGATAACCTCAGCTGGGGCGTTGCGGATTGCCAGGTGGGTGTATTCGGGGGCGAGCAGCAAGCGGACTTTCAGCAGGTTGGGTACGAAGTCAGCGGGAAGATGCTGCTGATGGCGAGTGATGGCGGAGAGGATAAGCAGGTTGCCTTCCTTCCAATAATCGCGCACGCGGGTGGAGCGGCCGTGGCGGATATCGAGCCAGCCATCGCGCGAAAGTCGCTGCAACGCTTCGCGCAGGGTGGGGCGTGTGACACCCAATTTCTCGGCCAACTCGCGTTCAGGTGGTAATTGGGAATTGATAGGAAAGGTGCCGTCGAGGATCGCCTCGACCAGGCGGGACTCCGCGTATTCGGCGGGCTTTTGTGGTGAGATCCATTCGGACATGCTCACCCCTTTCAGCTTACAAATTGGTAAGAGGTCATACCACTGATTAATATTGTAGCGATTTTTTGACAAAATTCAAGTGAGTAACGGAATTTTATCCACAGATATATACGCAATTTACCGAAGATATTGGAGTATGCCAGATATTACCCCCCTCATGTGCTGGTATTGGCGATTGGCGGAATGCTCCTATAATTAAGGCATGCAAACGCATCGCACGACCAGCTTGGTTTGGAGCAGCCGGGTGTTGATCTCGGGGGTAACCCTGATGAACCTGCAGGCGGCGTTCCTGTTCATGCTGCGCCCAGGCGAGTTTGCTTATGGCTTCGAATTGAGCGGGGTGGCGGGCGAGGCGATGCTGCGCGGGATGGGCTTACTCTTCCTGATGTGGAACATCCCGTATATATTCGCAGCCGTGCACCCGCTGCGGCATTTCGTCTCACTGATCGAGGCGGTAATCATGCAGTTTATCGGGGTGACGGGCGAAACGTTAATCCTGCTGGGATTGCCCGGCGAGCACCCGCTGATCGAGGCAAGCGTAGGACGGTTCATCTTGTTCGACAGTGCTGGGTTGGTGTGCTTGATCATCGCGCTGCTGCTGGTTTTGATGGCAAGGCGCAACAGCAGGTAAAGTGTTCAGAATTAACTCTATTTAAATATTTCGGCAATTGCCGGGTTAATGAGGTCCCAATTGGGAATGAGCACTTGTGCACCGTCGTCAGTCCGCCAGGGGGTCACCCAATTACGGTCGAGGGTTTGTGCGTCGAAACCGAACAGCGCCGAAAATGCCATGCCATACAGCAAGCGCGGCCACGCATAGAAGGGGATGTTTGTATCCAACGACTGGATGGTCGCAGCAGCAACCGCCGGGATACGCAGCCATTTGACCGGATTCAACATTGTTTTTACAGCAGCCGATAAGAAGATCTGCGCGTGCTTCTGGCGCGAAAAATCATCTGCTCCGCTACGGTCGCGTACGAAAGCCAATGCTTGCGTGCCATCGAGCGTGTGCGTGCCGGCTTCGAACATGCCGGTGGACTGCTCCACTGTGACGGTGATGCCACCCATGGCGTCGACGATGTTGATGATGCCATCAAACTTGATGCGGATTACATAGGGCACCCTGATGCCGAAGTTCGCCTCAACCACACCCGCGGCAGCCGCGAGACCGGTGCCGGGTTGGCTGAGTTCAGCGAAGTAGTGAGCGGTATTAATACGGTTTTCACCCACGCCGGGGATGCTCACCCACAGATCGCGCGGGATGGAGAAGAGCGTCATTTGCGGCAGGAAGGGCGGCATGGTGGCGAGGATCATGGTGTCGCTGCGCCCGGCATTGGTGCCTTCGGGTGTACGGTCGATACCGATGATAAGCAGTGTGCTGCGCAAAGGGGTAAAGAACAGGAAGAGGATCAGCAGGATCAGGATACCGGTGCGCACCGGGTGCCTGCGGCGCACGGGTTCCCGCCTTAGCGCGGGTTCCTCAGGTTGATAAACATGATATTTTGGCATGCGTCGATTCTACCCCGAGAGGGGAGAATTGTCATCCTTTCAAAAATGGTGTTATAAGGCAAACAAAAAGCCGGGAAGGTGAGTCCCGGCTTGAATATACGTGATGCGGGATCAAATAAAGATGATCTGCGCGCCTTCGGTCATATCCATGAAATCACCGGCGGTGACGATGTCTTTGACGCCGTCGATGAAATCTTCCTTCTTGAGCCCAAACATATCCACTGACATCTTGCAGGCGTACATATTCGCACCGGCGTCAGTGAGCATATCAAGGTATTCGTGTACAGTGGGCACTTCGATTTTCTTCATCTTGCTCTTCATCAACGAGCTGGCGAAGGCAGTCATGCCGGGGACGATGCCGAAGATCTGCGGGATACCGACGTAACCTGGCACGCCCATCATGTTCATCTTCATGCTGCTGTTGCCGATGGGAGGAACCTCGAGATGATCCACTCGGGCTTTGTTGATCATATCCATGCCCCAGAAGGTGAAGAAGAGGGTCACATCGATGCCATTGCCGAGGGCTGCCCAGCCCATCACCAGGGCGGGGTACACCATGTCTAGATTGCCTTTTGAGCATATGAACGCGATCTTGCGATTTTCTTCTGACATTTTATTTTTCCTTTTTTAATGATAGTTGATTATCAAACAGGATTATACGCAACCTTCGGGTTTGCCGAGACCGGAGATCTTGGCGACCTTCTTGGCGGGACCCTTGGGGAAGAGGGCGAAGAGGTCCTTGGTGCTCACGCCAGCGCCATTGGTGATGCCGCGCAGCGTGGGGGCAGCGCCAGTACTGGCGGCATTTGCCCGGCAGAACTCGATCACCTTCCAGTGGGAGTCGGTTAATTCGGTGATGCCTTCCTCTTTTGCGATCTCGACCGCGATCTCTTTGGTCCATTCAGCCGGGTTGGTCATGAAACCTTCATCGTTGACCTGAACTACAGCTCCTGCAATTGTTTTTGTTGCCATTTGTGTTCCTCCTATGAGTGTCGAAAACGAATGATTTTTTCGCCTGTAAGATCAACTCAGGCGGACTTCACCAATTTTTTGCCAGAAATCGAGTAATTCGGCGGCAGCGGGAAGGGGATTCCCCGCAGCATGATGTTCCAGTAGATCCATTTGAACGAGAGTTTGGCGATGTAGTTTAACCAGCTTTCCTTGAGCAGCGGGAAGGGACCTACCACCGGGAAGGGGTAAAGGCCGGTGAGCGGTTCGACTTCGTAGCTGAAGTCGATGAGCAAGCTCTTGTTGAAGCCGGAGACGATGTGGCAGGTGGAGTGTCCGTCGAATTTGGCGGTGAGGGGCTTGCCCTCGAGCCCGGACATGATGTTCTCGATGAGCGTCTCAGCGGCGTAATGTACCACCGAACCGGCTTTCGACGCGGGGATGTTGGTGGCGTCGCCAATCACCCAGATGTTCTCGTACTTCTCTGAGCGCAGGGTCTCTTTGTTGGTGGGGACGAAATACAAGTTGTCACCAATGCCTGAACGTTTGATCACGTCTGAGCCCATGTTGGTGGGGATAGCAACCAGCAGGTCGTAGGGGATCTCGCGTCCGTCGTACCCACGGATGAGATTGTTGGCGGCTTCGACTTCCATGATGTCGAACTCAGCCTCCACCTGGATGCCCTTCTTCCGCAGCACCTCGCCGAGCATTTTTGAGGAGACCGGCTTGGTGAAAGCGCCAGGCAGCGGGGTGGCGAGGATCAACTCGACCTTATCGCGCATTCCGAGCCTGGTGAAGTAGGCGTCCGCCAGGAAGAGGAACTCGAGGGGAGCGACGGGGCATTTAATGGGCATCTCTTTGATGTTGAGCACCAGGCGTCCGCCTTTGAAGTCTTTGAGGAACGCGCGCAGCGCCATGGCGCCTTCGAAGGTGTAGAAATCGAAGATGTTCTTGCGCCAGCCGTCGAGCATGCCCTCCACCTCTTCGGGGTGGATGTCGGTGCCGGTGGCGATGAGCAACTGGTCAAAGTGGATGACGCGGTTGTCTTTGGTGAGGGTCACATTACCGGCTTCCGGCTCGATCAGTTCGATTTCCGAGACGACGTACTCCACTCCCGCGGGCACGAACTTGCGTTTGGGCTGTTTCACCTTATCGGGGGTGTAATAGCCGAAAGGCAGGAAGAGGAAACCCGGCTGATAATAATGGGTCTCGTCCTTGTCGACCAGTATGATGCGCCACTCCTTGAGGTCAAGCCGCTTTGCGAGCTTGTTCGCCATCATGGTGCCGCCTGTGCCGGCGCCGAGGATCAAAAATGTTTTCATGCGTTCTCTCCGTTTTTGTTATGGGGTGATTTTTTCATTCACTTGCCTGGCTAACAGCACCTGGTCTTTGAGCTGGTCCGCCATGATCGAGCGCAATGTATCCAAAGCGCTAATGATGCGCGGATCGCTGAGGCGGTAGTTGATCGATTGCCCTTCGCGCTCGGCGCGCACGATGCCGCGTTCGCGCAGGATCTTGAGGTGGCGCGAGATGGTGGGTTGGGGGAGCTCGAGCGAAGCGGCGATGTCGTTCACGCAGCGCGGCCCGGCGGACAGATTATAAATGATGAGAATGCGGTTGGGGTCAGCCAGTCCGCTGCACACCTGGGCGTGCAGGCGCACCACTTCCTCTCTAAGGTTGTTATCGCTCATTTGGCTCCGTATGTCAGACAAATATGTATATATACGAGTATTTGCATATATTATACAACAAATATGAGGTGGGGGAAGATGACAAATGTCTTAATTGGGGAAGAGCAGTGAAAAGTGATTAGCGAATGGACGAAGGGTGAAAAAAAACCACCCGGACGGGTGGCTTTTGTGAGGTGGGCGCGGAGGGACTCGAACCCACGACCTCACGGATGTGAACCGTGCGCTCTAACCAACTGAGCCACGCGCCCTATAGTACCTAAAGCCCCTGATTTTCGCGTGTTTTGTCTACTACGGTACCCGACACAAAACCGATCATCGAAAAAGCTTTGTCATCCCCAATTTTATCATAGCGATGAAAGATTAACAAGGCTTACTATTGTTAGATAATGTTTTTGAAGAAATTATTTTCCTTGGTTGATAATACGACTTTATTGTTATGTTTTTCAAATTCCATTTTGTTCAGGTTGAATATCTTAAATAGTCTTTCAAATCGGAATTTACAACCAGGAATTCTATGACGTAGGTCGTTTATTCCTCATCCTCGGGTACCAAAGCCCATATTTGTTTTAGTGGTAATTCAGCCTGAATTTCTTCAGAGAGATTTTCGTAATTATCTTGGATCATTTGGACTAAAGTATTCGCGTCCCAAATCTTCATCTTGAAAAAATGTCTGGCAGCTTCTTTTTCAACAGTGTTCTTATATCCTCCCCAGGTGACGATTAATCCTTGGTCTGCACCAAAATTGGTCATGGATCCTTGAAGTTCATTAAAAACTTTGATATCGATGGGATCATCAAACGATTTTACTTGGACTGCAATTCTAGGAACCTCAAACCCAAACGCGCCTTTACCTGCGAGAATATCAACTCCACCATCTGCCCCTTTAGGTGAAACTCGCGTTTTAAATCCTTGCGCAGTTAGTATTGCATCGACTAAAAATGCTAACTTATCACCTTTGAATTTTCGTTCGATATAATTGACGATTTGATCGCGAGCGATTAGACCTACATCAATATCTTCTTCTCTATCATCAGTACGAATATCTTTCTTACCTGAGAGCGCCTCGGCAACTCGATTTTCCGCCTTATTCCGTTGAATTTGGCAGACAGTTTTAAATGCCCCAAAAGAAAACAGAATATCCGGATCGAACGATTTTCGAGGAAGTTCCTGCCATTTATTTACAGAGATAACATGTCTTGCACCAGGAGGATTTTTAGGTTCATATTGATATTTACTAACCACTTCTCCAAATGCAATGAAAGCTCTTTGCTTTAGAGGTAACGCAACTTTGTCGCCTATTTTAATTTCATGGATGAATTGCCAGATTTGCCCTTCCCAATTTCGAAGAGTATTTATCTTTTCATCGGGGTATGAAGTTTGAAGAATTTTATGCAGTTCGTGTCGTTCTTCAATACTGGACAAATCAGGGAGTTCCTCCCAACCTATTACAGCCACTTTATTTTTCAGGGCGAATTCCTCGCGTTCTCCGCGACTTCCAGCGCGAACCAACCATAGCGTCATAATGTCCTCCTAGATTTCCCATAATTATTTTAGCAAGAATTTTCCCCATCATTTCGATTTTGTAATCGCTCAATGAGAAAAACTTTTGTATATTATGTTAAACTAATTTTACAACATGAGATTATGGGGATGTTCCATAGAAGAAGATTGTCGAGAATTCCATCTTTAGTTTGCACTTATTAGTATGCTAAAGACCCTTTTAAATAAGACTAAGTACTCAATCATTGTATCGCCTAAGAAATTAAAGAAGAAAGTACCGCAATTTTTGGAGAACTCTAATGGATATTTTCTTTACACATTTCTGATACTTCTAAGTGTGAATTATGAGCGAGTGCTCGTCATTAAGAACTTAATTTAGTCTTGAGCGTTGATATTGTTATGGGGTTGGAAGTAGGATATATGTAGCAATGAGGAAATTCGAGTTCGGTAATTTCTCAACATAGGAGGACCCATGACCTTAGCAAAAAAAATTGTCACTTGTTTTTACGCATACCCGACATTTCCTCTTAGCCTATCAGAGACTATAGAAACAGCAATCCCAAAATTGTGCAAAACTGGATACGTAGATATTATCGGTTGGAAAAGTTTAGGAGTATCAGGCAAATTTGTTATTGGTAAGATTTGTGAAGCAATTAGGAAAGCAGATATATTTCTCTGTGATGTGACTAATTTAAATCCGAATGTCCTTTTCGAATTAGGATATGCAATTGCACAAGATAAACGTGTCTGGTTATCGCTAGATAGAACTGATCCTAAAGCAGAAAGTAATTTTAAAAAGACAAAAATACTCTCTACAATAGGATACAGAACGTATAGCAACTCAGATAATTTGACAGAAGGTTTTCTATCAGATCGACCGTTTTCTGAAATTGAAGAGACATTATATAGAGATCTTATTGAACCACAACTGCATAGGAGCGGTAGACCAAATAATTTGCTATACATGAAGAGTTCTGTTGAAACTGAAGCATCAAAAAGAATAAGTCAATTTCTTTCAAACGAAAAAATACATTTATTTATTGATGATCCTAGCGAAGTTTCTATTCAAACACTCAATTGGTATATAGAGCACATCGTTGATAGCGGATATATTTTAGTACATTTAATCGATGAAGAAAGATCGAAAGCAAATGAAACGCAAAATATAAAATATTCTTTTTTGGCAGGATTAGCTTATGGGCTTGACCGAAACGTCCTAATGCTAGCTCATCATCCATATGAACCACCGTTTGATTACCAGCAATTATTAGCAGTTCATAAAACCGCATCAGAGGGTATTGAGTTACTCCAACCATGGATTAATCAAGTTTTACAAGAAATTCAAGATAACAAGGATTTGGTTACTAAGTCCAAGCATTTAAAGAACGAAGCATTTTCGCTTAGAAAGATCTATATTGGCGATTACATCGCTGAAAACGAACAGGATCAATTAAATAATTACTTCATTGAGACAGCTGCTTTTTCTGATGCGATAAGAACAAATCAATCAATGATTTTTGTTGGAAGCAAGGGTACAGGAAAAACTGCGACCTTGTTTCAAATTGTTGAACGGCTTTCCTCAAACAAAGATAATCATCTTTGTGTCTTAAAACCCGTAGATTATGACCTAGATGGTGTTTTGCGATTATTGAGATTGAGTATCCCCTTATCAGAACAAGGTTATCTTATGGAAAGCTTGTGGAAATATCTGGTATATACTCAACTAGCTTTTTCCTTTGTAGAGAGGATTAATAACCGTTCAATATACATTGCAGACAATTCTCACGAACAAGCGCTGAAAAGATTTGTTGAGGAAAATAAAAAATATATCCAATCTGATTTCACGATAAGGTTGGAGACTGCTGTATCCAACCTTTGTAACATCGTATTTTCACAAGAAACAGCTAGTAATAGAGTAAAAGTTAGTGAAACGCTCCATGAGAACCTACTAAATCAACTGAGAAAATTTTTAGGCAACGTCCTGTTTGACAAAAAAGTCTATATCTTGATTGATAATTTAGACAAAGCTTGGAGGCAAAAATCAGACCTCGAACCATTGTCAAACTTTATATTTGGATTAATGAGTGTTAGTCGAGCAATTACCGAGGAGTTTAAGAGATCAGGGCCAAGCTGGAGGCCTTCTAACGTATCAGTTCTTGTATTTTTACGCCGAGATATTTTTACCTTTATGCGAGCTCACGCAAGGGAAGCAGATAAATTAATATGTACTTCAATAGATTGGTCAGACCCTTACTTACTTCAACGAATTATCGAAGAAAGATTTATATTCTCTCTTGATGAACAAATAACACCTGATACTGTCTGGAAAAGATTTTTCCCGGCAAAAACTCGAAACATTGAGACTAAAACTTATCTAGTAAATCACGTCATTCCACGTCCCAGAGATATTATTTATATTTGCAAAACAGCTCTGGCACAAGCTGTAAATCGAGGTAATCCAAGAATAGAGGAAGAAGACATTGTCGGCGCGGAAAAAGAATACTCTGAATATGCCTTCTTAACACTAGTTTCGGAAATCAAACCCCAATTTCCATATATTGAAGAATTATTAGTCGAATTGGCAGGTTCCAATGAAATCATCACGTACACGAATTTATGTGATGCTTTAGTAAAACTTAAGCAACCTCAATCAGATGTTGATCTATTGATCCAGTTGTTAGAAACGTCTCTCTTCTTAGGTATTGAAGCCTCTCCAAATGAGTTTCGATACCTTTATGAACACGAAAAACCTGAAATAATTCGTGCAAGAGCAAAAAAAGTAACAGAACAAACTGGGATATTGCGATATAAAATTAACCTTCCATTTCACGCATATTTGGAAATTCAATCTTAAGAGCTCAGAAACTCCTGCACTCAAAATCAATCTTATTAGTGTTTTCATTCACGGGAGTAATTTATGTTCGAACAAACCTTTAAGAACATCGACGACAGACTTTGGAAAGACCCCGGGGGCACCGGGGTCTTTTCGCATAGGATTCACACCTCAAAAATCCTCCTGCATCGTCCATAATCGGCTTACACTTATTTCTCATGCACTCATCGTAACTAGTATAAACACTGCAGCGATCAGTCGTCGGTGTCACCGTAGGCGTTGAGGTTGGGGCGAGCGTGGGCGTCGCCGGGGCGGTGGTGCTGGGACTGTCAGAAATCATCCACCTACTGCAGCTCGGGTTTTCTGAGATCGTGCCGCTGCTCGAGGAAACGCGCGACCGGGTACCTGGAAAATAAGAACCAAAATAATCCCCGGTGGTCACCCGGAGAATAGACCTTTTGGTAAAAAAGGCTTTATATGTTTTCGAGGATCAATTGAGCGAGTTTTTCGGCGATTTGCTGCGGCGTGCCGCTGACCTGCTCCCTGCGGCGCTCGCGGGTGCTGGCTTCCGCCAGGCCGGAAACGGTGGTGGGTGAACCAGCCAAACCGGTGTATTGCGGGTCGATGCTCAATGTTTCTGCATTCCAAACCGTAAATCGTTCTGCTTCAGCCGCTTTGGCTTTAAGGCGGTGATCCATGAAGCGCGGTTCATTGCAGGCGGATTTGACCGATACGACGCAGGGCAGCGGCACTTCGAGCAGTTCATAACCGCCGTGGATCGAGCGCCTGCCGCGGGCTGTGCTGGATCGCATGTTCAGTTCCAATTCAGTGAGCAGGGTGAGCTGCGGCCAATCCAGCCACTCCGCCAGACCCTGGGGCACCTGCCCGGTGGCGCCATCGGAGGATTCTTCACCGCAAATCACCAGGTCGACCGCGCCCAGGTTGCGGATGCCCTGCGACAGGGTGTAGGTGGTGGCGAGCGTGTCGGCGCCGCCGAACGCGCGGTCGCTGAGCAGGGTGATGCGTTCCGCGCCCATCGCCAACCCAACGCGCAGGGTGGGTTCGAAATACGGCGGTCCCATGCTGAGGATCTCGACCGTGCCGCCGTAGCGGTCCTTCATCGACAGGGCGAGTTCGAGGGCGTTCATGTCCGGCGGGTTGATCTCAGCGCGCGCGTTGGCTCGGTCAAGCAGGCGGGTCTCGGGGTTGACGCGCACCTCTTCAGGCTTGGGCACCACTTTCACGCATACCACGATGCGCGGATTATCCACGGGTGGCCTCCTTACCGTCCTTCAGCGCGTCAATCAGGGCCGGCAGGATCTGCTGCACATCACCAGTGACACAGTAATCGGCGTACTCAAAGATCTCAGCTTCAGGGTCGGCGTTGATGGCAATCACCGTGCCGGATTTCTCAATGCCCACCACAAAGTGAAACGCGCCGCTGATGCCGCAGCACAGGGTAAGCTTGGGGCTGCACACCACGCCGGTCTGCCCCACCTGGCGCTCGCGTTCAATGATGCCCGCGTCAACAGGCGGTCGCGTCGCGCCGACCTCGCCGCCCAATAAGAGCGCCAATTCGCGCAAGCGGGAAAAATCAACTCCCACTCCGCGTCCACCGGCAACCAGCACCTCGGCCTGCGTGAGGTCGACGCCCTCACCTGCGTTGCGTTCAAGCACGCGAGTGTGGATCATTTCGGGTATTAGTTCCACGGGAAAATTGATGATCTCACCTGACCGTCCGTGCTGCGCGCGGCGCGCCTGGAAGACCCCCGGGCGGACAGTGGCCATTTGCGGACGGTGAGCGGGCATTTCGATGAGCGCCAGCACGCCGCCACCGAACCCGGAGACCTCGCTGACGAGCACGCCGGTTGAAGGGTCAATACGTAGATCGGTACAATCGGCGTTAAGCCCGGTGCGCAGCCGCACCGCCAGGCGGGCAGCCAGGTCGCGCCCGTCAGAGGTGGCACCGAACAGCATGACGGATGGCTTTTCCTGTAGCAGCGCCTGGTTGGCAACGCGGGCGTAGGCTTCGATGGTGAAGTGCTTGAGCAGGGAATGCTCGGCGACCAGCACCCGGTCAACGCCGTGCGAGAAAGCCTGCTCCGCCAGGTGCACCACCTGCGCGCCGATGAGCAGCCCGCACAGGGGCCAGCCCATCTGGTCAGCGAGCTCGCGGCCTTTTCCCAGCATCTCAAGGGTGACCGGCAGCAGTTTTCCGCGTTCCTGCTCGAGGAAGACCCAGATCTCCTTCTTTTCTTCAGCAGGGGTGTAGAGTGAAGCGACCATCAGGCATGGCCTCCCGCGGCACCGTGATCCAGTGCCAGAACAGCCAGTTCGGCGATGTCGAGCACGGATAATTTACCGCCCGCCTGGCTGGCGCTGTCCTCCAGGCACGAGAGACAGAATGGGCAGGCAGTGGCGATACGGCTGGCGCCGGTGCGGACAGCCTGCTGCACCCGAATCTCGGAAAAGCGCTCGTTGGCGGGGGTTTCCAGCCACATGCGCCCGCCGCCTCCTCCGCAGCACAACCCGGCCTGGCGGGAATCTTCCATCTCCACCAGTTCTATGCCGGGGATGGCGGAAAGGATGTTTCGAGGCGCAGTGTACTCCTCATTCAAGCGACCCAGGTAACAGGGATCCTGGAAAGTCACTTTCAGGTCGAGAGGCACGGTAAAAGACAGCTTTTTCGCGTCCACTAGATGCGCCAGGTATTGTGTGTAATGCAGGGCTTCAAATCCGGGTGAGGTGTAATGGTTTTTGAAGACATCGTAACAATGCGGAGAAATAGTGATGAGCTGATTGACACCCCACTGTTGGAAAACACCGCTGGCGCGGGTAGAGAGCTCTTCAAAATAAGGCAAATTACCGACGCTCAACGCGGATTCCCCGCAGCAGGGTTCTTCATCGCCCAGGTAACCGAAGGATACCCCCGCGACGCGCAGCAGGGTCACCAGCGCGCGGGCGATCTTTTGGGCACGACGGTTGTAGGAGGAGGTGCATCCAACATAGAGCAGCACCTCATGGCGGGAGGGGTCAAAGGGTTCCAATTCCAATTTGCCCGCCCAGGCGGCGCGCTGGGATGGCGGCTGCGACCAGGGGTTGTCGTT